>JAKAFH010000139.1 GCA_021818025.1 Actinomycetes bacterium | reverse complement strand
CTTGTCTCACTGCGTGCCCCCGGCAGGATTCGAACCTGCGCACACGGTTTAGGAAACCGATGCTCTATCCCCTGAGCTACGGGGGCTCACCTTCATTGCTCACTTCATGCTCCATTCTTACGCTGTTGGGCAGAAGAGCATCGTGGCGGACCTTATGGTACAGGCTCATCGATCGCGCGAGCCCCGGGACAGTTCATAGCGCCAGCGGCGACGCTGATCCATCGACTGCGTCTCGCCGGTCGAGTTCGAACTGACGCTGACCGACCAGACTGCCTGAACTCAAGAGCCGAGGCGGAAGAGAAGCCTGGGGCAAGTCAAGATGTCAACTGACGTCAGTGCAGACACTAAGGCGATCCAGGGTCACCCTCTGATCGAGCCACGGTGGTGGGGCAGCAGCCTCGTCAAGCCACCTACCCAGTGGACACGTCCAGGCACGACCACTCCTTGGTCAATAGACTCTGCCGCGAACGATATGGCCAAGACCACGAAGAGGGACCACTCGGCTCGGTTCTCTCTCCTTCTGTCCGGACTCCGCTGGCGTCTTGGAAGTTCGCTGGCCATGTTGGTCATGGCCGTGGCAGCCATGGCAATCGGAGCGTTCGGGCCGATCTATCTTCACAGCGCCGATCAGTCAATACTGAACAGCACGCTCGCCGCCGCCCCCTCGGGGAATCTTGGTTTGACGCTGCAACCCGCTCACCGAACCGACAGCATCCATCGGCTGGTGGCAGCAGCGCACAATCTCCCTCGACCAAGAGTCGGTCGCCCGTGGTTTGGCGGGGGGGTTGCCACAAGCCAGGTGGGATTCACCAGCGTCGCATACGGCCAAGCGTATTACTCCAGTCTCCTGTCTCGATCTGGAGTCTGCGCTCACTTGATCATGGTGGCGGGCAAGTGCTCGAGCCGGATCGGAACCGTGGTCTTAAGCACTCGAAGTGCGCGAGAGCTGGGTCTAGGTGTTGGCCACACGCTTCATCTGTCACTCGTTGACTCGGCAAGGACTGCGTCGCTCGAAGTCACCGGCCTCTGTGTGCCCAATCCTTCGAGTCCCTATTGGTGGGGAAACAACTACTTCGGCTATGGGACGGCCACCCTCGGCAAGCCGGGCATCGATGACGCCTTCACAACCGCGAGCACCATCAAGGCCATTGCCCCCACGGGGCTCATCTACCGCATGATTCAGATTCCCTTCCACAGGAAATCTTTGGCGGTCGACAGCGCCTCCACTCTCAAGGCATCGGTGGGGCACTACAAGGCGTCGGCGTTGGCCGATCACGGTGTCGTCGTGAGCACTCAGATTCCACACGCCCTGGACGCGGCGAGCGCAACCGAGCACACCTCCAACTCCATCGTGCTCGTCATTGACTTCGAACTGCTCCTGCTCGCCGTCTTCGCCCTCTACTTCGTGGCCTCTCGAACGGCGTGGGAACGGATGGCTGACGTCCAGCTCGCCGTGCTGAGGGGTTACCGGCCCCTCAGCACGCTCGCGGTCGCCCTGGCAGAGCCAGTCGTCGTCGTCCTGGTCGCACTTCCCGTCGGACTGCTTCTCGCCTGGACGGTCGCTGCGACGGCGGCCAACGGTCTGTTCGGGCCCGGCGTCGGTGCGACCGTCACATGGTTGTCACTGGGTGGTGCCTTAGTGAGCGGTGTGATCGGCATCCTGGCCGTAGGACTGGGGGTCAGACGTGTCCTTGGGGCTGCCGACGTCGGAGATGCGTCCGGGGTCACATCAACCAGGTCATCGACCTGGAGACTCGTAGGAGACGTCGCAACGTTTGCCGTCGCTGGGGCGGCCTTCGTGGAACTTGTGGTGACCGGCGTGTCGAGGCAGCGCGGCGGAACGAACACCGATCCCTTGTCGGCCTTTGCACCGGCTCTTCTCGCCCTCGCGCTTGGCGTCGTGGCGGCCCGACTACTCCCGGCATTCCTCCGACGGACACATCGCGTCTTGCGCTCAAGAAGCATCGCTTGGGTGCTCGCCACCCGACGCGTGGCTCGACGGCGGGAGTTCTCCTCGGAGATCGTACTGGTGGCGATGTGCACTGGACTGGCCGTCTTCGGTGTCAGTGGTTGGGCGATAAACGCCAGGAACCACACCGTGCACAACTCCTTCGCCGTGGGCGCTCAGAGGGTCCTGATCGTCTCGGTCCGTCCGGGCGTGCGTTTCTTGCCCGCGGTGAGGTCGGCGGACCGATTCGGGCACTCGGCCATGGCGACCATCGTGGAGCGCGCCAGCGACGGCACCACACTGGCGGTTGATACGAGATCAATGACCGAGGTGATGTCGTGGCCGCCGGGCCTGAGCCCCGGCGGGTCTGCTCGAGACGCCCACTTCCTCGTTCCCCAGGGCTTGTCGCCCGCGGTTCAGCTATCGGGGACCAAGCTGCGCGTGACCGTCGCCGCCACGGTGAACGCCCGGCCCGCCCCTCAACTGTCGGCCGACGTCATCGACGAAGGATCCCAGACCGTCTACCACGTCGTGTTCGGACCGCTAACCACCGGCACCTCGACCTACAAGGCGTCGTTAGCGGGAATGTGTCCGGCGTCCTGCCGGCTCATGGACATCGCCGTCGCGTGGAGTGCGCCGGCGGCAACACCGACAGAGTCCGGGCACGCGGATCTGACCATCGCATCAATCTCAGAGCGCCAGGGCGGCCGGTGGGAGCCGGTCAAAGCCGGGTTGCAGGACCCCCGTCGATGGGTGGACCCGACGGGTGGCGCCCGTCTCAGCTCATCGTCGAGAGGCTTAACGGCGCTGATGGACCTCAATCCCGACGGCTCGCCCGTTGAGGTGTCTCCCAACGACGTGCCTCGACTTCTGCCCGCAGTCCTGACGACCACGCTTGCGTCCTTCGATTCGACACCCGGCTCCCCACCCCCGATCGTTGGACTCGACGGGGGGACGGTCTTCGGGCACATCGTGGGCCAGGTCCCGGCCCTGCCCCGAGTCGGGAGCGACGCGGCCCTGGTGGATCTCACGATGGCGCAGCGGTTTCTCCTCGGGCCCCCCGCCTACGACACGACCGAAGTCTGGCTCTCCAGCAGCGCACCCGCGGACATCGTCTCGCGCCTGGCCGCGCGGGGCATCTCGGTCGTCGGAGTCGACAGCCTCGAGGCGCGGGGACGGGCGTCGGATCACAGCGGCATCAACCTCGCCTACACCTTGTTCCTCATCGCGGGGATCGCCGCCGCCATCCTCGCCGTCGGCAGTGCGAGTTTCGCACTCGCGGCGAGCGCCCGAGGGCGCGACGCGGAGTTGGCCGCCATGCGGGCCATCGGAATATCCCCCAG
>JAKAFH010000138.1 GCA_021818025.1 Actinomycetes bacterium | reverse complement strand
GTAGCAGACGTTGCCGCGCCCGGCGTCGCGTCGGTACTGGCGGATCGATTCGATGAAGGGCACGATCTCGATGTCGCCGACCGTGCCGCCGATCTCGACGATCACGACGTCGGCGCCCATCGCGCCAACACGGCGGATCCGCTCCTTGATCTCGTCGGTGATGTGCGGGATGACCTGGACGGTCTTGCCCAAATAGTCGCCGCGGCGCTCTTTGGCGATGACGTTCGAGTAGACCGAACCGGTCGTGGTATTAGAGGTCCGCGTGAGCGATTCGTCGATGAACCGCTCGTAGTGGCCGAGGTCGAGGTCGGTCTCGCCGCCGTCGTCGGTCACGAACACTTCACCGTGCTCACCAGGGTTCATGGTCCCCGGGTCCACGTTGAGGTAGGGGTCCAACTTGCACATCGTGACCTTCAAGCCACGCGATTTGAGTAGTCGTCCCAGCGAAGAAGCAGTCAGGCCCTTGCCGAGGGAACTCGACACTCCGCCGGTGACAAACACGAACTTGGTCATGCATTCACCGTTGTGTCCACGGACTCCCAGTGTAGCGAACAAAGCGGTGCGCTCGAACCATCACGAAGCGGCGCTTAACATCCGCTCAGCCAAGGCGCGTGCCTCGTCACTGAGGTGGTCGCCCGCGAGCATCCTGGCGATCTCACCGACGCGATCGGAGCCGGTCACCTCGCGCACCGTCGTCGTGGTGGAGCCGTCGGCGACCACTTTCTCGATGACGAACTGGTGGTCGGCGCGCGCGGCTACCGAGGCGAGGTGGGTAACGGCCAAGACCTGGCGGCCGCGGGCGACCTCGGCGAGACAGTCCCCGATCCTCTCGGCGACCTGGCCACCGATCCCGGCGTCGACTTCGTCGAACACGGTGACGACGCCGTCACTCGCGCTCACGAGCGCGATCGCGAGCAGGAGTCGGCTCAGCTCCCCACCGCTCGCGAGTGTCTGCACCGGGCCCTCCGGCCGCCCGGGATTGGGCGCAAAGAGCAGTTGCGCCTCGGCACCGTCGGCGCCGTCGACGACCACGCGCACCGAGGCGTTCGGAAGTGCCACGCGGTGCAGTTGGGCCGTCACGGCGTCACTCAGCGCCACGGCGGCCGCGCTTCGTTCGCGCCGGGCCGTGGCCGCGAGGGCGGTCTCGCGCGCGAGCAGTTCCTGTAGTTCCTGGTCGAGAGCTAGAAGTCGTACCTCGGCGCCGACGAGACGACCGCGTTCGCCGTGGAGCGCTTCGCGCGCGAGCACCGCGTCAGCCAGCGAGCCACCGTACTTACGCGCGAGACGCTGGAGCAACGCAATGCGCGCTTCGAGGCGCGCCACGGTCTCGGGGTCCACGTCGTCGCGCTCGGCGAACTCGCGCAGGTCGTGCAGCGCCTCACGAGCCGACGTGAGCGCCTCGCGCAGGGTCGTTACCGTGTCCTCGAGTCCCGCCACCGGGGTAAGGGCGCCGATAGTGCGGGCAAAGGACGCCAGCACCGCTTCCTCCCGATCGCCGTCCAGTCCCTCGATGGCCGCAAGGACCGCCGCTCGGCTGTCGCGCACCGACGACCAGATGCGCAACTGGTCAAGCGCCTCGTCAAGTTCGGTGGCTGAGGTCAACGTCGCCGACTCGAGCTCCTCGAGTTGAAAGTCCAACAGGTCGAGCTCGCGCTGGCGCGTCGCCTCGTCGCCACCGAGGAGTTCGCGCTCGCGCGTCGCCTCCGCGATGCGTCGGCGGGTGGCGACCAGTTCGCTCGTGTCGACGCCGCCGAAGGTGTCGAGCAAGGTGAGCACGTCGGCGCGACTGCGCAGCGTCAACGAATCGTGCTGGCCGTGGATTGTGACGAGCGACTCCCCCGCCAACCGCAGTGCCTCGGCACTCGTCGCGACGCCGTTCAGCGTGCTGCGCACGCGCCGGTTGGTGCCGCTCTCGCGCCCGAGGACCAACTCGTCGCCGGCTCGGTCGCGCAGGACGGCTGCGACCTGGACGTCGTCACTGAGCGCGTGACGGGTCGAGGCCGGGTCAGCGCCTAGGCAGAGCGTCAGCGCGCCGAGCAGGAGCGTCTTGCCAGCGCCCGTCTCACCGGTGATGACGTTGAGCCCGGGCCCGAACTCCAGGCGTGCCTCGTCGATGACGCCGAGTCCCCGCGCGTAGAGCTCGAGCAGTTCGGCGTTAGGCATGACCTTCCCGGAGGCTCTCGCGCAGCCGGAATCCCAGTTCGAATCGCCGAGTCTCCACGACTCGCACGGGCTTGGGACTGCGCGAGACGCTGATCGACTCGCCGGGCTCGATCGAGCCGATGGTACGACCGTCGGCGACCACCTCCGCGGACTTCGTGACGGCATTGAGCCGGATGACCTTGTCGCCCCCGACCACGATGGAGCGGTCGATGGTGAAGTGAGGTGCGATCGGGGTGAGCACCATGACCGACAGGGTCGTATCGATGACCGGGCCGCCGGCCGAGAAGTTGTAGCCCGTGCTGCCCGTCGGCGTCGCTACCATCACCCCGTCGGCGGAGTACGTCAGGTACTCGTCGTCGTCGACGAAGCTGCACACGCGAACCATGTGCCCGGCGTGCGCGCGCTCGACGACCACCTCGTTGAGGGCGAATTCGTAACCATCGCGACCGGGCATGTCGATCTGCAGTGCCAGACGCTCCACCACGTGCGGGTCAGCGAGTGAACGCTTGATGTCGTGGATGAGCTCGGCGGCGGGCACGTTGAGCAGGAACCCCAGCCGACCGAGGTTGACCGCCAGCACCCTCGCGCCCAGCTCGTGGGCCAGACGGGCCGACTTCAGGAATGTGCCGTCACCACCCAGGCTCACCACCAGCGCGTCGGTGGCGCCCTCGGGGACCACGAGGTCGTCTAGCAGCAGGAGTTCAGACGCGATGCCCTCGGAATGTAGCTGGCGGCCGACCTCATCGGCGAGGATGACTGCGTCAGAGCGGTTGCTGAATGCGGTGAACAGTAGGTCGGGCACGGTCCTCCTCGTTGCCATGGTAGTGAACAGGCGAGACGGCGACGTTCACGGTGGCTCGCCTCGTGCTGGTGCCGCGGCGCCGGTGCCGACGTGGCACGCTCGGTGAAGTCCACCGCCTCCGCCACCGTCGTCGTACGCTCAGGGCTGGAGGTGTCTCATGTTCGAGAAACGTAAGGCGCGCGACGTGGCGAACGCCCTCGAGGACGCGACGTCGCATTGGAGCGCGCGTATCGCAGCCCTCGAGTCGTTAATCGGCGTCGTCGACGGTTCAAAGGTGCTGCCAACCAATGGCTTGCTGCTCAAACCCGGCGAAGTACTCCTCGGCCAAGT
>JAKAFH010000137.1 GCA_021818025.1 Actinomycetes bacterium | reverse complement strand
TCGACCACCTACGTCGACGCCGCCGTGGTGCTCGCCCCGGGCGTCTCGCTGCTGCCGGGCACGGTGCTGCGCGGGCACACGGTGGTGGGCGCGGGCGCGTCGATCGGTCCCAACGCGCACGTGTCAGACTCGGTCGTGGGCGCGAACGCCCGGCTCGGGACCGTGGAGGTCGACCGGGCGTCGATCGGCGACGGCGCGACCGTCGGGTCCTTTAGCGTCCTCGGGCCCGGCGCGACGATCGCTCCCGGCGAGGTGGTCGCCGCGGGGACCCAGCGGACGCTCTGAGCCTCCCAGCGCACCTTGTACGCTGGGCCGGTGGAGTCGCTCGCGAAACGCCGTCTGGTCATCGTGACGGGGCGGTGTCACCCCGCCCTCGCCAAGGACATCGCCGACCGGCTGGGCGTGGGACTGACCGAGGCCAACGTGCGCGAGTTCGCCAACGGCGAGATCCACTGCCGCTTCGACGAGTCGATCCGCGGCGCGCACGTCTTCATCGTCCAGACCCACTCGTCCCCGGTCAACGACGCGGTGATGGAGCAGCTGATCATGATCGACGCCGCCAAGCGCGCCTCGGCCAAGAGCATCACCGCCGTCATCCCCAACTACGGCTACGCCCGCCAGGACCGCAAGTCGGCCGGTCGCGAGCCAATCACGGCCAAGCTCATCGCCGACATGCTCCAGACAGCGGGGGCGAACCGGGTCCTGTCGGTGGACTTCCACTCGGGTCAGATCCAGGGCTTCTTTGACATCCCGGTGGATCACCTCGTCGCGGCCCCGGTCCTCGAGGCGTACCTGAACGCCAACGCCGACCCCCACGACATGGTCGTGGTCGCGCCCGACGCCGGACGCGTCAAGGTCGCCGAGCGCTACGCCCAGCACCTGGGCTGTGACCTCGCGCTCGTGCACAAGACGAGGCCCCGCGGCCAGGCCAACGTGGCCGAGGCCCGCCACATCGTCGGTGACGTCCGCGGACGTCACTGCGTCTTGATCGACGACATGATCGACACCGCGGGCACCATCGTCGCCGCCTGTGACCTGCTCAAATCACACGGGGCCGACGAGATCTGGGTGATGGCCACCCACGCCGTCTTCTCGCCGCCGGCCGTCGAGCGCCTCTTCAACGCCCCCGTGAGCCGGGTGATCGTCACCGACACCCTGCCGCTCGGCCCCGATCGGCGCTTCGAGAAGCTCGAGATCCTCTCGGTCGCCACGATTGTCGCCAACGCGATTTCGGCCATCTTCGAGGACTCCTCGGTTTCGGACATCTTCGGCGGCGAGAACCTGCTCTAGACCGGGTTCGCCACTGCGCCGTTCACGGACTAGACTCGTCGTCCTGTGTGCCGCCCTCGTTCGGGCCGCAATCGGTAAGGAGTTCTCATGTCGCAGGTCACGTTGCACGCATCGACGAGTCGGACGCCTGGTTCGCGCACGTCGCGGCGCCTGCGCTCGGCCGGATCCATCCCCAGCGTGGTCTACGGCGTGGGCGCCGAGCCACTGGCCGTGTCGGTGGACGCCAAGGAGTTCCGTACTGCGGTCTCGGGCGACCAGGGCCTCAACACCCTGATAGAACTCGACGCCGACGGCCGTTCGTTCCTGGTGATGGCCCGCGAGATCCAGCGCCACCCGGTGCGCGGCACCGTCGCGCACATCGACTTCCAGATCGTCGACCCAACCAAGCCCGTCGTGGCCGAGGTCGCCCTGCACATCATCGGCGACGCCGTCGAGGTGCGCCACGCCGACTGGGAGGTCGACCAGCAGCTCTTCAGCCTCGAGCTGCGCACCCGTCCTGACCAGATCCCCACGCACATCGACGTGGACATCTCCGAACTGCGCCCCGGCGGGACCATTCGGGTCGCCGACGTGGTGCTGCCGGCGGGCGTCGAGGCGGTCGGCGACGCCGCGATCGCGGTCGTCGCCACCCACGCTGGTCGATCCACGAAGGCCGGCTCCGCCGCGTCGGAGTAGTCCCGTGTCGCTGCGGCGCTCGGCGGCCGCGACGCGTCACGGCAGCGCCAGTGCCTGGCTCATCGTGGGCCTCGCCAATCCCGGCGAGGAGTACTCGGGCAGTCGTCATAACGTCGGCGGCGACGCCGTGCGCCTCGTGGCCCAGCGCCGAGGCGCACGACTCGACCTCGAGCGACGCCAGCGGGCCGTGACGGCCACCATCGACACCCTCCAGGGACTGGTCACCCTGGCCGTTCCCACGACGTTTATGAACGAGTCGGGTGCGGCCCTGCCGCCGCTGTTGCGGCGTACTTCGCTCGAAGACCTGTCTCGGCTCTTGATCGTGCACGACGAGCTCGACCTCGAGCCCGGCCGGCTCCAGATGAAGTGTGGCGGCGGGCTGGCGGGCCACAACGGCCTGCGCTCCATCGCCCAGACCCTCGGCTCGCAGGACTTCTGTCGTCTGCGCATCGGGGTCGGCAAGCCGGTGCGCAAGGAGCAGGGCGCCGACCACGTCCTGGCGCGTCAGACGGGCGCGCGCCGCCTCGCCCTCGAGGCCGACGTCGAGCGCGCCGCCGACGCCATCGAGTCCCTGCTCGACGACGGATTCGACGAGGCCCAGCGGCGCGCGAATCGCTCGTGAGCGACGCCATCGGCCTCAGCCGGGTGCTCGAGCTCGCCTCGCCGCGGCTCAACGACGCCCTGGCCGCGGGCACGCTCACCCCGAGCAGTGCCGCGACGCCGCTCGCGGTCGCCGCGCACGCTAAGGGCGCGGCTCTGACCGTGGCCGTGGTCGCCACCTCCACCGAGGCCGAACTGCTGCGCGACGCGCTCGTCGCCCTGCTCGGCGACGACGCGGCCGTGGCCCTGTGGCCGGCCTGGGACACGCACCCCCTCGAGCGGGTGAGCCCCGACGCCTCGGTGATGGCCGCGCGGGCCTTCGTGCGCTGGCGGCTCACCCACGAGCAGCGGCCCCGGATCGTCGTGGCGTCCGTGCGGGCGATCGCCCAGATCCTCTCGCCCGACGAGGTTCCCGGTCCCGTCGTGGTGCGCCGGGGCGACAGTCGCGACCGCGACGAACTACTGGCGGTGCTCGTGTCGATGGGCTACCGGCGTGAGACCATGGTCGAGCACCGCGCCGAGTTCGCCGTTCGCGGCGGCATCGTCGACCTCTGGTCGCCCCACGCCGATCAGCCGGTTCGCCTGGACTTTTTCGGCGACGAGATCGAGCGCGTGACGAACTTCGACGTGTCGAGCCAGCGCTCGAACGGCGACCTCGACGAGACGGCCATCGTCACGGCGCGCGAATGGCTGGCCGGGCCCGGGACCCGCGAGCGCGCCCGGCGCCTCG
>JAKAFH010000039.1 GCA_021818025.1 Actinomycetes bacterium | reverse complement strand
CCCTTACGTCTAGGGCTGCACACATGCTACAATGGGCGGTACAGAGGGCTGCTAAACCGCGAGGTGGAGCCAATCCCTAAAACCGCTCTCAGTTCAGATTGCAGGCTGCAACTCGCCTGCATGAAGTCGGAGTCGCTAGTAATCCCGGATCAGCACTGCCGGGGTGAATACGTTCCCGGGCCTTGTACACACCGCCCGTCAAACCACGAAAGTCGGCAACACCCGAAGCCGGTGGCCTAACCGCAAGGAAGGAGCCGTCGAAGGTGGGGTCGGTGATTGGGGTTAAGTCGTAACAAGGTAGCCGTACCGGAAGGTGCGGCTGGATCACCTCCTTTCTAAGGAGCACATCTGCCCAACAGGGGCAGACAGCTACCGAGTTGAATGCTGGTTAATCGGAGGCGCGGTATACCACTGCGGATCGGTCTCGAGTACTCGTACTCCACACCGGTTCGGTCAGGTTCCTACGACGCCCGCCCGGACTCTCGTCTTCCGTTTTGGAGGAGCGACGCTCCTCGGTTGAAGTCCATGTCATGGACCTCTAAACCCCCGACGTTCCTCGCGTGGCCAATCGTGCGCGCGAGTAGAGCATCGGGCGCTGATCCTTGAGAATTCTAGAACGAGCACGAGCATCTATATTTTTTAAAAATATCAATTTCTCCAAGCTACAAAGAGTCAACGGTGGATGCCTTGGCGTCTATAGCCGATGAAGGACGTGGGCGACTGCGATAATCCATGGGGAGCTGTCTACCGAGCTTTGATCCATGGGTGTCCGAATGGGAAAACCTTGCACCCGTCATGGGGTGCAACTCCCGCCTGAATATATAGGGCGGGTTGAGGGAACCGGGTGAATTGAAACATCTCAGTAACCCGAGGAGAGGAAAACAAAAGTGACTCCCTGAGTAGCGGCGAGCGAAACGGGAAGAGCCTAAACCGAACTGGTGTTAAAGCACTGGGCGTTGCCAGTTCGGGGTTGTGGGATTTACGAGAAGGAACCAGCAACCTTCACAGAGTTACAAAATCGATTCGTAGCAGAACTACCTGGAAAGGTAGACCGAAGAGGGTAATAGTCCCGTACGTGAAACGATGAGATCTCTGCGTGAACACCCGAGTAACGCCGGATCCGGGAAAGCCGGCGTGAATCTGTCAGGACCATCTGATAAGGCTAAGTACTCATAGACGACCGATAGTGAACAAGTACCGTGAGGGAAAGGTGAAAAGAACCCCGGGAGGGGAGTGAAATAGTACCTGAAACCGTTGATTTACAATCAGTTAGAGAGTCGTCACATATTTATATGTGGCCTCGATAGCGTGCCTTTTGAAGAATGAGCCAGCGAGTTGTGGTACGTGGCGAGGTTAACCCGAGAGGGGTAGCCGAAGCGAAAGCGAGTCTGAATGGGGCGTTCAGTCGCGTGCTGCAGACCCGAAGCCGAGTGATCTAGCCATGGGCAGGTTGAAGCGGGGGTAAAACCCCGTGGAGGACCGAACCCACCTCAGTTGAAAATGAGGGGGATGACCTGTGGTTAGGGGTGAAAGGCCAATCAAACTCGGTGATAGCTGGTTCTCCCCGAAATGCATTTAGGTGCAGCGTCAGTCGTTCAGCATCGGAGGTAGAGCACTGGATGGGCTAGGGGGCCTACAAGCTTACTGACCCCAACCAAACTCCGAATGCCGATGCTCCAGAGACTGGCAGTGAGACCACGGGGGATGAGCTTCGTTGGTCGAGAGGGAAACAGCCCAGATCTTCAGCTAAGGCCCCAAATTCTGGACTAAGTGGAAAACGATGTGAGAACGCTCAGACAGCCAGAAGGTTGGCTTAGAAGCAGCCATCCTTTAAAGAGTGCGTAATAGCTCACTGGTCGAGTGGTCTTGCGCGGAAAATGTAACGGGGCTCAAGTCCAGAGCCGAAGCTAAGAATTGCTCCGTAAGGAGTAGTGGTAGGGGAGCGTCGAACCTGCGATGAAGCGGAGGTGTAAACCTACGTGGAGCGCGTTCGAGTGAGAATGCTGGTATGAGTAGCGAGAGAGGGGTGAGAAACCCCTCCGCCGTAAGCCCAAGGGTTCCTGGGGAAGGCTAATCCCCCCAGGGTAAGTCGGGAGCTAAGGCGAGGCCGAAAGGCGTAGTCGATGCACAACAGGTTGATATTCCTGTACCACCGTGTCCGCGACAATCCCAATTTGGGGGTACTAAGGGGCTGACCTTCGGGTCGATCCGACCAGCCCCAAGGCGGGAAGCGAAGGAGGGACGGAGGAGGATAGGTGAGCCCAGGCGTTGGTTGTCCTGGGGTAAGTGCGTAGGGCGGGATCTAGGTAAATCCGGATCCCATATAGCCTGAGACACGATGCCGAGCCATTAGGCGAAGTCACTAATTCCATGCTCCCAAGAAAATCTTCTAGCGAGTTGACACGGTGCCCGTACCCCAAACCGACACAGGTGGGCGGGTAGAGAATACCAAGGCGATCGGGAGAACTGTAGTTAAGGAACTCGGCAAAATGCATCCGTAACTTCGGGAGAAGGATGGCCTTATTAGCGTGTAGGACTTCGCGTCCGAAGCGTGAGAAGGTCGCAGAGAATTGTGGGAAGCGACTGTTTACCAAAAACACAGGAGCGTGCTAAGTCGTAAGACGACGTATACGCTCTGACGCCTGCCCGGTGCTGGAAGGTTACGGGGACCGGTTAGCTCTTAGGAGCGAAGCTGGGAACCTAAGCCCCAGTAAACGGCGGCCGTAACTATAACGGTCCTAAGGTAGCGAAATTCCTTGTCGGGTAAGTTCCGACCTGCACGAATGGCGTAACGACTTCCCAACTGTCTCAACTACAGACCCGGCGAAATTGAAGTACGAGTAAAGATGCTCGTTAGCTGCATCAGGACGGAAAGACCCCGTGCACCTTTACTACAACTTGATGTTGGGTTTTGGTTCAGTTTGTGTAGGATAGCTGGGAGGCTGTGAAGCGCTGGCGCTAGTCAGTGTGGAGCCAACGTTGAAATACCAGCCTTTCTGCGCCGGAGCCCTAACCTCGGTCCGTGATCCGGATCAGGAACAGCGTCAGGCGGGTAGTTTGACTGGGGCGGTCGCCTCCTAAAACGTAACGGAGGCGCCCAAAGGTTCCCTCAGGCTGGTTGGCAATCAGCTGTTGAGTGCAATGACACAAGGGAGCTTGACTGCGAGACCTACAAGTCGAGCAGGTACGAAAGTAGGGCATAGTGATCCGGCGGTCGCTTGTGGAAGCGCCGTCGCTCAACGGATAAAAGGTACGCCGGGGATAACAGGCTTATCTTCCCCAAGAGTCCATATCGACGGGAAGGTTTGGCACCTCGATGTCGGCTCGTCGCATCCTGGGGCTGAAGCCGGTCCCAAGGGTTGGGCTGTTCGCCCATTAAAGCGGTACGCGAGCTGGGTTCAGAACGTCGTGAGACAGTTCGGTCCCTATCCGATGCAGCCGTAAGAGATCTGAGAAAGGTTGTCCCTAGTACGAGAGGACCGGGACGAACGCAGCTCTCGTGTGACAGTTGTCCTGCCAAGGGCATGGCTGTTTTGCGACCTGCGGGTGGGATAAGCGCTGAAAGCATCTAAGTGCGAAGCCCGTTTCAAGATAAAATCACTCACTGGGTTAACCAGGTAAGGCCCGTGGCCAGACGACCACGTTGATAGGCCGGAAGTGTAAGTGCGGTAACGCATTCAGCTGACCGGTACTAATCGGCCGAGGGCTTGGAGTTTGATGTTCGTGCTCGTTCTAGGACGCTCAGGGACCGGCAACGCCGGTTCGCCACGCACGTGGTGAGCGCATGGTTTCCGGTGGTTATGGCGGTGGAGATATACCTGTTCCCATACCGAACACAGCAGTCAAGCCCACCAGCGCCGATGGTACTTGGGGGTCCCCCCCTGGGAGAGTAGGTCGCCGCCGGGATTTCTTGAAAACCCCCCACCATTCGGTGGGGGGTTTTCGCATGGTGGCGCCCAGTTGCCGCGCGCCGTGAGTGGTGCCAAGATCGCGCGCCGCTCGTGGTACGGGCGAACGCGACCCGGTTCCCCACGCGGCCAGTAGTTCGTCGCGCGCTCGAACAACGTGGAGGTTCCTTTCGCGCACCGCCGTGGCGCTCCGTAGAATGGAGGGATGCCTTCTTCCCCTCCCGCACCCCGTCGTGGCCAGAGTTCCCGTCGTGGCGCGGGCGGCCGACCCCCATCGCCGTCGAATCGGGCGGGCGACGCCCGTCGCACGGGTGGGAGTGAGCGCGGCGACTCGCGTTCCTTCAATCGTGGCGATGGCGGATCGCGCGGACGCGCAACGACCGGGCGACCCGGTGGATCAGAGCGACGCGAGGGCGGCTATCGGGGTGACTCGGGCCGCGGTGCCGGGCGTCGTGACGATGCCGAAGGCCGTTCGTACGGCCGACCCGGTGGATCTGAGCGCCGTGACGGCGGTTATCGCGGCGAGGGCGGTTATCGGGGCGACGCGAGCCGAGGTGTCGGGCGTCGTGACGACGCCGACGGCCGCTCCTACCGCCGAGCGGGCGATGAGTCGCGGGGGCGGGCCCGATCCGGTGACGCCGGTCGATCATCGGGGGCACCGAAGGGACGCGACTTCGCTCGCCCGGGTGCACCGAGTGGGGTCCGTCGCGACGGCGAGGGCTATGCGGGAACATCACGCTCGACGCGCCCGAGCCGGCCGAGCACCGCAAGCGGTCCGCGGGCACGAACCGGTGGACCGGCGCCACGCGGGGGCGACGACGTTCGCCGGGGTGCGGGACGCGACGCAGCGCCGGGCCGGTCGCCGCGGCGCAACGAAGAACGCTTCGACGGAGGGCCCCGTCGAGGTGGCACGCGCGGTGCCCAGCGTCCGGCGCGCCCCGTCGATCCCGAGGTAGCGGCCCGCCAGCGGGCCGGGGAGCACGGTCGCGAGCGAGGCTGGGGTGGTGTCGCGCGCAAGGGCGCGGTGAACATTTCGAGTACGGGACGCTCGCTGGACGAGGAGAAGCGCCAGCACGAGCGGCCCGCGCCCATGGCCGAGTGGATCGAGGACGAGCGGCCGACGCCCGTCAAACGCGAGACGCCCGGCAAGGTGCGTGCGAGCTACGCGTTACCCGGCGACGTCGCGGCGGACATCCGCAAGGCCTTCATCGGCACGGCCTACATGCGCGAGAAGATGGTGATGACCCTCACCAAGGCCGCCGAGGCCTACGACCGCAAGCGATTCGAAGAGGCGCTGCGGCTGGGTCGCACCGTGGCCGACGCGACGCCCGGGGTCGCAGCCGTTCGCGAGTTGACCGGGCTCGCCGCCTATCGCGGCGAACGCTGGAACATGGCCAAGATCCACCTGCTCGCGCACTTCACCCTGACCGAGGACCCCGAGCACCTGCCGCTCGTGATGGACTGCGATCGCGCCCACCGGCGCTATCGGGCCGTAGAGAAGACCTTCGAGCAACTCGAGGCGAGTGAGCCGACCGCCGACGTGCTGACCGAGGGGCGGATCGTGATGGCCGGGGCACTCGCAGATCAGCGCAAGTTCCACGAGGCGATTGACTTGCTGGTGCGAGCCGGCGGTACGAAACAGTTGCGCAACCCGTCCTATCGTCACGTGCGGCTCTGGTACGCGCTGGCGGACGCCTTTGACCGGGCGGGCGACGCGGGATCGGCGCGTGAGCTCTTCTCGCGCGTCGTGCTCGCCGAGCCCGACGCCTACGACGCGCGCGCGCGCCTGGCCGAGCTCGGCATGGACGCGCCGCGCAAGAACCGCAAGCGCCGCACGACGCCGGTCTCCAAGAAGCGCGTCGACTGAACCGTTAGGACGTCATGCCCCCGAGGCCGACGAGGGAGCGTGCGTGCTCGATCTCGCCGAGGTGGCGCAGGGCGTGCTGGACAATCCAGCTCTCGATGGCGTCGGCGCGGGTGATCCCGTTCGGCCCCGCGAGTCGGGCCGAGAACGTGTGCACGAGTGCCTCGGGGTAGGGCGGCGAGACGATGACTTCGGGAAGGCTCGCGGTGTCGATGTCGGCGATGAAGCGCTCGGTCAGCGTGAAGACTCGTTGCTGGAACTCGCCAAAGGCGTCGTAGTCGCCGATCCGCTGGCTCATCATCGTCGAGACGGTCTCGGCCTTACCGTCGGTGGGTAGGGCCAGATCCATGCGCGCGGCCCACTCGTCGTCAAAGATCGCGGCCGGCCCGCCGGCCAGGGCGCGGCTCGCATCTTCGATCACCGCCTGGTGCACGAGGGAGAAGGCGATCGGTAAGACGCCGTCGCGCTCGACGTAGTTGACCTGCTCGACGTCCATTGTCTCGACCGCCTCGCGATAGAGCTGGTGGATCGTGCGAAGCCGCCGGTGTAGCGATGACCGATACGCGTGGAACATAGCCGTAGTCTGCCGCGCCGGGGTGAACCTCGGCGGACTTCGACCCATTCGAGTGATCTTGTAGGGTGGGCTCATGGACATTGCCGCACTGTTAGGTGACGAGGCGTCGACCCTGCTCGACCACCGCGCCACAGCGTTCCCCAAGGAAATGCTCACGATTCCCGGGCCGAACTTCATTGGCGAAGTCATGGCCTCGAGCGACCGGTCCCCGACGGTGCTGCGCAACCTCGGTGCCCTCTACAACAGCGGCCGGCTCGCCAAGACGGGCTACGTGTCGATCCTCCCCGTCGACCAGGGCATCGAGCACTCGGCGGCCGCGTCGTTCGCGCCGAACCCCGCGTACTTCGACCCCGCGCGGCTGTGCGACCTCGCGATCGCGGCCGACTGCAACGCCATCGCCTCGACGCTTGGGACCCTCGGTGCGGTGTCGCGTCGGTACGTGCACCGGATTCCCTTCATCGTGAAGTTGAACCACAACGACCTGCTCAACTATCCCAACACCTACGACCAGATCCCCTTCGCGAGCGTGCGACAGGCGGCGGACCTGGGCGCGGTCGGGGTGGGCGCGACGATCTACTTCGGCTCGCCGGAGTCGGGTCGCCAGCTGCGCGAGATCTCGGCGGCCTTCGCCGAGGCGCACGAGCTCGGACTGTTCACGGTCCTGTGGACGTACCTGCGCAATCCCGCGTTCAAGACTGCCGAGGCGGACTACCACGTCAGCGCCGACCTCACGGGCCAGGCCAACCACCTCGGGGTGACCATCGAGGCCGACATCATCAAGCAGAAGCAGCCCGAGAACAACGGCGGCTATAACGCGCTGAAGTTCGGCAAGACCAATCCGAAGGTGTACAGCGAACTGACCACCGACAACCCGATCGACCTCACGCGCTGGCAGGTGGTGAACTGCTACGCCGGTCGAATCGGCCTGATCAACTCCGGCGGCGAGGCCAAGGGGGCCGACGACCTGGCCTCGGCGGTTCGCACGGCCGTCATCAACAAGCGCGCCGGCGGTCAGGGCCTGATCCTGGGCCGCAAGGCCTTCCAGCGACCGATTGACGAGGGCGCCGCCCTGGTGCACGCCGTCCAGGACGTCTACCTCGACGCAGCGATCACCGTCGCCTGATTCAGTGTCGTGGACGAGGTCGGCCGCGACTGGCGAACCTGGCCCAATCTGATCACCGCCGTTCGGCTGGCGTTGCTACCGGTCTTCCTCTGGCTGCTCTTTGGCACCGGTCACCGCGCCGAGGCGGCGTGGCTGCTCGGCGCGCTCGGGGCGACGGACTGGGTGGACGGCTACGTCGCGCGTCGCCTGCACCAGGTCTCGACCGTGGGCAAGGTGATTGACCCGGTCGCCGACCGCGTCTTGATGATGACCGGACTCATCGCGGTGGCGGCCGCCGGCGGGGTGCCGTGGTGGTTCGCGATCGCGACCCTCGTTCGCGAGGCGCTGGTGTCGGGGCTGACGATCGTGCTCGCGATGCTCGGCGCCGCGCGCATTGACGTGCTGTGGTGGGGCAAGGTCTCGACCTTCGCGTTGATGGTCACGTACCCCCTGTTCTTGCTCACGAGCAACGACCACCACGCGGCGCTCGCGACGTGGCAGCAGTGGGGACGGGGCGCCTGCTGGGTCATCGGGGTCAGCGGTCTCGCGCTCGCGTGGGCGGTGTTCGTGGGCTACGTCGGCCCCGCGAAAGAGGCCCTTCGGACCGGTCGCGCGGGTCGGCGGTTGGAGTAGATTTCATCGCATGAAGACTCCCGAGGAATTGCGATACTCCCGCGACCACGAGTGGGCCCACGTGACGGGTGACACCGTTCGCGTCGGCATCACCGACTTCGCTCAGGACGCACTCGGTGACGTCGTGTTCGTCGACCTGCCCAAGGTCGGCGCGACGGTCACCGCGGGCGACGTCATCGGCGAGGTCGAGTCGACGAAGTCCGTGTCGGAGATCTACGCGCCCGTCTCGGGCACCGTCACGACGGTGAACGAGTCGCTCCGCGGCGCCCCCGAGACACTGAACGCCGACCCCTACGGTGAGGGCTGGTTGTGCGAGATCAGCGGCGTCGACGGCGCGTCCGTCGACGCCCTCCTCGACGCCGAGGCCTACCGCGCACTGACCACGAATTAAGTCGGCGGCGCCGATGGAACTTCAGTAGGGTGGCTCGCGTGAACTGTCGTCGCTGTGGCGAAATCCTCAATTCGAACGCGAATTTCTGTTGGGCGTGCGGTGCCCCGCAGCACGATTCGGCGTCGCCCGAGACGATCGCCATCCCCGTCGTGAGTGTCCAGGAGGTGCTGCACCCCGGGGTGAGCGCGGGTCCCCAGGGCAGCCACACCGACATGTTGGTCGTCGCCTCGGGCAGCGCCGCCGGGGCTCGGTACGAGCTCGACAAGGAAGTGACGGCCGTGGGCCGCCACGAGAACAGCGACCTGCTGCTCGATGACGTGTCGGTGTCGCGCCATCACGCGATCATCACGCGCACGGCCAGTGGCCGGGTGACGCTTCGTGACCTGAATTCCTTGAATGGGACCTACGTGAACGGCGCACGGGTCGAGGAGACCACGCTGCACACGGCCGACGAGGTCCAGATCGGCAAGTTCAAGCTCGTCTTCTGGGAGGCGACATCATGACGCCGACGGTGGGTGCGATGCGGATCGGCGAAGTGCACGCGGTGCTGCGCGAGGAGTTCCCCGACGTCGAGCTCTCCAAGATCCGTTACTACGAGGACAAGGGGCTCGTGCAGCCCGCGCGTAGCCGCAAGGGCTATCGCCTGTACTCCGAACGCGATGTTGCGTGTTTGCGCGAGGCGATCCGCCTGGCGAACGAGGAGTTCGTGCCCCTGCGCGTGGTGCGCCTGCGGCTCATCGAGCAGGGACTGCTCGATGACGTGCCCGCCACGCGGGTGACCCGCCAGGCGGCGCGTGAGGCGGCCGCGACGTCGGTGCGCGCGATCGTGCCCGCTGCCGAGCGCGTCGCGCTGAGTGTCGTCGGCGAGTCAGAAAAGCCCGCCTCGGAGCAAGTCAAGCCCGAGCACTTCAGCACGGCCGAGTTCCTGGCCGCGACGGGTCTCGAAGCCGTCGACGCCAACGAGCTGATCGCCGCGGGTCTCGTCGTGCCAAGGTCAGAGGGTCGCGAGACGTCCTTTAGCGCCATCGACGTGCGCGTCGCGAGCGCGGCGGCGGTGCTGCTCGCCCGGGGCGTCGACGCGCGACGCCTGGCCACGCTGCGTCGCGTGGTGGAGCGCGAGATCGGGATCGTCGACGAGTGGACGATGCCCCTTCGCCAGCCCGGCGCGTCCATGGACCACGACGCGGCGGCCACGATGACTAGGGACGTCGTCGCCGAGGCGGCGGCGCTACGCGCGGCCCTCTTCGAGCGCGCTCGGGCTGAGTACCTCGCTGAGTAGGTCCACGGCGACGTCCCAACGTCTCAGGCGGGGTCTAGGCTTGAAGCGTGATTGAGGTTGTCCTTCGAGCGGTTCGAGTGGACGTCGGGTCGTCCACGCCGTTGCTGCTGCTCGAAGAGGTGGGCGGCGACCGGGTCCTGCCGATCTTCATCGGCGCCCCCGAGGCGACGGCGATTGCGTACGCGCTCCAGCACGTCGAGACGCCTCGACCCATGTCGCACGACCTCATGGGTCACGTCATCGCGGCGCTGGGCGCCCGGGTGTTCTCCGTCGAGATCACCGATCTCGATGACAACACCTTCTTCGCGACGTTGCGCATGACCCGCGATGGCCACGAGGTCGTCGTGAGCGCCCGGCCGAGTGACGCCGTCGCCCTCGCGCTGCGCGTAGGTGCGCCGATACTGGTGCGCGACGAACTGATGGCCGCCGAAGGAAAGGTCATGCACCTCGAGGACGGCTTCGAGGTGGTGGGCGAGCCCGATGACGAGGCCGAGCTGGTCGCCGAGTTGCGCGAGTTCCTCGACACCGTGCGGCCCGAAGACTTCAACGAGTGAAGCGCGGTCTCATCTCGGTGGGGCTGTTCGCCGCCTTCGTCGTCATCGTGACGCTGAGTCGACACCACGCGGCGACGACCCCGACGACCACGACCACCACGCCCACGACGACCACGACCGTCGTCATCCCAACGACGACGACGTCGGTCGCGTCGGCGAACGGATCGACCTGTCAGGGTTCGGACTTCTCGGGTGCGGGCGGACTGAGCCAGGGTGCGGCCGGGACCATCTACACGTCCTTTACGCTCACCAAGTCAACGCCCGGTTCGTGCACGCTCAACGGCTGGCCCGTGATCGGCCTCGCGAGTCAATCGGGCGCGACGCTGCCCGAGCGCACGGTCGAGATACCGTCGCCGGGAAACCCGGGGAGTTTTCTCATCCCCGCGGCGAACCGCGCACCGACGACGTTGACGTTGTCCCAGGGATCGACGACAAGTTTTTCAATGTCCTTTAGTGACGTGGCCGTGGGTTCGCAGTCGTGCGCGAGCGTCGCCGTCGTGCGTGTTGGCACCGGCGTGGGATCCTCGACGACGCCGATCGCGCTGACGTATCCGATCCAGCCCTGCAACGGCGGCACCCTCAACGTCAGCCCGTTCTACTGATTCGAGCCCAACGGCCTGCTGCGTTACCAGTAGGTAACGCTAATGAAGTTCGGTATTTCGAATCAGCGCTCAAAGTTTTTTCGATTTTCGGTTTGATAATGCGTAGCGCGCCGCTTGACATCTACTACTTTCAGGGGACGCGTTGCTCGCAGCGCTAGTGCGCAATGATGCGCACGTGAATCGTAGGAGGGTGTATGACCGAAGCGTTTTCACCGGAGTCGCTGGGGGCGAAGCTCCCCGTCGCCGACGGTGGGCATGAGCGACTTCATCGCGGTGTATTAGGTCCGATTGACATTGCGGCGGCGACGATGGCGAACATCGGCCCGGCGATGAGCTTCTTCTTTGGCTTCGGGTTCCTCGCCTACACGGCGGGCGTGGCCTCCCCATTGACCATCTTGGCGGCGGGCATCGCGATCGCGTTCCTCGCCAACACGTTGTCGGAGTTCACCAAGGTGATGCCGTCGACGGGTGGGTTCATCACCTTCGTCGGTAAGACCTTCGGAGCGCGCACGGGTGTGACGACGGCACTGTTGACTGGCATCGGCTACATCGCCGCCATGGCCTCGGTCGTGGGTATCGTCGGCGGGTTCTTCCAGACGCTGTTGCAGAACTACAACGTCTCGGGCCTACAGAGCGTGCCGTGGGGGATCTGGACGCTGGTGTTCCTGGCGTTCGCGGCCTTCATGATGATCCGGGGCATCTCGGTCTCGACCAAGCTGGCCGGCTTCTTCTTCGCCTTCGAGATGCTGGTGCTCGTCGTCGTGAGCGTCGCCGCGTTGATCAAGTTCCACGGCCACCTGTCGATGGCGCCCTTCAACCCCAAGAACATCACCCACGGGTTCACGGGTCTCGCGGCGGGCTTCCCCCTCGCGATCTACCTCTTCATCGGTTGGGAGAACTCCGCGGCGCTGGCCGAGGAGACTGACAACCCGCGCAAGAACGTTCCTAAGGCCGTGTTCACGTCGGTCGTGATCATGTCGGTGAGCTACCTGCTCTTCGCCTACTCGACGGTCATCGGCTTCTCGGGTGACATCGGCAAGCTGTCCAGCAGCGCCATCCCGTTCATCACGGTCGCCAAGGGCGTACTCGGAGCCGCGGCGTTCTTCGCCTTCCTCGCGGGCATGACCTCGACGCTCGGTGCGCTGATCGCCGGTACGAACTCACAGGCCCGGCTGGTCTTCAACGCCGGTCGTGAGGGGCTGCTGCCCAAGTTCATCGGCAAGGTGCACGCCAATCGCCGCACGCCGGTCAACTCGCTGCTGTTCTTCCTATCGGGCACGCTGCTGATCATCGGCGTCTGGGGACTGGGTCACCTGCTGGGCGGCCACGGGGCGTCGGCGGGCATGAGCGCCGGCAACCTCTTCTTCGAGTCGTCGACCTTCGGCACGATCCTGATCCTGCTGGTGTACGGCATGAGCAACCTGGCGTTGCCCTTCTACTACAAGAAGCACCACCCGGACCTGTTCAACGGCTTCCGCCACGGCGTGCTGCCCATCCTCGGGCTCATCACGATCCTGGTGCCGCTGTACTACCTGGCCAAGCCGGGCCAGCCGACGCCGTACAACTGGTACCCGTACATGGCGCTCGCGACCGTGATACTGGCAGTCATCTACGCGGTGATCCTCGTCAACCGCGACCCGAGCATCGGCGAGCGCATCGGCTCGATCGTCGCCGACGAATAAGTCGAGGGGGCGGTTCAGCCCGCGGTCGGATCCACCAGGATCCGACCGCGGGTTTTTCCGTCTCTGATGGCGTCGATCGCCTGGGCCAGGTGCGCGAGATCGACGACCGAGTCCACGAGGGGCTCGAGTGCGGCGCTGGTGAGCGTCTCGGCGAGGGCGCGCCAGACCCGCGCGCGGGTGGTTGGCGGTGCCTCGACGACGTCGATGCCGAGCAGGGCGACGCTTCGCGTGATGAAGGGGTAGACCGTGGTGGTGAGTTCGGCGCTCGCGACGAGCCCGCTCGCGGCGACGGCCCCGCCGTAGCGCAGGCAGCGCAGGACCTGGTTGAGCGTCTCGCCGCCCACGCAGTCGACCGCACCGGCCCAGCGTTCGCTGCCGAGCACGCGATCGAGTCGGTCGCCGACCTCGTCGCGGCGGATGACGCGTGCCGCGCCGCGCTCGATGAGCCAGTCCGCCTGGTGTTCCGATCCCGTGGAGGCGACGACGCGGTAGCCGCGCGCGGCGAGGATCGTCACGGCGACCGACCCGACGCCGCCGGTCGCGCCCGTCACGAGGACCTCGCCGTCGCGATCGAGTCCGTGGTGTTCGAGCGCGAGGACACTGGCCATGGCCGAGACGCCGGCGGTGCCGATGACCATCGCGTCACGTGTGGAGAGGGCATCGGGTAGGGGAGAGATGAAGCGGCGCGGCGCGTAGACGTACTGGGCGAAGCCGCCGTCGCGCGCGACGCCGAGGTCACCGCCGTGCACGGCGACGCGCGTGCCCACCGGCAACTCGGGATCGATCGACGACTCGATCACGCCCGCGGCGTCCACGCCACCGACCAGTGAGGCGACGCGGCGCACCCGACTGTGCGGGCTCGCGACCATGGCGTCTTTGTAGTTGACGCCGCTGAACTCGACGCGCACGAGCACGTCGTCGGGTTCGCGAGGTTTCGGCTCGACAGACTGGGCGACCAGCGCGAGGAGGCCGTCGGATTCGGTGATGGTGAAGGCGTGCACGTCACCAGGCTAGGGCGGTCGCGCCTACGATGACCGCGTGACGATCGTGAGCCTGAACGGACACCCCACGTGGGTAACCGTTGGGCGAACACGCGGCGAGGACGTGGTGCTGCTGCACGGTGGCTTGAGCAGCAGCGCGAGCCTGCGTCGAACGGTGGGCCGACGGCTCAGCGGGTCCTATCGCGTCTCGGCCTTCGATCGACGCGGGCACGGCCGAACCGCCGACACCGACGAGCCCTTCCACTACGACGCGATGGCGACCGAGACGATCGCGTTCCTCGAGTGGCTGGGCCGTCGCGCGCACCTCATCGGGCACAGTGACGGGGCGATAACCGGGCTGCTGGTGGCGATGCGTCGACCGGACCTCGTGGGACGACTCGTTGCCGTGGGCGCCAACACCCACCCCGACGGCCTCGAGCCAATGGAGTCCTTTGCGACCGAGGGGCCGATGTTCGAGGCGTGGGCGACCGAGTTCGGCCTCCGATCGCCCGACGGCACCGGGCACGCCCGGGTCGTCGTCGAAAAGACGATGCGGCTCTTTCGCACCGAGCCGAACCTGACGTCGGCTGAGCTGGGCTCAATCCGGGTCGCGACGCTCGTGATGGCCGGCGACGACGACTCGACCCGCCTCGAGGACACCATCGGGCTCTACCGCGCGATCCCCGAGGCCCAGCTCGCGATCGTGCCCGGTGCGTCGCACGCCCTCTTGAAGGAGTATCCCCGCGAGACGACGGCGCTGATCCAGCGCTTCCTGCGCGGTCCGGTACCACCCGTGACGCTGTCGCCGGTCCATCGCACCCGGCCGGAGAGCCCGTGATGTCGCGAACCGAACGGTAGACTCGACCCCGTGCTGGCGCGTCTTGTGACCGTGCGCTCCCGTCTTCTCAGGTGGTGGGTCGCCATGCCCGAACTGGGGCGCGACGCCTGGCTCTACGGCGTTTCGTCGGTCTTCGCCCTGGGGCTCGCCGCGACGTCGCGCGAGGCCGCGCAGTGGCACTGGGGCTACCTCGCGGCGGCGCCCTACGCCGTGTTCTCGATCCTCGCGCTCGTTGCGTCACGGCGGCACTGGAGCCGCCCGATGCTCGTGCGCGTGGGCCTGTTGGTGCTCGTCGCCTTGGGCAGCGTCGCGGTGCCGCTCGGCCTCGAGGCGCGGTGGCGCCAGCTGGATCACGGCGTGGGATTCGCCCAGCCCGAGGTGTCGGTGATCGAGCGATCGGCGGACCAACTCGCCAAGGGCCTCGATCCCTACCGGGCCTACCTGCACAACGGTCGCGTCGTCAACGCGGTGCCGGGCTTGCCGGCCTACGAGTCGTTCTTCCCGTACTTCCCACTCATGAGCGTCTTTGGCCTGCCGTCGGCCGAGACCCACCAGGGCCTCGGCTTGACCGACGCGCGCATCATCATGTCCCTGATGACGATGATCGCGCTCGGCATCGCGCTCGCGCTCATGCGCGCGCCGCCGAGCAAGAAGATCCTCCTTGCCCAGGTGCTGGTGGCGTTGCCGACCGGGGCGCTCTTCTTGTCGACCGGTGGCGACGACATGCCGATCCTCGCGCTAATGCTGCTCGGCGTGGTCGGGCTGCAACGCCGCGAGCGCTACCTGACCGGCGTCAGCCTCGGGCTCGCCGCGGCGATGAAGTTGACCGCGTGGCCGATGGCTCTCGGCGCGCTGCTGGTGAGCCGCAACCGGGCCGGCCGCTCCACGTGGCGTTCGGTCGCCACTTGCGTGGTGGGGATCGTCGCGGTGACCGTCGTGCCCTTCGTGGTCCGTGCGCCGTGGGCCTTCGTCACCAACGTCTTCGCCTTCCCGCTCGGGCTCGCCGGCGTGCGCTCGCCGGCGGCCTCGCCGCTGCCCGGACACATCCTCACCACGCTATGGTCCCCACTCGGACACGTGCTCGCGCCCGCGATGCTGCTGGTCCTGTCGTTCTACGTGTGGCGCTACCTGCGCGAGCACTGGCCCCTGACGTTGTCCCAGTTGCTCGGCATCTTGAGCATCGCCTTCACCGCGATGATTCTGAGCGCGTCGGCGACGCGCATCGGCTACATCATCTATCCGATCAACCTGGCCCTGTGGTCGTGGGCCTTTGCGGAGGTCGATCGTCCGGCGCCCGACTTGGTGCTCGAGGCCGCCTAGAACGTCGAGGAGTTCTGGTAGATCCGGTAGGTCCAGCGAAGCGCGCCGCCCGCGCTGTTGGTCACGGTGATCCCGACGACCCAGTAGAAGGTGTCGGTGCCGGCCTTTTGGAAGAGCAGCT
>JAKAFH010000038.1 GCA_021818025.1 Actinomycetes bacterium | reverse complement strand
AGATGAGCTGGGCGAGGTCCTCGATCGAGTAGATGTCGTGGTGCGGTGGCGGCGAGATCAGCCCGACGCCGGGCGTCGAGTGACGCGTCGCAGCGATCCAGGGATAGACCTTCGTGCCGGGCAGCTGGCCGCCCTCGCCGGGCTTGGCGCCCTGGGCCATCTTGATCTGCAGGTCGTCGGCGTTGACGAGGTAGCGGCTCGTGACGCCGAAGCGGCCCGAGGCGACCTGCTTGATCGCCGATCGCCGGTTCTGGCGCGGGTCGCTCGTGTCGAACCGGTCCTCGTCCTCGCCACCCTCGCCGGTGTTGGACTTCGCGCCGAGGCGGTTCATCGCGATGGCGAGCGTGGTGTGCGCCTCCTCGCTGATCGAGCCGTAGGACATGGCTCCGGTCGAGAAGCGCCGCACGATCGACGCTACGCTCTCGACCTCGTCGAGGGGTGTCGGGGTCCCAGCCGGCGCCAGGTTTAAGAGCGAGCGCAGCGTCATGCGCCCGCGCGACTGGTCGTCTACGAGCGTTGTGTACTCCTTGAACAGGTCGTAGCGCCCCTCGCGGGTCGCGTGCTGGAGCTTTTGCACCGTGTGGGGGTTGAAGAGGTGCAGCTCGCCGTCGCGGCGCCACTGGTACTCCCCGGCGTTACCGAGTGCCTCCGCGGGCGACTCGACGGCGTAGGCCGCGCGGTGCCAGGTGAGCAGGTCGTTCGCGATCCGTTCGATGCCCGTGCCCCCGATCCGCGAGGTGAAGCCCGGGAAGTAGGCCGCGAGCAGCGCCTCGTCGAGCCCGACCGACTCGAAGAGCTGGGAGCCCACGTAGCTCGCGACGGTGCTGACGCCCATCTTGGACATGACCTTCACGAGGCCCTTGGTGAGGGCCTTGGCGTACTGGTAGCGAGCCTCGTAGGCCGCGCGCTGCTCAATATCTCCAAGGTCCACCAGCGCATCGATCGATTCATAGGCGAGGTACGGGCACACCGCGGAGGCCCCGAAGCCCACGAGCAGCGCGACGTGGTGCACCTCGCGCACGTCACCGGCCTCGAGGATGAGCGCTGCGCGGGTGCGCAGGTGCTCGTCGACGAGTCGGTGGTGGACCGCCGAGACGAGCAGCAAACTCGGAATCGCGGCGTGGGTCGCGCTGGTGTTGCGGTCCGACAGGATCACGAGGTTCGTTCCCGCGCGCACCTGGGCGACGACCTCGTCGGCGATCTGCGCGATGGCCGCGGCCAGCCGCTGCCCGTTGCTCCCCTCGCCCTCGACCGGAAACAGCCCGTCGAGGGCGACCGGCGCGAAGCCAGTGACGTGCTCGTTCTCGTTCACGTAGCGAAGCTTGGCCAGGTCCTCAATGCTGAGTACCGGCGAGGGCAGGACGATCTGGTGGCAGTGCGCCGCGGACTCGCTCAGCAGGTTGTCCTCGCCGCCTATCGTCACTCGGGTGGAGGTGACGAGCTCCTCGCGAATGGCGTCGAGCGGCGGGTTGGTCACCTGGGCGAAGAGCTGGCTGAAGTAGTCGAAGATCGACCGCGGTCGGCTCGAGAGCACCGGCAGCGCGCTGTCTGAGCCCATCGAGCCGATGGGCTCTTCGCCCACCTGAGCCATGTGGCGCACGATCAGGCGCAGGTCCTCGTCGCTGTAGCCGAAGTTGCGCTGACGCTGGCGGACCGAGGCGTAGCTCGGCAAGAGCATGGGTCGCGCGTTGAGGTCCTCGAGGGCGACCTGCTGCTCGCGCAGCCACTCGCCGTAGGGCGCACGCCCGGCCAGCTCGGACTTGACCGCCTCGTCGTCGACGATGGCACCTTGCTCGAGGTCGACGAGGAAGACCCGGCCGGGCTGGAGCCGTCCCTTGCGCACGACGGTTCGGGGGTCGATGGGCAGCACGCCCACCTCGCTCGCGAAGATGACCCGGTCGTCGCTCGTCACCCAGTAGCGCGCCGGGCGCAGGCCGTTGCGATCGAGCACGGCGCCCACGACGGTGCCGTCACAGAATGTGATCGACGCGGGGCCGTCCCACGGCTCCATCAGCGCGGCGTGGTAGCGGTAGAAGTCGCGGCGGCGCTCGTCCATCGCCGTCGAGCGCTCCCACGCCTCGGGGATCATCATCAAGACCGCGTGGGGCAGCGTGCGCCCGCCGCGCACGAGTAGCTCGACCACCTCGTCGAAGCTCGCCGAGTCGCTCATGGACTCGGTGATGATGGGCGTCAGCTCGGCCAGGTCGACCGGCAGGGCGGGCGCGCGCAGCGTCGTCTCGCGCGCGTGGATCCAGTTGCGGTTCCCGCGAATCGTGTTGATCTCACCGTTGTGGGCGATGAAGCGGAAGGGCTGGGCGAGTTCCCAGCGCGGCAGGGTGTTGGTCGAGAACCGACTGTGCACCACCGCCACGGCCGAGCGCAGTTCGGGGTCCGAGAGGTCGGCGAAGTACCGGCGCAACTGGGGGGCGCTCAGCATCCCCTTGTAGATCAGGACCTTCGCCGAGCACGACGATGCGTAGAGGCCCTCGCGCCGCTCGGCGAGCCGGCGCAGGCAGAACAGCGCGTCCTCCAGGGCTCCCGGGGTCGTCTCGGCCGCACTCGCCAGCAGCTGCATCGCGAAGCGAGGCTCGCTCGCCGCCGACGTCGCGCCCAGGATCGAGGAGTCGACGGGGACCTCGCGCCACGCGATGCTGGTAAGACCGGTCCGCGCGGCCGCCGCGGCGAGTTCGGCGCGCACCTCATCGGCGTCGCGCGAACGATCGATCATCCAGTGCGCGATGCCGTAGTGACCGGCTGGGGGCACCACGTCGCCGAACCACGACCGCACGGCGTCGTCGGGGATTTGTACGAGCACGCCCGCGCCGTCACCGGTATCGGGGTCGGCACCCGTCGCGCCACGGTGCTCGAGGTTCTCCAGGATCGTGAGGGCGTCGGTCACGGTGTGGTGGCTCGGGCGCCGCGTGAGGTCCGCGATCATCCCGACGCCACACGCGTCGTGCTCGAAGGAGGGGTCGTAGAGGGTTCTTGTCATAGCGTCACCTAACGGGGCAGCGCTGACCCGAGGCCACTATACCGAATTTCGAAAGTGCGACTGCGACCTACGCTGATGGGGTGACACACGAACATCCTTCCGTTGCGGTCGTGGGCGCGGGCATCATCGGTCTCGCCACGGCCTTTCGCCTCGCGCGCCGCGGCCACGCGGTCACCCTCTTCGATCCGGCACCGGCCACGGGAGCGACGCGCGCCGCGGCCGGCATGATCGCGCCGAGCGCCGAGATCGCACCCGGCGAGGAGTCCAACTATCGATTCCAGCGTGGCGCGATGGACGCGTGGCGAACGATGGCCGACGAGATCGCGGCGGTCGTGGGACGCGAGGTTGCGATCGTGCAGACCGGTACGCTCATCGTAGGTTGGGACGCCAGCGACCGTCGTCTCATCGAGCAGTTCCGTGTCGTCGCTGAGGAGTTCGGCGCCCCGATGCGTGGCGTCACGCGTGACGAGCAGCCCCAGCTCTTCGAGGGTCTCACGACTCGCATCACCGAGGGGCTGGTCATGGACGACGACGGCTGGCTCGACCCCGACGAGGCAGTCACACTGCTGATGGCGGCTAACGAGGCACTCGGGGTCCGTCTGGTGCGCGAGCGCGTGCGCTCGGCGCGAGCCGTCGACGGCGGGGTCGTGGTCGAGAGCGACTCGGGCGAGACGACCGCTAACTACGGGATCGTCGCCACCGGTGCGAGTGGGCTGCCCGACGGGCTCACGGTCCCTAAGTCACCGACGGTGCGCCCCGTGCGCGGGGTGACGGTTCGCGTGCAGAGCCTGGATCGCAGCGCGCTGCCCACCGTGCGGGCCTACGTGCGCGGCCGCGCCTTCTACATGGTGAGTCGCCCCGGCGGCTACTGCGTGCTTGGCGCGACCGCCGAGGAGAAGCCACAGCCCCTCGTCGAGGTCGGCGAGCTCCAGCGCCTGCTGCGCGACGGTCTGGACATCGTGCCCGAGCTCGAGTCCGCTCCCCTGCTCGAAGTGCGAAACGGCCTGCGGCCCGCGACGACTGACCTGCGGCCGTTCTTCGTGGCGCTCGAGGAGCCGGGGTGGCGCTGGTCGTCGGGCCACTACCGCCACGGCGTCACCCTCGCGCCGCTGGCGGCGCTCGACGCCCTGGGGGCGATTCCCTCGTGATCACCGTCAACGGCGTCGTGCACGACCTCGCGGGCCGCACGGTCCGCGAGGTCATCGACGCGTTATCGATGAACGACCGAGGCGTCGCCGTCGCAATCGACGGCGACGTGGTCACCAAGAGCCGGTGGGACACGACCACCATTGACGATGGCGCGGCCATCGAAGTGGTCACGGCCGTTGCCGGCGGATAGGAGAGCTATGTCCAACACCGAACTACTCAACGCGCTCGACGAGCGGATCCTCGAGGCGCTGCGGGCCAAGGCGACGGGCGAGACCATCGCGTTCCTCCTCGAGGCCCGCGCGTGGCTCACCAATCCCGATCAACCCCACGGAGCGCATCGACAGTCGGCCTGAGGTCCAACGGCTATCATGGAACGCTCACGGGCTGTGGCTTAGTTTGGTCTAGAGCGCTCGGCTGGGGGCCGAGAGATCGGGAGTTCAAATCTCCCCAGCCCGACCATCGCCTCGCGTCTCGCGGGGCGTCGCGTCACTGCACGAGATGGGCTCGCCAGCGCACGCACCACGACCGCCACCGACCAGGCACGTCGCGCACGGGTCACCGACGCCGTCATTCAGCGTGATTGTGCAGCGTGCCGAGTCCGGCGATGGTGGTGACGACGTCGTCGCCCGATCGCAAGAAGACCGGCGGCTTCTGACCCTGGCCGACCCCGTGGGGGCTGCCCGTGAAGATGAGGTCACCGGGGCGCAGTTCGCAGACGCTCGAGACGTACGAGACGATCTCGGGCACGCTGAAGACCATGTCGTGGGTCGTCGAGTCCTGGAAGGTCACGCCGTTCACGCGGCATTCGATCTCCAGGTCGTTCGGGTCGGGCACCTCGTCGCTCGTCGTGATCCACGGGCCGACGGGCGCGAAGTTACGGTGCGACTTGCCGAGGCTGAATTGGGCGGGCGAACCCGCGAGCTGCAGGTCGCGGTCGCTGATGTCCTGGCCGACGCAGTAGCCCGCGAGCGCGCCGAGCGCGTCGCCAACCTCGATGTCACGGCCGCCGCGGCCGACGACGAGCACCAGTTCGGCCTCCCAGTCGGTGCGCGGCGAGACGATCGGGAACGTCACGTTGGCCCCGGCGAGGCTCGAAGCGAACTTCGCGAAGATCATCGGCTGCGGCGGTGGCGTCAGGCCCATCTCGGCGGCGTGCGTGCGGTAGTTGAGCCCGACGGCAAAGATCTGGCTCGGCTCGGCCACGACGGGTCCGAGTCGGCTGCTGGATTCGAGGTCGTCGCGAAGAATCGTCTCGGACGCGCCGGGCTTCGCGTCGGCGAACCACGAGCGAACCTCATCGAGCTGGGCCAACAGTTCGCGCGTCGAGGATCCGAAACGACCGTTCGAGGCTGCGGCCACGTCTACGAAACCCTCGTCGAGGACGATAACTGCGCGGCCGTCAACGTTCGCTATACGCACGAGTCTCCTTCGAGGTCGAATTCGTTCGGACCAGTCTACCGAGCCCCGCCGGGATGCCCGTCGCGCGGCGACGACCGGTAGATTCGATGCACCCCCCAGTGAAGGACCGTGCATGTCTCATCTCTTCTCGCCACTCACGGTCGGTCGTCGGACCGTCAAGAATCGCGCGTGGGTAAGTCCGATGTGCCAGTACTCCGCGCACGACGGCGTCGTCGGCGACTGGCACCGCGTCCACCTGGGCGCCTTCGCGACCGGGGGTGCGGGCCTGATCATGGCCGAGGCGACCGGCGTCGATCCGGCCGGGCGCATCTCGGTGTACTGCCCTGGACTGTGGACCGACGCGCAGGCTGACGCGTGGCGTCGCGTCGTCGGCTTCGCCCACGAGCACGGCGCCATGATCGGCGTCCAACTGGCGCACGCGGGTCGCAAGGGTTCGACCCTCGCACCGTGGGACGACCACGTGCACGCCCACGCCGACGAGGGGGGCTGGCAGACGGTCGCACCGAGCGCGATCGCCTTTGCGGGCTACCCCGAGCCCCGCGCGCTCGACGCGGCCGAGATCGAACGTCTCGTGGGCGCCTTCGCTGACGCAGCGAGCCGCGCGATGGCGGCGGGCTTCGACCTGGTCGAGATCCACGCCGCGCACGGCTACCTCCTGCACCAGTTCCTCTCGCCGCTGTCCAACGAGCGCGACGATGCCTACGGCGGCTCCTTCGCGAACCGGACCCGCTTCTTGCTCGAGGTGGTCGACGCCGTGCGCGAGCGCATCGGGGACGCTGCGCTCTTCGTGCGCCTCTCGGCGACCGACTGGGCCGAGGGCGGCTGGGACATCACCCAGACGGTGTCGATCGCGTCGATCCTGAAGGACCACGGGGTCGACCTCATCGACGTCTCCTCGGGCGGCAACGTCGACGGCGTGCACATTCCCGTCGCGCCGGGCTACCAGGTCCCCTTCGCCGAGGCGGTGCGCCGCCAGGCGCAGATCGCCACCAGCGCCGTCGGGCTCATCACCGAGCCGGCCCAGGCCGACGCCATCATCGCCGAGGAGCGCGCGGACGCGGTGATGCTCGCCCGGGCGCACCTGCGCAACCCCCGCTGGGCCCTCAACGCCGCCGAGAGCCTCGGCGAGGTGATCGAGTGGCCGCACCAGTTCGATCGCGCGCGCACGCTGCGCCACGGTTAGCCATCGCGCGGCGAGGTCTTGGTACACTCTCAGGGCAGAGGCTGGTTTGGACACTGGCGTTCGTCTGGAAACTGGGCGAAAGAGGTAGTTCTCAGAGAGGGTGATTCCAACCGCAGGTTGGACACGTCATGGACAAGAAGAGTCCCTCGGTCCTTCGTCATCTCGCCGACGTGCAACCAGAGCTCTGGTGGCTCGACGCCGACCCGTTAGAGCCCGCGTCACACTCCGCCCTGATCGGCGAGGTCGGCGCGGACCTGTGTGTGGTTGGCGGCGGCTACACCGGGCTGTGGACCGCGCTGCTCGCCAAGGAGCGCGACCCCGAGCGCAACGTGGTGGTCGTCGAGCAGTACGAGACCGGCGCGGGCGCCTCGGGGCGTAACGGCGGCTTCTGCTCGGCGTCGCTGACCCACGGCTTCAACAACGGGATGCGCCGCTTCGCCGACGAGATGCCGGTCATCGAGCGCCTCGGGCGCGAGAACCTCGACGAGATCGAGGCGACGATCGCGCGTTATGACATCGAGTGCGACTTCGAGCGCACCGGTGAGCTGCGCGTGGCGCTCGCGCCGTGGCAGATGGACGACATGATCGAAGAGGCGCGTCTGCGCAACGAGATGGGCGACCACGTCCAGGTGCTCTCGCGCGACGAGGTGCGCGCTCGCGTGAACTCGCCGATCTACCAGGGGGCCATCTTCGACCCCGACGGGACGGCACTCGTGGACCCGGCGCGCCTCGTGTGGGGCCTCGAGCGGGCCTGTGAGTCCCTGGGCGTGACGATCTACGAGAACTCGCGCGTCGAGTGGCTCGAGGACGTCGACGACGCCATCCGAGTCCACACCCCCTACGGCGCGGTCACCGCGGCCCACGTGGCGCTCGCGACCAACGTGTTCCCGTCACTGCTGCGCAGCGTGCGCAAGTACGTGGTGCCGGTCTATGACTTCCAGCTCGTCACCGAACCACTCAGTGACGAGCAGATGGCGGCGATCGGCTGGGCCGGCCGCGAGGGCGTGGCCGACGCGGGCAACCGGTTCCACTACTACCGGCTGACCAACGACCGCTCGATCGTCTGGGGTGGCTACGACGCGATCTACAACTTCCGCGGCCGGGTCCGGCGCGAGTACGAGTTCAACGCCGAGACCTACGCGACCCTGGCGAGCCACTTCCTCGAGACCTTCCCCCAGCTGTCAGACGTCAAGTTCACCCACGCCTGGGGCGGCGCGATCGACACCTGCACCCGCTTCTCGCCCTTCTGGGGCACCGCGATGGACGGCAAAGTTGCCTACGTGCTCGGCTACACGGGGCTGGGCGTCGGGTCGACGCGCTTTGGCGCCGCGACGATGCTCGACCTGCTCGACGGGCTCGACACCGAGCGCACCCGGCTCAGCATGGTTCGCAAGCGTCCGCTGCCCTTCCCGCCCGAGCCCTTCAAGTGGCTCTTCATCCGCCTCACCCAAGCCTCGCTCAAGCGCGCCGACGAACACGACGGCAAGCGCAACCTATGGCTGAAGATGATGGACCTCTTAGGAATCGGATTCGACTCCTAACGCACACGAGCCCCGGGGACAGGCCCCGGGGCTCGTGTGCGCACAGTTCGCTTAGTCCTCGGTGCCGCTCTCGTTCATCAGGCCCGAGATCATGTTGACGACCGTTGGGTCCATGAGCGTCGTGACGTCGCCCAAGGAGCGGTTCTCGGCCACGTCGCGCAGCAGGCGGCGCATGATCTTGCCGGACCGGGTCTTGGGCAGGTCGGGCGTCAGGATGATCTGACGGGGCTTGGCGATCGGGCTGATCACCCGCGAGACGTGTTGGCGCAGCTCCTCGATGATGTGGGACTGGTCCTTCGTCGCGTCCTCGGCCGAGAGCCGCAGGGTCACGAAGGCCACGATCGCCTGACCGGTCGTGTCGTCAGAGGCGCCCACGACCGCGGCCTCGGCCACGGCCGGGTGGCCGACGAGTGCGTGCTCGACCTCGGTCGTGGAGAGCCGGTGACCCGAGATGTTCATCACGTCGTCGATGCGCCCGAGCAGCCACAGGTCGCCGTCCTCGTCGCGCTTGGCGCCGTCGCCGGCGAAGTACATGCCCGGGAACCGGTCCCAGTAGGTGGACTTGAAGCGCTCGGGGTCGCCGTAGATGCCGCGGGTCATCGAGGGCCACGGGGCCGTGATCACGAGGTAGCCGCCCTCGCCGTTGCCGACCGAGTTGCCCTCGTTGTCCACGACGTCAGCGCTGATGCCCGGGAAGGGCGTCATGGCCGCGCCCGGCTTGGTCGCGGTGATGCCCGGCAGCGGCGTGATCATGATCGCGCCCGTCTCGGTCTGCCACCAGGTGTCCACGATCGGGCAGTGCTCGCGACCGACGTTTGTGCGGTACCACATCCAGGCCTCGGGGTTGATCGGCTCGCCGACCGTCCCGAGCAGTCGCAGGCTGCTGAGGTCGTGGCTCTTGGGCAGGTCGTCGCCCCACTTCATGAGCGTGCGGATCGTCGTTGGCGCGGTGTAGAGGACGGTGGCCTTGAACTGCTCCACGATCTTCCACCACCGGTCACGGCCGCCCGAGTCGGGCAGGCCCTCGTACATGATCTGGGTCGCGCCCAGGGTCAGCGGTCCGTAGACGATGTAGCTGTGGCCGGTGATCCAGCCGATGTCCGCCGCCGTCCAGAGCACGTCGGTCTCGGTCTTCACGTCAAAGATGTAGTGGTAGGTCGCCGAGCACTGGGTGAGATAGCCCGCCGTCGTGTGGAAGATGCCCTTGGGCTTGGCGGTCGTGCCCGAGGTGTACATCAAGAACAGCGTGTGCTCAGCCGGGAACGACTCGGGCGTGTGCTGGTCGCTCTGGCGCTCGACCACGTCGTGCCACCAGTAGTCGCGGCCCTCGACCCAGTTCACGTCGCCGCCGGTGCGGCGCACGACGAGCACCGTCTTGACGTCCGGGCAGCTTTGCAGCGCCTCGTCCACCGCACTCTTGAGCGGGCTCGGCGCACCGCGGCGGAAGGCGCCGTCGGCGGTGATGACGAACCGGCAGTCCGAGTCGAGGATGCGGCTCGACAGCGCGTCGGCCGAAAAGCCACCGAACACGACCGAGTGCGCGGCCCCCAGACGCACGACGGCGAGCATCGCGATCACGGCCTCGGGGATCATCGGCATGTAGATGGCGACGCGGTCGCCCTTCTTCACGCCGAGCTCGATCAGCGCGTTGGCGGTCTGGCAGACCAGCTTGTGCAGATCGGCGTAGGTGATCGTGCGCGACTCCCCCTCGGCGTCGGCGACCCAGTAGTAGGCGACCTTGTCGCCGCGACCCTCGTTGACGTGACGGTCGACGCAGTTCACGCTCGCGTTGAGCGTGCCGTCGCTGAACCAGCGCGCGTTGGGCAGGTCCCACTCGAGCGTCGACGTAGGCTTGGTGTCCCACACGAGGCGCTCGGCTTGCTTGCGCCACCACGCCTCGGGATCAGCCTTCGCCTCATCGTAAATCGAAGGCTTGGCGTTGGCGGTGGCGATAAAGGACTCGCTAGGCGGAAAGGACCGCTTCTCGTCGAGCCAAGCTTCCAATTTTGCTTCAGTCATAGTTCCCCCAGGGAGTCGGTAATGCAGCGATAGCGCAATTCGAATGTTGAAGTACTGCGATGCAACGTTGAGGTGACAGTATCCCTACTGCGCCCCAAAATGCCAACAGCGCCCGAACCAAACTGGTCGGGCGCTGTTGGCGGTTGGGTCCGGTGGCAAGCCACCAGTGACTCGTACCTTAGCCGCGCGGGCCGACCGGAAGAACCACCTTCTTAAACGTGTCGTTGATGACACCGGCCGCCGAGGCGTACCAGGCGAGGATTGCCGTCAGCAAGCCAAGCCAGCCGCCCACCTTCACCATGCTCGCGTGACCGCCGCCCCAGTTCCCAATGGTGAGGAAGATGAAGGTCACGGTCAGGACGAGGAACACCAAGAACAGAATCGTGTTGGTCTTCATCGAGCCGATCAGCATGTACGCGGTGAAGATGGTCCAGCCGAGCAGGAAGACTCCTACGGACGGACCTGGGAAAGCCTTCTGGAAGTTGACAAGGGCATACAGCGAAATCCAGAACGCGCCGTATGACGTGAAAGCAACCGCACCGAAGGTGTTCTTGCGCATGAACTCCCACATACCAGCAAGTATCTGAGCGAATCCGCCGTAGACCAACGCCAGCGAGAGCGCTGCCGAGACTCCCGCTCCGTGCCACAGGTTGGCGTTCGCGCTGCTCAGAGCGAAAGTCGTCATCGCAAACGCAGCGAGACCCAACGGACCCGGATCAGCTACCTTGTGTTCGTCTGCCATTGAAATACCCCCATTTAGAGTTCACAGCGAACCCTCTGGATTGAGGGTTCAGTACCGATTAAACACCAGCGCTCGCGGGCAACGTGGCTTATAAGGGGCCGAAAACGTGAAAACATTCACAATCATTTACCCTGGTCATGGTCGACCTCTAGGGACTTAAGTCCCACCAGCATGAAAGTTTCAGGCTTCTCGCGCCGTCGTATCAAGGGCGAGTCGAAAGGACGAAATACTGCCCTCGAGGTCGTGTGCCGAGGCTCCATCGAGGATCCGCTGGACCAACGCCGAGCCGACGATCACGCCATCGCTGAACGCGCCGGCGTCGCTCGCGTGCTCGGGCGTCGTGATGCCGATCCCGACGTAGGTCGGGGTGTCACAGACACTGCGCACCGACTGGACCACGCGCGCGGCGTCGCCCACGTCACTGGCCCGGCCCGTCACCGCCATTCGCGCGGCGGCGTAGACGAAGCCCTGGGACTGTTCGCCAATCCGTCGGACACGCTCGATCGGGCTCGACGGTGCGACCATCAAGACCGTCGCGACGTCAGCGGCCGTAGCGACCTCACGCCACGGGGTCGCCTCTTCGATCGCGAGGTCGGGCACGATCACGCCCGCCACGCCACTCGCGCCGAGCAGCTCGGCCGAGCGCTCGAGCCCGAAGTGGTGCAGCACGTTGAAGTAGGTCATCACGACAATCGGCACCTCGAAGGCGGCGACCGCCAACTCGTGACAGATCGACTCGAGGGTCGCCTCGTTGCCCAACGCCCGCAGCGCGCCCTCTTGGATCACGGGCCCGTCCATCATGGGGTCCGAGAACGGCACGCCGACCTCGACGACGTCGGCGCCCGCGTGGATTGCCGCGGCGACGTAGGTCGTCCAGTCCGACGTGAGACCGCCGACGAAGTAGGGCACGAGCGCCTTGCGGCGCGCGCGAAGATCGCGCAGTCGCGTATCGAGGGTGGTCACGACTCGCCCCGCAAAATGCTGCGCACCTGGGCCACGTCCTTGTCGCCGCGCCCCGAGAGGTTGAGCAGGACCGTCGATCCCGCGGGAACCTCGTCCCCGGCGGCGTTCACGAGCCACGCCACGGCGTGGGCCGTTTCCAGGGCGGGGATGATCCCCTCGAGCTCGCTCAGCAGTTGCAGGGCACCGATCACCACGTCGTCGCCCACGGCGACGTAGCGAGCCCGGCCGAGGTCCGCGAGGTACGCGTGTTCGGGACCGATGCCGGGATAGTCCAGGCCCGCCGAGATCGAGTAGGCCTCCTCGATCTGGCCGTGGTCATCCTGTAAGAGCAGGGAACGCATCCCGTGCAGTACGCCTGGCGTGCCCAGTCCGACCGCGGACCCACCAGCCGCCTCGACCCCGATCAGCTGGGCCGAACTGTCGGCGAAGCCGGCGAAGACGCCGGCCGCGTTTGAGCCACCACCGACGCAGGCGACGACGAAGTCGGGCGTCGTAACGCCGAAGTCGCGCAGCTGGCTCGCCGCCTCGGCCCCGATGACGCTCTGGAACTCGCGCACCATCCACGGAAAGGGGTGCGGGCCCATGACCGAGCCGATGCAGTAGTGGGTGTCAGCGGCGCAGGTCACCCACTCACGAAGCGCCTCGTTCACCGCGTCTTTCAGTGTGCGGCTGCCCGACGTGACCGGCACCACGGTCGCGCCCAAGAGCTCCATGCGAAAGACGTTGAGCGCCTGGCGGACCGTGTCGACCTCGCCCATGTAGACCGTGCACGCGAGTCCGAGGCGCGCGGCGGCCGTCGCGGTGGCGACGCCGTGCTGGCCGGCTCCCGTCTCGGCGATGATGCGGGTCTTGCCCATCCGCTTCGTGAGGAGCGCTTGGCCGACGACATTGTTGATCTTGTGGCTGCCGGTGTGGGCCAGGTCCTCGCGCTTGGCGTAGACCTTAAGTCCCAGTCGCTGTGAGAGCCGCTCGAGGTAGGTCACGGGTGTGGGGCGCCCACCGAACTCGCGCAGCGTGTCGTGGTACTGCGCGACGAAGGTCGGATCGCCCCAGGCGTCGCGGAAGGCGACGTCCAGTTCGAGACAGGCCGGCATCAGCGCCTCGGGCACGAAGCGACCGCCGAAGGAGCCGAAGTGCCCGCCCTCGTCGGGCGGGCCCATGACCGGGCTCACGTGCGCTCCGCGAAGGCGCCGCGCGCGTTCGCAACGAAGGCGACGACGGCGCCGCGGTCTTTGTGGCCGGGTGACGCCTCGACGCCACTGGCGACGTCGACGCCCCAGACCCACGGCTGGCTGATCACGGCACTCACGTTGCTCGACGTTAATCCGCCGGCGGCGATGATCGGCCGCACCCACGGGCGCGTGGCGACGTCGACCCAGCCGTGCGCCTCGCCGCTGCCGGGCGTCGGGCCGTCGAGCAGCACCGCATCCACCGAGGTCTCGTCGAAGTTCCAGAACTCCTCGCTGCCGATCCCCAGGGCTCGAATGAGGTAGGGGCCGCGTTCGCGCAGGGCCTGGTGCAGTGACGCGGAGATGGGATCGTGCAGCTGCACGGCGTCGGGCTGGACCTGATCGAGCGCGTCGAGGATCGCGTCGTCGTCGAGCTCGCGCACGACGAGCACGCTCGCCAGTCGGTCGCGCGCCCACGCCGTCACCGACTGGGCCATTGGTATCGAGACCTGGCGTCGCGAGGGTGCCACGATCAACCCGATGGCGTCGGCCCCGGCGTCGTGCACGAGCGCGGCGTCCTCGATGGAGGTCACGCCGCAGATCTTCACCAAGCTCGCCCGGTCGAATCTACCCACGGGGACTCCGGGTCACGGCCGCGAACTCGGCCACGAGCGACGCCGGTGACGCGCTGGTCACGAACGTCTCACCGATCAGTACGGCGTCGAATCCTCCGGCCGCCACTCGCTCGATGTCGGACACGGTGCGCAGTCCCGACTCGGCCACGGTGATCACCGACGCCGGCAGCGAGGCACCGATGCGCAGCGCGCGCTCGGGGTCGACCGCGAAGGTCCTCAGGTCGCGCTGATTCACACCGACGATCGTCGCGCCCGCGTTGAGTGCGCGACGCGCCTCGAGGTCGTCGTGCACCTCGACGAGCGCGTCCAGTCCGCAGTCGGCGACGAGACTGATCAGGCGCGCGAGACTCGCGTCGTCGAGCACCGAGACGATCAAGAGCACGGCGGCGGCTCCGACGTCGCGCGCATCGAGGACGTCGTTCTCGCCAATGGTGAAGTCCTTGCGCAAGATCGGGCGGTCGACGGCGGCGCGGACGGCGCGCAGGTCGTCGAGGGAGCCGCCGAAGAACTGCTCGTCGGTCAGCACCGAGATCGCCGCGGCTCCCCCGCTGGCGTAGTCCCTGGCGAGCGACGTCGGGTCGAGGTTGGGGGCCAGCGGGCCCTTGGAGGGTGAGCGTCGCTTCACCTCGGCGATGATCTGCACGGTGTCAGCGCGCAGGGCACCGGCGAAGGACGGACCGTCGTAGGCGGGGCCGTCGAGGCGCGAGCGCCACTCGCGCGGGTCCGCGACGGCACGGTGCGCGGCCACGATCTCGTCGAGGTAGGTCGGACTCATTGGCGAATTCTACTGGCGCAATGGCGCGGTCCCAGTCGCGCGTGGTCGCCGTCGCGGCGGGCGAGGCGTTCGCTAGTGCGAGACTACGATAGGCCAATGTCAGAGGCTTCCTCGACCCATTTGACGCCGACGCAGTTCACGAGCGACGTCCTTGGACCGCTCGTGCGCGGTTTCGACCTCGACCGCGCTCACGCCCGCGAGGCACTCGCCGCGATCCTGTCGGGTGACATCGAGGCCGTCCACGTGGCGAGCTTCCTCACCGCTCTCACCGCGAAGGGCGAGACGCCGGCCGAGATGACTGGTTTCGTGGACGCCATGGTCGATGCGGCCACGACCTTCAGGATCGCCGACGACGCCGTCGACATCGTCGGCACCGGCGGCGATCAGCTGCACACGGTGAATATCTCGACCATGGCCTCACTCGCGGTCGCCGGCTGTGGCGTGCCAGTCGCCAAGCACGGCAATCGGGCGGCGTCGTCGTCGGTGGGTTCGGCCGACGTCCTCGAAGCCCTGGGCGTGCGCCTCGACCTGCCGGTCGAGGGTGTGCTCGCGTGCATCCGCGAGGCCAGCATCGGCTTCCTCTTCGCACCGACCTACCACCACGCCCTCGCCCACCTCACACCGATTCGCCGGGCGCTCGGCTTTCGCACGGTCTTTAACGTCCTCGGGCCGCTCGCGAATCCCGCGCGCGTGGGTCGCGGTGTGATCGGCGTCGCTCAGAGCCACCACCTCGAGTCGATGGCCGAGGTCCTCGCCGCGCGCGGCGTGATCAAGATGCTGCTCGTGAACGCGGACGACGGCCTCGACGAACTGTCCCTGGGCACGCCGTCGACGATGTACGTCGTCACCGCGACCGAGACCCGGGTCGAGCGGATCGACGCGGGCGACGAGCTCGGCCGGCGTCACACCGCCGAGGCCATCCGTGGCGCGGACGTGACCTACAACGTCGGGGTGGTGCACCGCTTCTTGGCCGGCGAGCCGGGACCCGTCTTTGACGTCGCCTGCGCGAACGCCGCGCTCGCGCTCGTCGCGGCCGATCGGGCCGCCACGTTGCGCGAAGGCTTCGAGCTGGCCGCCGAGAGCGTGCGACGTGGGCGCGCCGGCGAGTGCCTCGAGCGCCTGATCGCAGTCAGCAACGACTAGAGGGTACGCAGCTCGCTCTTGTAGCGACGGGCGTTGGCGACGTAGAGCGCGGCACCCTCGGCGATCGCCCCGGTGTCGCTCGCCTCGGGCTTGATTGACGCGGGGATCCCCACCGCGAGCGCGCGCTCGGGCACGATCGTGCGATTTCGCACCACCGCGCCGGCCGCGACGGTCGCGCCGCTGTGGACCTCGACCTCGTGCAGCACGACCGACCCACTACCGACGAGGGCCGCGTCGGAGATGACACAGCCCTCGAGGTGGGCAATGTGCCCGACGACACAGTCTGACCCGATGACCGTGGG
>JAKAFH010000136.1 GCA_021818025.1 Actinomycetes bacterium | reverse complement strand
CGATCGCCGAGCCCATGACCCAGAACGTCTCCTACTCGGTCGCCAAACTCCCCGCGGTGGTTCGACCTAGCGCCCGGCGAACCGTGGACCTCACGATCACCACGCCCGGGCACGTCTCGACGGTCGCCGCCATGGCCCTGCCGGGGGACCTCGCCGTGACGACGACCCCGATCCCGCGCGCGGCCCTCTTGACCGGCTGGATCGCGAACCACGCGACCTTCCCCGTGACCTGGGTCGGCCGCGACCCGCTGACGGGCTTCTCCATCGTTCGCCTCAGCACCCCGGTCAAGCCCCTCGTCATGGCGCCGCTGCCGGCCAACACCTCGGTGACCGCCATCTCGCCGGTCATCATCGGCCCCGCCCAGCGCCCCCGCTTCACCTGGTCCACGACGACCCTCGGTGACCCGACGCTTCGCGCCTACGGCGTCGTGAACTACCTCGCGACCCAGTCCGACCACAACCTCAACGGGGTCCCCGGCGCACTCGCGATCGACGCGACGGGCCACGTCGTGGCGGTGCTCGCGGCCGACCAGCAGTGGTACTCGGCCCAGTTCGTCGCGCGCGTGGCCACGATCGTGGCAAACGAGCACGGCTGTCACGCCACGCTCAACATCGCCGGGGCGAGCGCCCAGGGCGGCGGCGCCCAGGTGACCAACGTCCCGCGCACCAGCCAGTCGCGCGGCCACCTCCAGCAGGGCGACATCATCACCAAGGTGGACAACCACGACATTGACTCGTGGCAGACGCTGCTCACCCTGTTGTACCTGACCCCGTCGGGCACGAACGCCCACCTCACGGTGCTGCGCGGCACCCACACGATCCAGACCGTGGTCCGGCTGGACTGTGCCCTCTAGGTTGGTGTCGTGAGCGACAACCCATTCGGCGAGATGTTCGGCGACATCTTCAACATGCTCGGCCAGCAGAGCCCGAACGCCTGGTTCGACACGGCCACCCAGCTGGCCCTTAACATCGCGCGCGGCACCGACGGCGACCCCAACCCCGAGCCGGTCGAGCGCCAGCGCCTCGAGGAGCTGGCGCCGCTCGTCGCGCGCCACGTCGACGCGCTCTTCTCGATCTCGAGTAACACCGCCGTCACCGCGGTCAACCGCTCGGCCCTAACCCTGGCGGCCCTCGCCCAGTGGCGGCCGCTCATCGAGCCCAACCTGCACACGGCGAACCTCGTCGCCCCGGATGACCAGAGCGAGGGCGTCGCCCCGATGATGGCCCAGTTGGCGGCGGCGGTCGGCCCGCTCTTCGCGGGCTTTCAGACCGGCTCGGTTGCCGGCCACTTCTCCGAGCGAGCCTGGTCGCTCGCCGTGCTCGCCCTGCCGCGGCTCAACACCGAGCGACTCATCGTCGTGAACAACCTGCGGGCCTTCGCCGACGAGTGGTCCCTCGAGCGCGACGAGGTCTACGTCTTTGCGATGGCCCAGGAACTCGTCGCCTCGATCGTGCTCTCGCGCGAGGGCACGGGCGACGCGCTGCGAGCGCTGCTGCTCGACTCCACCCACGAGGCGGCCGCCATCCAGGGCGACCTGATGGGACGGCTCCAGTCGCTCATGGGCGAGGGCGACGTCAACGCACTCATGGCCGACCCCGAACGCCTCCTCGAGGGCATCGAACTGCCCGAGGAGACCGACGCCACGCGCGCGATCAACGCCGCGACCGCCGTCTTGCTCGCCTTCTTCGAGGCGGCGGCACACGACGTGACCACCGCCATGCTCGGACCGCGCCCCCAGCTCGTGGAGGCCTATCGCCGGCACCGGCGCAGCGACGCCCGGGGCGAGGACGCCGCGGCGGCACTGTTCGGCATCGCCACGCACGGCGCGCACCACGACTTGGCCCAGGCCTTCGTCGAGCACCTGCGCGACGCCCACGGGCTGCGCGCACTCGATGCGTTGCTGCGCGTGGACGGACTGCCGAGCGCGGCCGAACTCACCGACCCCGAGGCCTGGCTGGCCCGGGTCACCAACTCACCGCTGGCTTAGGCTTCGTCGTCGTAGCCGAGGTTCCATTCGACGAGCAGGTTCTCGCGCTCCGCGTCACGGTTCACGCGGTCGCGATTACGCCGGAACTGCGGGTCGTGGGGTGGCAGGAAGCGCAGGCGCGCGTCGATGCGGTCGACGAAGGCCTGGATCTGCTCCTCGTCGCCAAAGACCATCCGGCACTCCCAGTGCGGCGCGACCGGGCCGAGGTAGATGACCTGGACGTGGCCGACCGGGTCGGTGACCTGGGTTGATTCAGTGGTCGGGACCTGGCTCACGGCGCTCCTTCATCTTGACCAGCCCAGTCTACCGGGGCCCGCTCGCGCGCCCACGTCCGAGGGGCGACCGGTGATCACCTATTTCACTAGCAATTCTCACGCGAGGCACAGCGAAATTCCCGTCGTGTGTAACGACAGCGGCAGCGCGGGTCGCTACGCTGAACCTTGATGGGGGAGGTGACGATGACGACGGAATGGATGGCCGACGGCAAGTGCCGGGAGTATCCGGCTGCGGTGTTCTTCCCGCGCGACGGCCTGGGAGTCATCAAGGCCCAGCGGATCTGCTCGACGTGCCCGGTCGTCAACCAGTGTCTCGTCTACGCCCTCGACAACCACGTCGACCACGGCGTCTGGGGCGGCAAGAGTGAGCGCGAGCGCCGGCGTCTCCAACGCGTACGCCGGCGTCTGTCGAGCGATCTGCCCTAGACCCGGTGTTCGAGTGCGTCGTCAACGTCTCGGAGGGGCGGGACCTCGCCGTGCTCGACGCGCTCGCGAGTGCGAGCGGCGCGTCGCTGCGTGACCGGCACCACGACGCCTTGCACCACCGCGCGGTCTTCACGCTCATCAACGAGCGCGCGCCGCTGCTCGCCGACGCGCGCCGATTGATCGCGTCGGGCCTCGAGCGCATCGACCTGCGCCAGCACCACGGCGTGCACCCGCGCTTTGGCAGCGTCGACGTCGTGCCCTTCGTGGCCCTTTCCGGCGAGGACCCGGCCGAGGCCTGTGCGCTGCGCGACGAGACCGCCCACTGGATCGCCACCGAGCTCGCCACCCCCGTCTACCGGTACGGACCGCTGGCGAGCGGGGTGACTCGCAGCCTGCCCGAGGTGCGCCGCGGCGCGCGCGCGGGCCTCGCCCCCGACGAGGGGCCCGCGGCGACCGAGTCGCGCGGCGCCGTCGCGGTGGGCTGCCGGCCGATCCTCGTGGCCTGGAATCTCTGGCTGCGCGGGGTCTCGCTCGAGCAGGCGCGCGCCATCGCGCGAGTGGTGCGCGGCCCCGCCGTGCGGGCTCTCGCCTTTGACCTCGGCGACCGGGTCCAGGTCAGCTGCAACCTGATCGATCCGTCCTCGGTCGGCCCGTCGGCCGTCTACGACGCGGTCGCGGCCGCGGCGCCCGGGA
>JAKAFH010000135.1 GCA_021818025.1 Actinomycetes bacterium | reverse complement strand
ACACAAACCCGAGGAGAACCATAAATACCCTGTCGTCCTGCTTGGGCCCGCAGGCCGCCCGGTTCGCGCGCACAATCTTCTGTCCTCACGGCGAGCGCAGTCGCTCTCAAATGCTGTTTTCGCCTTTTCGCAACCTCGGGTTCTTTACCTTCGTGTCGTCGCCACAGATTGTGCCGACAACACGAAGGAACGAACATGAAACTACCCATTGAAACAAGCAGCCTCGACTTTCTCGCGGTTTCGATTGCCGAGCCAGTGATCGACTTCGAGTCCAAGCAACAGCGCGTCGACGCCGACGGCAAGGCCATCTTCGCCGTCAGCGTCGTGGCGATCGGTGGCGAAGGAGCCGACATCCTCGTCGTGAAGGTGGCGGGTGAGCCCAAGGGCCTCATCCTCGGCGCCCAGGTGAAGGTCACCGGTCTCGTGGCGACGACCTGGCAGATGGGCGACCGTCATGGCGTGAGTTTTCGCGCCGACAAGGTTGAAGTCCTGTCCACGACAACCAAGGCGCCGGTCGCGGCCTAAGGACGTGCCCCGAGAGAACTCTCTCGGGGCACCTTTCCCTTCTCGAAAGGAAATTCCCATGAACCCTCCCACCAACTCCCGTTCGATGGCCGACGAAATGCTCGATGCGCTGTTTCGCCTGCTCGGCGTCTGGCGCGTCGAGCTCGTGCTGCTCGGCGTCCCCACCGGACTTGGGCTCTGGCTCTACGTGCGCCTCGGCATGTTCCCTGCCGTCGTCGCAGTAGTCGCGTTCGTGACGACCGTCCTCTGCGTCGGGCCACTGCGCCGATTCCTCGGGCGGCTCGTGCACCGAGCGAGCGTTCGTCGACACCTCGAAGCGGCCTTCCACGCGCTGCCCGGCGTGCTGAGCGAGAAGCGACCCCGCATCGTCAAGATCACACGCACGGCGTTCGGTGACCGTGTCGATCTTGTGCTCTGGCGCGGTACGTCCATCGACGACCTCGTGAAGGCTGAAGGGGTGCTCGCGGCGTCGCTCGGGGTGCGCCAGGTTCGCTGCATGGCGAACCCGGCGAAGCGAAACCTCGTGTCACTCACCATCACGCGCCACGACCCCTTCGACGAGTCGGCCCTTCGCTTTCCTTTGCTCGACGTGAAGCGGACCAGCCTCTGGGAGGCGGTCCCGGTGGGCGTCAACGAAGAGGGTGAGATCGTGACGCTGTCACTACCCGAGCGCAACGTACTGCTGGGCGGCGAACCGGGTGCTGGCAAGTCGGTGGCCCTGTCGCTGCTCGTCGTCGCCGCCGCTCTCGACCCCGAAGTAGACCTCTGGCTCTTCGACGGCAAGGTGGTCGAGCTCAGCGCGTGGTCCGCGTGCGCACGGGTGTTCGTTGGCCACGACGTGCAACTCGCCATCACGGCCCTCGAAGAGTTGACCGCCGAGATGGACGACCGTTATGACGAGCTCCTGCGTCGCAACCTTCGTAAGGTGACCCGCGCCGAAGGACTGCGCCTGCACATCGTCGTGATTGACGAACTCGCGCTCTACGTCGCGGGGACCGACAAGAAGTCCGCCCAGCGTTTTGCCGAACTGCTGCGGGGCCTCGTCACGCGGGGGCGAGCCGCCGGGATCATCGTGCTGGCGGCCACGCAGAAGCCCTCGACGGATATTGTGCCATCGACCTTACGCGATCTCTTCGGGTTCAGGTGGGCGCTGCGCTGCGCGACGCGCGACGCCAGTGACACCGTGCTCGGGGCCGGTTGGGCCAGTGAGGGATTTTCCGCATCGAACCTCAACTCGGCGAGACGTGGGGTCGGTCTGCTCCTTCACGAAGGTGGCGTACCGGTGCAACTGCGGACCTTTCACCTCACCGACGAGCACGTGCGCGTACTAGTCGCGCGCGCCCATGAGCTGAGGGGCCACTGATCATGGACCCGAGTGTTCTCGCGCGACCCGGTGACGGGGTGCTCGCCAAGGTGATCGCACGGGTCAGTGACCCGGCGGCTTTCGCCAGCCTGCAACGTCAAGGCGAGCAGTGCGGCTGGTGCTCGCACCCCATCCGTCTCATCGGCAACTCGGTGAGCGTGGACACCTCAACCGGCGAGATTCTGCGCTCGTACTCCACGAACGACGAGCCCGACGGTGTGTTGATGAAGGCGTGCGGCACCCGGCGCGCGACGCGCTGCCCCAGTTGCGCTTCCCTCTACGCGAGTGACGCGAGGATGCTCGTGCGTTCGGGTCTCTCGGGTGGCAAGGGCGTGCCGAAATCAGTGTTGCAACACCCGATGGTCTTCGCCACGTTCACCGCCCCGAGCTTCGGCGCGGTCCACGGCGCGAGGGGCACGAAGTTCTGTCGAGCGGGCACGAACCAGCAACCCTGTGCGCACGGTCGCCTCGTCACCTGCCCTCTCCACCACCGCGCCGACGACCCCGTGCTCGGACACCCGATCTGCCCCGACTGCTACGACTACGAGAGGTCGGTGCTGTGGAACGCGACCTGTCCCGAGTTGTGGCGACGAACCACCATCTACGTGCGACGCGAACTGGCGCGACTCTGCGAGATGAACGTGAAAGAGCTGGACCATTCGATGCGACTCTCGTTCGCCAAGGTCGCCGAGTTTCAGCGCCGGGGCGTCGTGCACCTGCACGCCATACTTCGCGTCGATCCCCGCGACGAAGGTGATGTACCGCACATCATCGACGCGTCGCTCCTGACCTCGGCCATTCGCGCGGCCGCGTCGAAGGTGTCAGCGCCGCTGCCCCGGGGTTTCTCCGGCGCATCACTCGCAAGTGCCCGGTGGGGTCGTCAACTCGACGTGCGCGTCATCAACGCCCGTGAGGTCGACTGCGACGCGTCAGTCAGTGATGAGTCACGACGTAGTTCGCGCGCCGTGGCGAATTACGTCGCCAAGTACTCGACCAAGTCCACCGACGACCTGGGTGTCCTCGACCGGCGCCTGACGAGTCTCGACGACCTCGACGCACGTAACGTGTCGGCGCACTTTCGTCGTCTGGTCACGACCGCGTGGCGGCTCGGCGCACTGAGCCACCTCACTCGCTTGCGCACCTGGGCGCACTCGCTCGGCTTCGGCGGCCACTGGCTCACCAAGTCGCGGCGCTACTCAGTGACCTTCAAGTCCCTGCGGACGGAGCGCCAAGCCTGGCAAGTACAGCGACAACACGGTACTGCACCCAACGAACGGTCAATCAATATTGGCGTGTGGAAGTGGATCGGGGCCGGTTGGCGTGACAAGGGTGACGCCTGGCTGGCACAGCAGGGCCAGCGAGAAAAGATGCAGTCGCGAGCCGAGGCCCGTGAGGCCCGGTGCCTCGAACGACGACATGACGTCGACCACTGGCACGAGCGGCCTCGTCACTTCCTCGACTTCGAAGTAGTAGAAGCGTGACGCCACGCAAGAACCCCCGTCCAAGGGTCGCCTACCC
>JAKAFH010000037.1 GCA_021818025.1 Actinomycetes bacterium | reverse complement strand
GCGCGCCGCGGGCGCGGTTCTCATCGCGAGCACGAACCTCAGTCAGTGGGCGAACATCCGATCGGTGCGCTCCACCAGCGGCTGGTCGGCGACCGGCGGGCTCGTCGCGAACCCCTGGGCGCTCGATCGCTCGGCCGGCGGGTCGTCGTCGGGCTCGGGCGCGGCGCTCGCGGCGGGGCTCGCGCCGCTCGCGATCGGCACCGAGACCGACGGGTCAATCGTCTGTCCGGCCTCGCTCAACGGCGTCGTCGGCCTCAAGCCGACCGTCGGGGTCGTGCCCGCCACCCACGTGGTGCCGATCAGCGCGAGCCAGGACAGCCCCGGCCCGATGGGTCGGACCGTCGCTGACGTCGCCCGGCTCTTCGCGGTGCTCTCGGGGACCGCGCCGGCCGCGCCGTCGCCGCGGCGCGTCGCCGTCGCGGCCAACTGGCGCACGGGGCACCCGGCGACCGACGACCGCTTCGACGAGGTCGTGGCGGCGCTCGCGGCGTCCGGGGTGGCGCTCGAGCGGCGCGACGTCGCCCTGCCCGGACCCGAGGTCGAGGCGGACGAGCTCGCGGTCTTGCTCGGCGAGCTCGTCGAGGACCTCTCGGCCTACCTCGCCGACCGGCCCGGCGCGGGCGTCGCGTCCCTCGCCGAGGTCGTCGAGTACGAGGACCGCCACCGCACGCGCGAGCAGCCCTACTTCGGCCACGACCTCTTCGTCGCGGCCCTCGCGACGGGCGGTCGCGTCGGGGCTGCCTACGCCGGCGCGCGAGCACGCAACCTCGCGTGGGCACGCGAGGTCTGCCTCGGCCCGGCGCTCGAGGGCGTCGACGTGCTCCTCGCCCCGGCCTACGGCCCCGCGTGGAAGAGCGACCTGGTCGTCGGGGGCCACCCGGGCCCGACGAGCGGTGCCACGACCCCGGCCGCGATTGCCGGGTGGCCCATCGCGAGTGTGCCCATCGGCTTCGTCCACGGCCTGCCCATCGGCGCGGCGATCATCGGCCGCCCGAACGCCGAGTGGGCGATCCTCGAGGTCGCGGCCCGCCTCGAAGCGGGTGTCGAGGTCGGCTTCGACCGGTATCGGCCGGGCTTCGCCGGACCGACGCGGGGCTGATCAGGGCAGCGAGACGACCGCGCCCGCGGGCCACTGCTCGCGGGTGGGGCCGCTCAGGCGCCACACGCTCTGTCGACCGAGCACGGTCCAGATCGTGGGCCCGCCCACGAGGGCGGTCTCCTCGTCCACGCCGAGCAGCGTGACGCCGTCGTCGTGGGGTAGCAGGAACCGGGTCGCCACCTCGGGCATTCGCGCGAGGAACGCGTCGTAGTGGGGGATCACGCGCAGCTGGGGCACGACCCCGAGTCCCACCGTGCCGCCGCCGCGCGGGTGGCGGATGGAGGGCACCCACGAGGTCAGGGCCATCGCCCCGGCGCTGCAGCCAGCCAGCGCGGCACCGGTCCGCCAGACCGCCTCGATGGCGCGCCAGACCGCGGTGTCGCGCAGGGTGTCGGCGAGGAAGGTCGGGTTGCCGCCCGAGAGGTACACGAGGCCCGCACCCTCGACGAGGGCGACGTTGGCCGGGTCATCGGCGCTCGCGCGGTCCACGACCGGCACGACGACCTGGGTGACGCCGATCCGCTGCGCTTGGCGCGCGCCGAGGTCGTGCCAGCGCTGCACGACCGACGGCCCGTCGGGCACGGCCGCGGTCGCGAGCTGGACGTAGCGCGGGGGCCGTCCGGCGATGAGGTCGGCCTCGATGGGGGCCATGACGGGCAGGTACTCACCCGAGCCCACGAGGGCCACCGGGCCCGGACCCGAGCCCGGCGCGTGGTCGCGAAGTCCGCTCAACGGCGCGGCCCGGCGCGACGGGTCACGAGTGCAGCGCGGCGCCGCAGCCCGTGCAGTAGGCCTGGCCGGGCAGGGGCATCTTGCCGCAGTTCGTACAGGTCGAGAACGACGTCGAGACCGCGTCGTCGAGCGAGCCCGCGCCCTCGCGGTAGCGGTTGTTGACGAGCTTGCTCGGGTAGAGCAGCAGGACGAGACCCCAGATGGGCACGACGCTCGTGAGCAGCCACCAGCCCGAGCGGCCCGCGTCGTGGTGGCGGCGCACGCCACAGGTGATCGAGGGGACGATCAGCGCGAGCGTCCAGAGCGCATCCAGCGCCGCGAGGTGCGCGACGTTAAAGACGATCGACCCGAGGACCTGGAAGAGCACGAACCACCAGTACTGGGCGCGCGTCGCCACGCCGCGGATCTTGGTGTAGTTGCGAAGCGCCAGCGCTACCGCGCTCGTGAATCCGGTGGCTCCCATAGGGTCGTACCTTACCGGGCCGTGGCGCGAACGAGCGGGCTCACCAGGTCGCACTGACCCGGTTGCGGCCGGCGGCCTTGGCCCGGTAGAGGGCCTCGTCGGCGTGGGCGATGGCGAGGCCGAGGTCCTGGTGGCTCTCGTGCAGCGTGACGCCCACACTCACGCTCAGGGTGACCCCGGCGGCGGCCAGCCGGTCCGAGGACGGCACCCGCTCCACCTGGCGGCGGATGCGCTCGGCGACGTCGAGGGCGTGTGACTCGTCGGCCTCGCGCAGCACGACGAGGAACTCGTCGCCGCCGTAGCGGATGCCGAGGTCCGAGCGGCTGCGGATGTTCGCGCGGATCACCGTGGCGACCTCGCGCAGCGCGTCGTCGCCGAGGTCGTGGCCGAACTCGTCGTTGATTGCCTTGAAGTGGTCGAGGTCGATCATGAGGATCGCGCTCGGGTCGCTCGCCAGGTGCGCGTCAGCGAGGGCCCGGCGGTTGGCGAGGTCGGTCAGGGGGTCGGTCAGGCTCTGAGCGATGATGCGGGCCCGATCGCGTTCGGCGCTGCGGTGCGCGAGGTGCTTGACGAGGGCGACCTGGATGGGCCGGGCGAGCTGGACCATGGCGCGGGCGAAGGCCCGGGGCAGCGCGACGTTCTCGGCGAGCACCAGGTAGACGCGGATGGGGGGCGTCTCGCCGTCACCGGGCAGGTCGAGGAACGAGCCGTACGACTTGTCGGGCATCGCCGCGACGGGCGTACCCGCGTAGTGCTCGTCGGGCGCGAAGCGCAAGAGCCCCTCGGTCTCGCTCTGCACGTAGGCCTCGATGCGCCGCACCGCGAGGTGCTCGCCGAGCAGCATCGTCGCGCGCTCGGCGAGTGCGGGCAGGTCCGTGGTGGACAGGATGGCTCGAGCGAGGTCGCGCTCGAGGTCGGCGGCCGCGAGCAGCGTGGCCAGGCGCGGGTCGTGCTCGGCCAGGCGGAAGATGCCGCACTCGAGCCCCGACAGGCGATGGAACATCTCGCCGATGAGTGGCGCGGGGATGAGGCGACCGTGCTGGGGTGCGATCACCCGCGCGTCGGGCCAGCGCCGGCGCAGGTTTTCTAAGCCGGCGCGCAGGATGTCGCCGCTGGGCATGTAGTGCTCGTGGTAGCTGCGCATCGCTTCGAAGTCAGACGAGTCGGTAGCCCACAGCGACGTCGCGTCGCTGAAGCCGCCGAAAAGGTCGCACGTGAACATCACCGCCGCGGCCGTCTCGTACGAGCTGAGCGCCCCGGGGAAGTGCAGGTACGGCGTCAGGGTGAACTCGAGGTGTCGTCCATCGCCGAGGTCGATCGCCCAGTCGTGCTCCTCGATCAGGTACAACGCCAGGCGCGAGCCGTAGTGGCGCAGCAGTGCCGCGGCGCGCCATTCGGACACGACGCGCGCGTCGGGGTGTACGAGGTCGTCGAGGCGCGCGAGCCCCGAGGCGACGTCGGGATCGGCGTGGTGGCAGACCACCCAGCGCACGGACGACGGGTCGAGGACTTCGCGGACGTTGTCCATCACGCCGTCGATGGTGATGACCGATCCCGGGTCGATCAGCACCGATTGGTCGCCCGCCTCGACGAGGTAGCTGTGGCACTGGAACTGGTCGTCGGTCTCGAGGTTGCCGACCCACCACACGCGCGGGGCGATCTCGATCGGGCCGCGCACGGCGGCGCCCGCGCGGTCCTTGGCCGGTGGCCCCAGTCTCGTCGACTGCTCGTTCACGTCAATCACCCTAATTTCCTCGCCTTTCGTCGCGCTGGCGCCCCCGGCCACGCGGGTCGACGAGCACCCCGGGGTTGAGCAGCGCCGCGGGGTCGACGACCCCCTTGGCCGCGCGGAGCTGCGCGGCGAACAGGTCGGAACGCTCGCGGTCATAGCCGGGCCGATGGTCGCGCCCGACGGCGTGGTGGTGGGTCACGGTGCCCCCATTCGACTCGATTGCGTCCATCGCGGCGGCCTTGACGGCGGCCCACTGCTCGAGTCGACCCGAGCCGGCGCCGGCGGCGAGCACCGTGAAGTATGGCGCGGCCCCGTCGGGGTAGACGTGGGTGAGCCGGCACGTGACGATCCCGGGCCAGGCGCCGACGTCGCGCAGTGCCGTCTCGGTCGCGTGGCGCACGCTCCCGACGAAGGTCTCGAAGCGGTCCCAGGTGATCGCCGTCTCGAAGGTCTCGTTGATCAGGCCGAACCGCACGAGGCTGTCGCGCACGTAGGGCGCGCGCAGGAACGCCGAGCGCCATGTTGCGGTGGCGTCGAGTGCGCCGTCCTCGTGCGCATCGACGACGCCGCCGAAGTCGCGCGCCAATTCGACCGCGCGCGCGAGCCAGTGCTCGACCGGGTGGTCGGCCGACTCGAAGCCGAGCAGCAGCAGGTGGTGGCTCCCGGCCCCGGTGACGAGCGCCTCGCCGGCGTCGAGCAGGCGGCAGTTGGTCGGCCAGAGTCCGCACTGGCCGAGGGCGCGCGCCGCGCGTGCGCCGCCCTCGAAAGTCGAGAACCGCGCGACGGCCGAGGCGCGGAACGTCGGGCGGTCCTGGAGGCGCAGCCACGCCGCGGTGATCACGCCGAGGATCCCCTCGGACCCGAGGAGCAGCCGGTCGGGCGACGGTCCCGCGCCCGACCCCGGCAAGCGGCGCGACTCGGTGACCCCGACCGGGGTGACGGCGCGGATGGACTCGACGAATTCGTCGATGTGGGTGTGCAAGGTCGCGAAGTGCCCACCCGAGCGCGTCGCGATCCAGCCGCCGAGCGAGGAGACCTCGAAGCTCTGGGGGAAGTGGCGAAGCGTGAGGCCGTGCGGTCGCAGCTGGGCCTCGAGTGAGGGGCCGAAGACGCCGCCCTGGATGAGGGCCGCGCGTGAGTCGACGTCGACCTCGAGGACGCGGTCGAGGCGGTGCAGGTCGAGGCTGATGACGGGGCGGTCGTCGTCGGTCGGCGCCTCGACGCCGCCCACGACGGACGAGCCCCCGCCGTAGGGGATGACGATCGCGCCAGCGTCGCCGGCCCAGTCGAGCACGGCGACGACCCCCGCCTCGTCGGGTGGCGAGGCGACGACGTCGGGCGGGCGCTCCCAGCGCCGCTCGAGGGCGCGCAGCACGTCGCGAAAGGACTTGCCGTAGGTGTGCCCGGCGCGGGCGACGTCGTCGAGGTCGCACCACGGCGCGATCGCCGCCGGCGGGGTGAGCCGGCTCGGTGCGAGATGGATCTCCTCGGGCGTGGGCGGTGCCGTGGGCGTCTCGGCCACCGCCAGGTACGGCGCGATGCGCGCGGCGAGGGCCGCGTCATCGGCGGGCGTGAGCCCAGCGTCCTCGAAGCCCCACCCCCAGAATCGCCGTCCGCGGTCCATCAACTGGGACGCTAGCGCCGAGCGCCGTCGGCGTTAGTCGCGCACGAGCTCCACGACCGGGATGACGCGGGCCGTCTTGTTCTGGTAGTCGCCGAAGCCCGGGTAGCGGGCGACCTGCTCGGCGTAGACCCGGTCGCGATCCTCGCGCCCGAGCACGACGGCCGTCGCCGCGAAGTGCTCGACGCCGAGCTCGACGCTGACCCGGGGGTTCGCACGCAGGTTGTGGAACCAGTCCGGGTGCGTGTCGGCCCCGGCCTTGGAAGCGAAGACGTAGACACGGCCCGCCTCCTCGAGGTACATCATCGGGTTGACGCGCTCGGCCCCCGACTTCGCCCCGGTCGTGTGCAGCACCAGGACCGGGGCGCCCTCGAAGCTCCCGCCGACCTTGCCCCCGTTGGCGCGGAACTCGTCGATGATCGCCGCGTTGCGATCGTTCATCGCCCTCGCCGCGTGACTCGACTGGGATCCTGCATCACTCATGGCCCACCCCTCTCTGTCCAATGCGATCAGGCTAGTGAGCGCCGGGTCCGGCGCGGCCGGTCAGGCCACCACGTCCAGGCCGAGGTCGAGCGCGGCGGCCGAGTGCGTGAGCGAGCCCACCGCGATGTAGTCCACGCCGGCCTCGGCGACCGCGCGGGCGCGCTCCAGGGTCATGGAACCGCTCGCCTCCACGAGGACGCCGGGGAAGTGGCGGATCGCCTCGACCGCGGAGGTGATGGCGTCGCGGTCCATGTTGTCGAGCAGGATCAGCGAGCAGCCCGCGTCGAGGGCCTCGCGGACCTGCTCGAGCGTGTCGCACTCCACCTCGAGGGCGACGTGGGGGTGCGACGCGCGGATCGCCGCCACCGCGCGGGTGATGCCCCCGGCGGCGGCGACGTGGTTGTCCTTGAGCAGCGCCGCGTCGCCGAGTCCCAGCCGGTGGTTCGTCCCGCCGCCACAGCGCACGGCGTACTTCTCCAGTTGGCGCAGTCCCGGGGTGGTCTTTCGCGTGTCACGAACCGCGCAGGCCGTGCCCGCCAGCGCCTCGACCCACCGGCTGGTCGCGGTCGCGACGCCCGAGAGGTGGGTCATCAGGTTCAGCATCGTGCGCTCGGCGAGCAGGAGCGCTCTGGCCGGTCCGTCGAGGGCCAGCACGGCGTCACCGGGCTCGATGGGCGCGGCGTCGACCCGGCGCATGGTCGCGCCCTCGAGCGGCAAGCCCACGGCCTCTAGGACCGCGAGGGCGACGACCACGCCGCAGAGCACGCCGGGCTGGCGCGCGACGACCTCGGCGCGCAGGCGACGCGATGCGGGAATGGTCGCCTCACTGGTGAGGTCGGGGCCGTAGCGCAGGTCCTCGTCGAGGGCCGTCGCGACGACGCGCTCGAGGTCGTCGACGTCGAGGCCCGCTGTGACCGCGAGCTCGGCGAGCCCGGCGTTCATGCGCCCACCGACGCCGGCGCCTCGACCAGGACCTCGCCGTCCTTGACGCGCAGCTCGATCGGGCTGCGCCACCGGTCGGCGGGCTCGGGGAAGTCGCGGCGCCGGTGCGACCCGCGACTCTCCTCGCGCCGCGACGCGGCCGTGGTGACGAGGAGCGACACCGTGTGCAGGTTGGTCGCCTCGAGCAGGTCGAGGTCGAGCGCGGCCCCGGCGGATCCGGGCACCCCGCGCAGGGACTCGAGCGCCTCGTCCAGGCCAGGCCCATCGCGCAGTACGCCGACGTTGGTGGACAGCTGGGTCGCCATCGCGGCGCGCGCCGAGGGGTCGACGCCGTCACCTCGGGGAACCGTGTCGTCGATCCCCCCGGGGCGGGCGGCGGCCAGGTCCTGCTCGAGGTGGGCCGCGAGGCGTCGACCGGTGATGACGGCCTCGGTGAGCGAGTTCGACGCGAGCCGGTTGGCGCCGTGCACGCCCGTCGCCGCGGCCTCGCCGATCGCGTAGAGGCCGGGCACCGACGTGACGCCATCGAGGGTCGCGCGGATCCCGCCGCAGGCGTAGTGCGCCCCGGGCGCGATCGGGACGAGCTCGTCGGTGGGATCGAAGCCGGCCCCGCGGCAGAGCGAGACCGTGGTCGGGAAGTCGCGCTCGAGGCGACGCGCGCCGATGGCGCGCGCGTCGAGCCAGAGGTGCTCGAGGGGCGCAGCCGGGTCGTGCATCCGCTCGAACATGGCAAAGGACACCACGTCGCGCGGGGCGAGGTCGCCGCGCTCGTGGCGTCCGCGCATCACCGACGCGCCGTGCTCGTCGACGATGGTGGCGCCGGCGCCGCGGATGGCCTCGGTGATGAGCGGCGACTGGCCGCGATGGCCCCGCCGGTACAGCACGGTCGGGTGGAACTGGACGAACTCCACGTTGGCGAGCCGAGCCCCGGCGCGCGCGGCGAGGGCGAGTCCGTCGCCGGTGACCTCGGCCGGGTTGGTCGAGGTGGTGTAGGCCTGACCGAAGCCGCCGGTCGCGATGACGACGGCGCGCGCCTCGATCACGCCCACCTCGAGTGCTCGTTCGCGGCGGCCCCGACCGACGAGCACCCCGAGGACCGCGCCCGTGCGCGAGCGCAGCGCGTCGATCGCGACAGCGTCCTCGAGGACTTCGACGTCGGCGCTCGCGAGGGCGCTCGTGAGGGTCCGGTGCACCTCGGCCCCGATGGCGTCGCCCCCGGCGTGCACGATGCGGTGGTGCGAGTGGCCGCCCTCGAGACCGGGCGGGCCGGCGTCGAAGGTCGCACCGAGCGACGCGAGGTAGCGGACGGCCGCGGGCGCGGCCGCCACGAGGGCGGCCACGGCGTCCTCGTCGGCGAGGCCGGCGGCCGCGACGAGCGTGTCCTCGCCGTGGGACGCGACCGAGTCACCAGCGTCCATGACCGCCGCGAGGCCACCCTGGGCGTGGGGCGTGGAGCCGCTGGTCAGGCCGGCCTTGGCGAGGAGGGTCACGCGCCGCCCCCGACGCGCCAGCTCCACCGCTGCGCTGAGCCCGGCCGCCCCCGCCCCGATCACCACCACGTCGGCCGCGGCGGACCACGTGGGTGCGGGCGCGGGTAGGAAGCGCACGCCGCCGGTCATTCGCCGACCCGCGATGGGGTCCCGACCGCGATCATGGCGTCGACGGCGCGGCGCGCGCGAGCGGCCACGTCGGGCTCGACGCGCACCTCGGTCGTCCCGTCACGCAGGCATCGATGGAGCACCTCGGGCGTCGTGAGCTTCATGTAGGGGCACTGGGCGCGGTCGTTGACGGGTTCGAAGCGCACCGAGGGGTTGGCGCGGCGGAGTTGATGCAGCATGCCGGTCTCGGTCGCCACGAGCACTGACGACGCGGTCGTTGTCCGGGCTCGATCGAGCATCCCGCTCGTGGCGAGCACGTGCGTGCGCTCACCGGGCAGGTCGCCGGTGCCGGCGAGCCACAGGGCCGCGGTCGCGCAGCCGCACTCGGGGTGGATGAACAGCTCGGACTCGGGCGCGGCCTCGGCCTTCTCGCGCAGGTCCTGGGGGCTGATCTCGGCGTGCACGTGGCACTCGCCCAGCCAGACGTGCAGGTTCGCGCGCCCGGTCGCGCGCTTCACGTGGGCGCCGAGGAACTGGTCGGGCAGGAAGAGCACGGCCCGGTCCCTCGGGATCCGCTCGACGACCTCGATCGCGTTGGCCGAGGTGCAGCAGAGATCGGACTCGGCCTTCACGGCCGCGGAGGTGTTCACGTAGGCGACGACGACCGCGTCGGGGTGCTCGGACTTCCACGCCCGCAACTGGTCGACGTCGATGCTGTCGGCGAGCGAGCAGCCGGCCATCGGATCGGGGATCAGGACCGTCTTGTCGGGGGCGAGGATCTTCGCGGTCTCGGCCATGAAGTAGACCCCCGCGAACACGATGGTCGAGGCCGTGCTCGCCGCGGCGATCCGCGAGAGGGCGAGCGAGTCGCCGACGTGGTCGGCGACGTCTTGGATCTCGGGCAGCTGGTAGTTGTGCGCGAGGATCACCGCGTCGCGCTTCGCGGTGAGACGCCGGATCTCGGCCGCCCACCGCGCGCGCGAGCGATCGGTGGCGGGCTGGGTGGTGGTGGTCATCGATCTCCTCGCCGGGTCGGGCGGCGGCGTCGCGTGGACGTCGCAGGGGACCTTCCCCCATGTTTTCGTCTACGAGGCGAAAACTAGTCCCTGACGGTACTATGGAGCGTGTCGCCCCGTCAAAAGCAGACTGCCCATCCGGGCTCGATCGACGCGACGACGAGCCGCTTCGAGCACGAGGCGCTCGCGGTGGTCCTGCAGGTGCGCGAGGGATCGGTGCACGTCTTGTTGTGGCGGCGCGCGCGCGAGCCCTTCGACGGGCGCTGGTCGCTGCCCGGGGGCAGGCTCGACAGCGCCGAGCGGCTCGGCACGTCACTCAGCCGGCATCTCGCGGCCAAGGTGGACCTCACCGAGATCGGCTTCCTCGAGCAGCTCGAGACGCGCAGCGACGTCGAGCGCGACCCGCGGGGCCGGGTGATCGCCACCGCCTACCTCGCGCTCGTCTCGACCGCGGCCGACCCGACGGTTCCCGCGGACACCGGCTGGTTCCCCGTGGACCACTTGCCGCCGACCGCCTTCGACCACGCCTCGATCATCCGCTCCGGGCTCGACCGGCTTCGCGCCAAGCTCACCTACACCAACCTGGCCTTCGCGCTCGTGCCCGATCACTTCACCATCGCGTACCTGCGCGTGGTCTACGAGGCGTGCCTCGGCCACGTCGTCACCCCGACGAACCTCCAGCGGGTCCTGTTGCGCCGGCGGATCATCGAGCCGACCGAACTAGTCGCGCCGCCGTCGTCGGCCGGCGGCCGGCCGGCCACGCTCTACCGCTTCGGCGAGCGCAGCCTGCGCGTCACTGACCCCTTCGCCACCTTCCGCCCGCCCGCGCGAGGCGGGACGCGACTGACGCGTGCCGACTAGTTCGACGCTCGCACCGCGGCGAGCTCGTCGAGCACCACTCGCACCAGGGCGTCGACGTCGCCGGTCGTGGCGAGGGGGTTCATGAAGGTGAACTTGAGGGCCGCGCGGCCCTTGATCTGGGTTCGCCCGAGCACCAGCTCGCCGCGCGCGAGGAGTCGTTGCTGGACCTCGCGCAGGTCATCCGCGCTGGCGCCGGGCGCGTCAAAGACGCACGTGACGGCCGTCGGGCGCGCGAGCAGCGACAGGGACTGCTCGGCGTCGATCACCTCGCCGGCGTGGGCGGCGAGGGCTACCAGGTGCTCGATCATCTCAGCCAAGTTACGCCGGCCGAGCGTGCGCAGGCTCACCACCACCTTCGCGGCGTCGAAGCGTCGCGAGGTGTCCAGGGACCGCCCGACGAGGTTCACCATGCCCTCGAGCTCGTCGCCGCGGTCAAGGTAGTCCGAGCGCACGCGCAGCAGGTCGAAGGTCGCCTCGTCGCGAACGACGAGCGCGCTGGCGTTGAACGGCTGCCACCAGAGCTTGTGGAAGTCGATGGTCACCGAGTCCGCGAGCTCGATGCCCGCGAGCCGTCCCCGCAGCGAGTCCGCGAGGAGGAAGGCGCCCGCGACGGCCGCGTCGACGTGGAGCCAGCACCCCAGGCGTCGTGCGCGAGCGGCGACTTGCGCCAGTGGGTCGATGGCGCCGAGGTCGGTCGTGCCGGCCGTGGCGACCAGGAGCACGACGCGGCGACCCTCGCGCGCGAGTCGCTCGATGGCCTCGTCGAGGGCCCCGAGGTCGAGCGAGCCCGCGGCGCTCGTCGCGACGCCGACCACGGCGTCACGGCCGAGGCCGAGCTGGGCGGCCGCGCGCTGGATCGAGAAGTGCGCCTGGTCCGAGCAGAGGATCCGCCAGTCGGTCGCGTGACTCGGCAGGCCCTCCTTCAAGACGTCCGCGCCCGACTGGGCCGCGGCCGCCGAGCGAGCGAGCGTGACGCCGAGCACGTTCGAGGCGGTGCCGCCCGAGGTCATCACGCCCGAGGCCGCCGGCCCGAAGCCGATCAGCCCGGCGAGCCAGCCCATGAGGTGCAACTCCACCTCGGTCGCGGCCGGCGCCTGGTCCCAGGAGTCCATCGACTGGTTGGTCGCGGCGATCGCGAGCTCGGTGGCGACCGCTGGCACGAGGGTCGGCGGGTGCAGGTGCGCGACGCAGGCGGCGTCGCTCGCGACGACGCCGTGATGCCAGACGGTCGTGGCGAAGTCACGAAGGACCTCGTCGAGGTCACGGCCGTCCTCGGGGCACACCGCGTCGGCGCGGACCAGCTCGCGCAGCGCCGCCGGCGACAGCGCCGAGCGCGGGGTGTCGTGGGGCCAGCGCAGGCCCTCGACCGTCGCGGCCGCCGCGCGCGCCAGTGCGTCGAGGCGCCGGTCGTCCAGCGCGAGGACGAGGTCTCGCCAGTTCGCCGGTTCGCTCACCGATCCGCGCACGTCGAGGCGACGGCGTCACCGAGACGCGTGAGACCGTCGTGCAGTTGATCCTCGTCGATGGTGAGCGGCACCAGCAGCTTGACGGTCGTGTCCCCGGCGCCGCAGGTCTCCACGATGAGGTGGCGCTCGAAGGCTGCGCTGGCGATGTCGGCGGCGAGACGGGTGTCGCCGACGTCGAGCCCGCACAGCAGCCCGTTGCCGCGTACGGCGAAGTCGCCGCCGGCCGCGGCCGACATCGTCTCCAGCGCGTTGCGCACACTCCTGCCGTTCAGCTCGGTCTGCTTCTCCAGCGTCGAGTCGGCCCAGTAGGTCTCGAGCATCCGCGCCGAGGTCGCGAAGGCCAGGTTGTTGCCGCGGAAGGTGCCAGAGAACTCGCCGGCTCCCCACGAGTCCAGGCCCCGACGGATGAGGTTGAGGGCCATCGGGAGTCCGAGCCCGCTGATCGACTTGGAGACGCACACGATGTCCGGGTCGAGTCCCGAGCCCTCGAAGGAGAAGAAGGGGCCGGTGCGACCGACGCCGGCCTGGACCTCGTCGGCGATGACGACGACGCCGAGCTCGTCAGCGATCGTTCGGATCGCGCGCAGGTACTGCGGGTCAAAGGCCCGCGCGCCGCCCTCGCCCTGGGTCGGCTCGATGATCACGGCACCGATCGCCTCACCGTCGACGGGTGTGCGCAGGGTGCGCTCGAGCAGCGCCAGGTCCTCGTCGGTGGCGCGCTCGACGTAGGGCAGGGCCACGAAGTCCCCCAGATGGGCGCTCACCGCCCGGCCCGCCATCGACGCCGAGATCGAGGACGCCCGGTAGGTCATGCCGTGGTAGCTGCCCTCGAAGCCGAGCACGGCGCGCCGGCCCGAGACCTTCTGGGCCAGCTGCAGCGCGGCCTCGACCGCGGTGGCCCCGGTCGGGCCGACCATCTGGACGACCATGTCCAGCTGGCGCGGGGCGAGGACGTAGCGCTGCATCGCCTCGAGGAACTGGCGTTTCTCCACCGTGAAGGTGTCCAGGCTGTGGGTGAGGCGCCCGGCGCGCAGGTGCTCGATGGCGACCTCGACGAGGGCCGGGTTGTTGTGGCCGTAGGAGAGGGCGCCCGCCCCGGCGAAGAAGTCCAGGTACTGCGTGCCGTCCTCGGCGGTGATGATGGCGCCGCGCGCGCTAGCAAAGACCGCCGGCCAGCGGCGACAGTAGTAGCGAACGTTGGATTCGAGCGTTTCGAACAGGTCCATGTCTGATTCCTCTTGGTCGGGGAGCCTTCGATCTCTACGGGCAGCTCGAATTTCGTGGAGACTCGAGTGTAGTCACCGAGTCGCGCGAAGAGTCGGTGATGGTAGCAGCGATCGAGCACGCGGGCGCTCGAGCGTTCGAGGCACGGGCGGCGCGAGTGTCGCGACCCGCGTGACCCGCCCGCGGCGTGCCGCGGACGGGTCACACCGACTTAGGGAAGACGGAAGGCGATGCGCACGACCTTGGAATCGCCCCTGGCGGCGTTCGCGACGCTGATGTCACAGGACCGCAGATTCGCGCGCGTCGTCCCGCACGCACCCCGGCCGACTTTGCCGGTGACGACGTGGAACTTCGTCACGGGCAGGACACCGTTGGGCCGGATCACGACGGGGGTCAGCGTGCGCAGGTCACAGCCGGCGGCACCCGTGGCGCCGGCGAGGCACTCGACCACGTAGACGTGGTCGTGTGGCTTGAAGCCGTGGCCGAAGACCGTGACCACCTGGTGATCGTGCAGGTTGGCCGACGGACGAACGTAGAGCACGGGCACGAGCCGGGCCGTGGCGACCGCGAAGGAGATCGGAGCCGCTCCAGCGTCGGTGCCGCTGATCGTGGCGACGGTGATCACACAGCTCTTCGCGTTGGCGGCCGTGGTGCCGCAGGCACCCGAGCCGATGGTGCCCGTCGAGACCGTGAAGGTGGTCGACGGCAACGTGCCATCGGCGTTGGCCGTGATGGGCGTCGCGCCCGCCGCGTTGCAGCCCGTGGCCGAGGTCGCGGTCGCGAGGCACTCCACGGCAAAGAGTGAGTCACCAGCCGCGAATCCCGAGCCGGTGATCGTGACCGTCGTGCCGTTCTTCAGGCCGGTCGACGGCGAGACGGAGATGGTCGGGGCCGTAACCGCGAAGGAGATCGGCGCGAAGCCCGCGTCGCCACCGGCCGCGGTGGACACCGAGATCACACAGCCGGCCGCGTTGGCCGCCGTGGTGCCACAGGCGCCCGAGCCGATCGTGCCCGTCGCGACGGTGAAGGTGGTCGACGGCAGGGTGCCGTCGGGGTTGGCCGTGATGGGCGTCGCGCCCGCGGTGTCACAGCCCGCGGACGTCGTCGCGGTCGCGAGGCACTCCACGGCGAACAACGAGTCACCGGCCTTGAAGCCCGAGCCCGTGATGGTGACCTTCGCGCCATTGGCGAGGCCGGTCGACGGGGTCACCGTGACCGACGGACCGGCCGGCGCCGCAGCGGCGAAGGAGATCGGCGCCGTGGCGATCTGGGTGCCGGTCAGGGTCCCGATGGCGATCAGGCAGTTCGAGTCAGCGGCCGACGTGCCGCAGGTTCCGTTGCCGATCGGGCCGGTCTGGACGTAGAAGTTGAACGAGATGGTGCCCGTGGCGCTCACCGTGACCGGGGCGATGGCGTTGGTGTTGCACCCGGCGGTCGTCGTGGCTGTGCCGATGCACTCGACGGCGGCGTAGGTGGCGTTCGGGGTGTACCCCGATCCGGTGACCGCCACCTCTTGGTTGTTCGTCAGCCCGGTGCTGGGGGTGACGGTCATCGTCGGTGTCGCGGCGGCGCTAGCGCCCACCGCGCCCATCAGACCCAGACTCCCCGCGGCTACGACAAGACCCATGACACTTGTGAAGACTCGTTTCATAGTGGACTCCTCTCTCTTGGGGAGTGTAACCCTCGCCGCAGGCGAAAAACACGGCGCCATCACGTCGTCTAGGGCGTGATGTGATGGTGCCTAGGGCGTGACGTGACGGTCGGTGATTTGGCGCAGACCCGACGCGCGGAGCCACTGTCGCGACGATTCGCGAACTGGCTGGACTGGGCTACGCCTCGGCCGTTGGCAGCCCGACCGGGCCCTCACTGGGCTCTTCCTCGGCCTCGGCCTTCTCGAGCGGGTGCTTGTGGAAGTAGAGGATCGCACTGAATGAGAGCACGGCGAAGACGGCGAAGGCCACGAGGATCGGCACTAGCCCGACGTGGTGCTGCTCGGCGCTGCTGCCGCTGCCCGGGGTCAGCAGGACGGCGACGAAGCCGATGAGCCCGAGGCCGCTCAGTATCAGCCAGATCGTCTCGTTCCACTTCGCCACGTGTCGACCGGGCAGGAACGGCAGCGGGAACATGCCGAAGGCGAGGCTCGCGAAGCCCGCGAGGAACGTCACGTTGAGCGCGGGGACCGCGATGAGCAGCCACGGCGAGGGCGAGGCCGAGGTGGCCGCGTGGAACACGGCGGTCGTGAGCAGGAATGCCGTCGAGCTCACCACGAGCACGCAGAGTGAGCCCAGCGCGTGGAGTCGGCCCCGGTCCTTGTCCTCGAGCTCGGGGATCACGAGGAACGTGGCGATGAGGCCGTAGCAGTAGCCCGGCGAGAGGCCGATCGCGCGCGACACGCTGACGCACGCGACGGCGATCGCGAGACCGCCGGCCAGGATCTCCAGGCGGATCCGCTTGCCGTGCCGAAGACCGGAGATGACGGTGGGGATCTGGCCGGTGACCGAGATGACGGCGATGCCGATGCACTGGCCGAGGAAGAGCCATAGCGTCGTGCGATTCCAGCCGAAGGACGGGTCGATGATCGAGTTGACGAGTCCGCCGAAGGCGGCGAAGGCGAGGAAGATCCCCGTGCCCCCGAGGACTCGTCGCGCCGTCGACTTGGGCGCCGCCTCGGTGCGGTCGCGGAAGAGCCGGGGGAAGCGCCGCCGCAGCGGGCGACTGAAGCGCTCGCGGTTCTCCTCGTACGTGCGGTCGATCCACTCGCTCGGGAAGCCCGCGCCGAGGAGACGACCCACCAGCACCAGCACGATGCCGAGCAGTCCCGCGCCAGGCAGGCTGCGACCCATCTGACCGAGTGAGGGCATCGCCACGCTGAACTCGGACAGGTGGTCCCTCGTCGCGACGACGGTGAGGCCCACGCTCACGAGCGCGGGCCCGCTCGGCGTGCACGCGAGCGAGATCTGGTGGCCGCCGACGGTGGCGTTGCCGGGGATCACGAGGTGCGTCACGTCGAGCAGCTGGCCGACCGGCGAGGTCTGGGCGATGAGGTTGTTGCCGAAGCGGATGTACACGGGTCGACACGTGCCGAGGAAGTTCGTGTCGCGCAGCGCGATCGCCGCGCCGGGCGAGCCGC
>JAKAFH010000036.1 GCA_021818025.1 Actinomycetes bacterium | reverse complement strand
GCGATCAGCCCGACGTCGGACCACGAGGCCGTCGACAGGCTGCCGAGGATCCACGAGTAGACCGGCTGCAGGTCAGCCGCGTGCTGCTGCTGGAGGTTCGTCTGCAGGGCGGTGAAGACCGCGGCGATCGCGACGCCGGCGAGCACGATCGAGGCGCCCGACGAGTGGGTCGTCGCGCGCGAGCCCACCAGGTACGTGAGCGTCACCGCGAGCGCGCCCCCGACGAAGGCGGCGGCCGGTAGGAGGTACATCGAGCGCGAGGCCGAGATGATCGCGACCGTCGCGCCGAGTCCGGCGCCCGCGGCGACCCCGAGCAGGTACGGGTCGGCGAGGGGGTTGCGGAACACGCCCTGGTAGGAGGCCCCACCGGCGGCGAGCATCGACCCGACGAGCCCGCCGAGCACGACGCGCGGCAGGCGGATCTCCCAGACGATGGCCTGGTCGATCGGCGTGACGGTGCCGTGGTGGTGCCACCAGGGCAGGTGCGACGCCAGCACCTGCAGGACCGTCGCGAGCGACAGGTCCGCCGGCCCGATCGCGGTGGCGAGCAGCGCCACCGCGACCAGGACGACGACGGCGATCAGGACCGGCCTCTTCGCCGACACCGGCGCGGGGGCCGCGACGGCCTCTGGAACGGTCGATCGCACGGCGGCCACCTCGCTAGCCCTGCTGGCGCGTGAGCTCGTTGGCGACTTCCTGCAGCAGGATCACGATGCGTGGTCCCCACCGCGAGGCGATGTCGTCCGAGAGCGTGACGATGCGGTGGTTCGCGACGGCCGACAGCGCGGACCAGCCCGGCCGCGCGGCGACCGAGGCAGGCGTCGCCTGGCAGCAGCCGTGGTCCGCGAGGAAGATGTAGGTCGGGTTCGCCTGCAAGATGAACTCCGCGGTCAGCTGGGGGTAGCCCCCGCTGCTGTTCACGCCCGCCTTGTCGGCGATCGAGTGCAGGCCGAGCAGGCCGAGCAACTGGCCCATGAACGTGTCCGAGGTCACCGAGTAGTACGTCGGGTCGAGCTCGTAGTAGTAGGTCGTGCCCGCCGGCGGTCGCGGCGTCGCCTTGACGATCGAGGTGACGACGCTGCGCAGGTGGGCCACCTCGCGCCGGGCGCCGAGCAGGTGCCCGGTCGCCGCGCCGAGCCCGAGGTACTGGTGGTAGGCGACCGCGAGGTTCGCCGCGGCCGGGTCGTAGATGACCGGGATCTTCAGCTTGGCGAGCTGGGCGGCGAGCGCCGGCGGGTCGTAGGCCACGACGATCAGGTCGGGGTGGTACTTCGCGATCGCCTCGGCGTTGACGCTGTAGCCGTCGAGGCTCGTCATCGGGGCGCCCTTGGGGTAGTTCGAGTACTTGTCGACGGCTTTCACCTGGGAGCCCGCGCCGATGGCGTAGAGCATCTCGGTCGCCGTCGCCGAGAGCGACACGATGGCCGTCGGCCGCTGGTCGATGGTCACGGACCCGTTGGCGGCCTTGACTGTCACCGGAAAGCCCGAGCCCGTCGGGGCCGCACCGGCGCCGCCAGCGATCGGGAACAACAACGACCCGAGCACCATCGCGACGATGCCCAGGCTGGAACGCACTGCCTTCATGGTCAATCTCCGTTTGTTAGAACGGAGTCAAGAAGCTCGCCACCTGTGCTTCGGGTGAAACGAACCGTCCTTCCTCCGAGGACCGATTACGTCGATGAAGCGCAGGCGACCGGACTCGTCCCCGAAGTGGGGCCTTACCGTTGCGGGACAGTACCGGGATCTCACCGGAATTCGCTGCAACTCCATCACTGCGACGACGTCGCAGCACCCCGAGTATATCGACGCGATCGAACCCGCCCGAGGCTCAGCCCCGCGCGCGCCGCGCCGAGGCGCACGAGCGCGGCGTAGCAAAGCGCGGCGACGATGATCCCGCCCGGCGCCGAGAAGTCGGCGCCGCCGAACCACCCGGCCGGCCCGCAGCCCGCGCTCGCGGTGCCCGGGCAGTAGAAGGACCCGAAGTGGTTGGCGATCGGGGTCATCCAGTGAAACGGGACGCTCGCCGGCGGCGGAGCCTTGGAGAAGGCCATCGTGGCAACGACCATCCCCGCGAGCATTGCGACCCCGCCCGCCCAGCGCCCGGCGCCGTCGCGGGTGGCGAGCCCGTCGAGGACACCGTCGTCGTAGCGGCGCCCGCGCAGTAGCCAGTCCATCACGAAGACCCCGAACCACGGCCCGATCCAGATGATGATCACCCCGACGAACTCCTTGGTAAAGGCCGAGAAGGACGACTGGAACGTCGCCCAGATCGTGAGCAGGCCCGCCAGCACCCCGTCGACCACGACCGCCTGGTAGCGCTTGATCGGTAGGCCCGTGGCGAGCAGCGACACCCCCGAGGAGTAGAGCACCAGCGCGTCGATGCTGAACATCTGCACGATGGCGATCACGAGCAGCGCCGCCACCAGCCAGGTCGGCAAGACCCGCGTGTGCGAAAAGGCCGCGAAGGGATTGGACCCGTTCCACACCGGGATCGAGCCGAGGAACGTGGCGAGCAGCGCCCCGAGGATCATCAGTGCCGCCTCGGGCAGCGCGGTGCCGAGCATGATCCAGCCCACGAGCGAGCGCGTCGAGGTCGTGGGCGCGACGTAGCGGGTGTAGTCGTTGCCACACTCGCTCCAGCCCAGTCCCGACAGCGCCACGACGAAGGCGAGGCCCGCGCTCTCGAGCTCCCAGCCGCCGGCGACGCCGTGATACGACGCGCGCACGTGGTGCAGGCCGACGAACGCGACGACGGCAAAGATCGCCACGAAGGGCACGATCAGCAGGCGCAGGACCTTCACCATCGTCGCGTGGCCGAAGTAGGGCAGGACCGTCTGCACGAGGCAGGCCGCCACGATGAAGGTGACCTTCAGCCCCGCGCCGACGTGGATCCCCGCGAGCTGGCTGAGCGTGATCGAGGCCCCCACGACGAGCAGCAGCGCCTCGGTCTCAAAGCCCACCTGGGTGATCCAGTTGAGCGCGCTGAGCGCGCGTGCCCCGCGCCGGCCGAAGGGGGCGCGGGTGATCGCGAAGGTCGTCGTGCCGGTCTGGGGACCCTGCAGGGAGGCCACCGCGACGAGCAGGTAGGACGCGTTGCCGAGCACGATGAGCCCGATCGCGACCGGCAGGCTGAACCCGAAGCCCAGCAGCAGCGCCCCGTAGATGACGTAGGCAATGTTGATCGACGAGCCGCTCCACAGCGCGCCGATGTCGCGCGCCGAGGCCCAGCGCTCGGCGTCGGGCACCACGTCGATGCCGCGGCGCTCGACGTGAAAGGGCCGGTCCGTCGGCGACCCGTCGCGGGTCTCGCGGATCACCGTCGGCCCTCGGGTCGCGGGCTCGGCAGGTGACACAGCACCGGACAGTTCTAGCACCGGGTCCCACCCGAGCCGATACGCTTCGACCGTGCTCGACGCGAACCGCCCCGATCGCGATGGCGCGACGGGCCCCACCCTCGCCTTCGACGCGATCGCCAACGTGCGCGACCTCGGCGGGCTACCCACCCTCGACGGCCGGCGCGTCGCCCCGGGCCGCCTGTTGCGCGGAGCGGCGCTGCATGACGCGAGCGCGGCCGACGTCACGGCCCTGCACGAGTGCGGGGTCGTGCTCAACATCGACCTGCGCGACCCGGGCGAGATCGCCTACACCGGGCGCGGCCGGCTCGCCAGCGACTCGATCGGCTTTCTCAACTGCTCGCTCTCCTTCGACCGGCTGATGGAGCGTCCGGTCGAGCACGCAGCCCTCGTCCCGCTCGCGGCGCGCTACCGCGACTATCTCGACCAGGGCCCGGGCGCGATCGTCGCGGCCATCGAGGCGATCGCCGAGCCGTCGAACCACGCCGTGTTCGTGAACTGCTTCTTCGGCAAGGACCGCACCGGAACCCTGATCGCGCTCGTCCTCGAGGCCCTCGGCGTCGAGCGCGACGCCATCGTCGCGGACTACGCGCGCTCGGCGGCCTCGGTGCAGGTCATGGTCGAGCGCCTCGCGAGCGACCCGGTCTACGCCGAGACGATCGCGCGCACCGACCCGTCGCGCCTCGCGGCCAGTCCGGACACCATGGTCGACTTCCTCACGACCCTGGACGAGCGCGACGGCGGCGCGCTCGCCTGGCTCGCCCGCGCGGGCCTCTCGTCACGAACGCTGAAGCGCCTGCGGGCGGCGCTGCTCGAGGACTAGGCCCCGCGCCGCCCCCAGTCGCGCCGGCCGCGGCCCCCGTCGAGGTCGACCACCCGGGTCGCGATCGCCTCGTCCCCCTCGCGGTGCGAGATGACGACCAGCCCCTCGCTGCGCGCCGCCAGGGTGGCACGCACACGCGACGCGCTCGCGTGGTCGAGCCCCTCGGTCGGCTCGTCGAGCACGGTGATCGGCCAGCGCGCGAGCAGCGCCCGCGCGACGCCCAGACGCGTTCGCTCGCCACCCGACAGCCCCAGCGAGGCGGCACCGAGCTCGCGCGCGAGGCCGGCCGGCTCGAGCAGCCCAGTCAGGCCGACCGCCTCGAGTGCCCCGAGCAGCTCGTCGTCGGTGGCGGAAGGCGCCACCACGCGCAGGTTGCCGGCGAGGGAGGTCGCAAAGACGTAGGGCGCGTCGTCGACGAAGCCGACGCCGATGCGCACGGTCGCGGCGCTGAGCTCGCCGTAGTCACGCCCGGCGAGGCTCACCCGCCCACCCGAGGGGTCGACGAACTTGGCGAGGGCCCACGCGAGGGTCGTCTTGCCCGAGCCGCTCGGACCGCGAAGCACCACCACCTCACCCGGCGCGACCGCGAGCGACACGTCATCGAGCGCGCGGTACTCGCCGAAGTCGACGCGCACGTTGGCCGCGCAAAGCTCGCCGTGCAGGTCCTCGGTCGGCGCCGTCACCTCGGCGACGGGGACCGGACGCTCACCCAGTGCCTCGAGGCGCGCGAGCGCCGCGCGGTCGCCGCGCCAGCCGGTCATCGCACCGCTCACCCCGCCGACGAGGTCGAGCGCCGCGAGCGTCGTGACGACCGGCACCGCGACGAGGGCGGCGGCGAGGTGGCCGTGACGGGCGGCGGCGGAGGCGACGAGCACCAGCGCGGCGCCCAGTCCGTTGAGGGCGCTGACGACGCCCGCGACGAGGCCGCGCACGGCGCCGGCGCCGACTCGTGCGCGGTCCCCGCCAACCTCGAGCGCGTCGAGTCGACCCAGCACCCCCTCCACGCCCTCGCCCATCGCGACACCCTGGGGATCGCGTGCCACCTCGGCGACGAGCTCGACGATCGCGCGACGCGCCTCCTCCAGGCGACGCTGAGGCGAGGCGTTCGCGCGCGCGCCGACGAGGGCCGCGGCGAGGCTGGCGACGACCACGCCGACGAGCGCGAGCGCGACCGTCGGGGCGAGCGCACCGCCGAGGGCCGCCGCGGCGAACGCGGCGAGCGCGCCCGTCGCGAGCGGTGCCGCCACCGCGGTCAAGAGGTCCTGGACACGATCGACGTCACGAACCGCGAGGTCGACGACCTCGGCGCTGTGGGGCCCGAGGCCGGCCGGCACCAGCGGCTCGAGCCGGCGCGCGATCGTCGCGCGCACCCGTGCCATCACCGCGAGCGCGGCCCGGTGCGTCGCGGTGCGCTCGAGGTAGCGACCCGCGGCCTTGGACAGGGCGAAGAGTTGCACGAGGCCCATCGGCACGCTGAGCGACAGGATCGCCGGCCGCTCGCTCGCGCGCACGATGAGCCACGCCGAGGTCGAGGCGAGACCCACCGTGCTCAGCGCGACGAGGGCCCCGGCCCACAGCGCCCGGGTGACCGCCGGGCGCTCGGCGGCGATCGACTCGCGAAGCGCCGTCATCGACCGAGCACGATCTCGTCGTCGCCGTCGAACCGGCGATGGGTGATGACCAGGCGCGTCGCGGTACTCGCGCCGACCACCGAGCGCACCGCGGCCTCGCTCGCCGCGTCCAGGTGCGAGGTCGGCTCGTCGAGCACCAGCACGAGGGGCTCGCCCACCAGACAGGCGGCCAGGGCCACACGTCGGCGCTCGCCGGCCGAGAGGGTCGCGCCCTCGGCCAGTGGTCGATCGAGGTCGAGGTCGAGCCGCAGCGCCGCGAGGACCGAGCGGATCGTGGCGTCATCGACGCGCCGACCCTGGGCGACGGCCTCGCGCACGGTTCGCCCGCGCAGCACCGGCTCCTGGGCGAGCCAGCCGACCCGAGCGTGCCACGCGTCGAGGTCGAGCTCGGCCAGGTCGGCGCCGTCGACGCGGACGCTGCCCGCGTCGGGCTCGACCAGACCCGCGACGACGGCGGCGAGGGTCGACTTGCCGATGCCCGACGGCCCGCGCACGGTGACGAGCGACCCGGGTTCGAGATGCGCGCGAAGCGGGGTGATCCCGTCGGCGACGACGAGGTCGACGAGCTCGATCGATGGCGCACGGGTCGGCGCCGGTCGGTGGCCGCCGGGCCGGTCGCGCTCGAGCAGCGCGAGCACGTCGGTCGCGGCCGCCACCCCGACCGCGGACGCGTGGTACTGCGCGGCGACGCGGCGCAGCGGCACGAACACCTCGGGCGTGAGCAGCAACACCACGAGCGCGACGTCGAGCGAGACCGTGCCGTGCACGAGGCGCAGCCCCAGCACGAGGGCGACGAGTGCGGTCGCGAGCGAGCCGAGCAGTTCGAGGGCGAAGCTCGAGAGGAACGCGACGCGAAGCGTCGCCATCGTCGAGGTGGTGAGCGACGCGCCCGCGGCGTCGAGGCCCGCCACCGCGTCACCGGACCGGTTGACCGACTTCAGCACGAGCATCCCGCGCACGACGTCGCCGAAGTACGCGGCGAGTCGCTGCTGGTCGCGCCAGCGCTGCTCCATCGCGTCCTTCGCGGCGAGCCCGAGCAGCCACATGAAGATCGGCAGCAGCAGCGCCGACGCCGCGACGATCACGCCGCTCAACCAGTCGCGCGCGACGAGGTAGGCGACGAGCATCGCCGGGGCGAGCGCCGCGAGCACGAGTGCCGGCACCGTGGCGACGAGGAAGGCCTCGACCTCGTCGACGCCGCGGGTGAGCAGCTGGACCGTGGCGTCCTGGGTCGTCGTGCGCCCCCGGCGCACGAGCGCGGCCAGCGCGCGGCGGCGTAGGTCCCGGCGCACCGGGGCGGCGAGCGTCGCCCCGACCGGCTCGCTCGCGCCGATCGCGAGGGCGCGCACCAGGGTCGCGCCGAGCAGCCAGGCGAGGTAGCCCGCCACACCGCTCGCGCGGCTCGCGACGAGCGCCGAGACCGCGCCGGCCACCGCGACGGCCTGGACGACGAGGGCGAGGGTCGCCACGACGCCCAGCGCGCTCGCCGCCACGAGGGACCGAGTTACCAGCGGCGAGGCCCGTCGGAGCCGCGCGAGCAGCGCCGACGGTGACTCGCTCACACCTCGCTCGAGCGGGCGGCGACGTGCTCGGGCCGACTGACCCGCTTCTTGAAGACCCAGTACGTCCAGCCCTGGTAGAGCAGGACGAGCGGGGTGAAGACGAGCGCCACCCAGCTCATTACCGTGAGCGTGTAGGGGTGCGACGCGCTCGCTGCAATGGTGACGTCGTAGGTCGAGCGCACCGAGCTGACGAGCACGTTCGGGTAGAGGTTGAGCAGCAGGGTCGTGAAGAAGGCGACGATGACAAAGGCCGTCGCGATGAAGGCCCAGCCCTCCAGGCGGTCGTGCACGAGCCAGCCGACCGCCGCGAGCGCGCCGACCCCGAGGATCGGCAGCAGCGGCGGCACGAGCCCGGTGTGGTGCCACGCGTGGGCACTCAGGTAGGTCCAACCGAGGAAGGCCGTCACGACGACCGTCGTCACGGGCGCGAGCCAGCGCGCCACCTCGCGGGCGCGCTCGCGCACACCTCCGTCGGCCTTCAACCCCAGGTAGGTCGCGCCGTGCAGCGTGAAGAGGCTCAGTGTCGCCAGCCCGCCGAGCAGGGCGTAGGGCTTGACCAGATCGAAGAAGGTCCCCGTCCACGCCCCGTTGGCGACGATCGGCACGCCGTGGACGAAGTCCGCGAAGGCCACGCCCCAGAGCAGGGCCGGCAGGGCCGAGCCCCAGAAGAGCGCCCGGTCCCACCACCGTCGCCACTGGTCATCGTCGCGCCGGTGGCGCAGCTCGAAGGCCATGCCACGAAAGATCAGCGCCGCGAGCACGACGAAGAGCGCCAGGTAGAAGCCGCTGAAGACCGTCGCGTACCACAGCGGGAACGCGGCGAAGGTCGCGCCGCCGGCGGTGATCAGCCACACCTCGTTGCCGTCCCAGACGGGACCGATGGTGTTCACGACCACGCGGCGGTCGAGGTCGTCGTGGCTGACAACGGGCATCAGGATCCCGACGCCGAAGTCGAAGCCCTCGAGGAAGAAATACCCCACCCAGAGCACCCCGATCAGCGCGAACCAGAGCTGCTCGAGTCCGCTGGGCGACGTGACGAGTGCGAGCATGGCGCCTCCTAGTAGACGAGTTCGGGGACCCGGTCGTCGGCCGGAATCGGTTCGGTCGGGACCTTGGCCAGGCGCACCATCAGTCCGATCTCGACGACGGCGAGCAGGGTGTAGATCGCCGTGAAGCCGATCAACGAGGTCGCTACGTAGCCGGGCGCGATGAGACTGACCGCGTTTGAGGTCTTCAGCAGCCCGTAGACGACCCAGGGCTGGCGACCGATCTCGGTGAAGATCCAGCCCGCCGAGTTGGCGAGGAACGGCGCCAGGATCATCCACGCGGCGAATCGCAAGAACCACGTCGAGCGTTCCAGACGGCGCTTTCTCATCAACCACAGGCCGATCGCGCCGAGCGCGAGCAACAAGACGCCGAGACCGACCATGATCCGGAACGTCCAGTACAGGACCCAGATCACGGGCACGTAGCTGCCCTTGCCGTACTTCTTGGTCGCCTGGGCCTGAAGCTGGTGGATGCCGTCGACCTTGCCGGACCAGGTGTTGGTCGCCAGCACGCTCAAGATGTGGGGCACGCGCACCTGGAAGATCGGGTTGCCCGACAGGTCCCCGATCGTGAGCAGCGAGAAGGACGCGCCGTTGGTGGTGTTGTACAGCGCCTCGGCCGCCGCCATCTTCATGGGCTGCTGGGTCTCCATCTGCTTGCCCTGGGAGTCGCCGAGGAAGATGGTGCCCACCGCCGAGACGAGCACCACCACGATCGCCACGCGCGCGGCCTTGGCGAAGGCCGCGGTGTCGTGTCCCTGGCGCAGGTGCCACGCCGAGACCCCGAGCAGGAAGGTCGAACCCGTCAGGAAGGCGGCGAAGAGCACGTGTCCGTACTCGAGCACGAAGGTCGAGTTGGTCATCACGGCCCAGAAGTTGTTCATCACCGCCTGGTGCGTCGCGGGGTCGATGACGTAGCCGACCGGGTGCTGCATCCACGCGTTCGCGGCCACGATGAAGGCGGCCGACAGGATCGTGCCCAGGCTCGCGAGCCAGATTGCGAGCAGGTGCACGCGCGGGCTCACGCGGCCGCGCCCGAAGATCCACACCCCGAGGAAGGTCGACTCCATGAAGAAGGCGAGCAGGCCCTCGATGGCGAGCGGCGCGCCGAAGATGTTGCCGACAAAGACCGAGTACCGAGACCAGTCCATGCCGAACTGGAACTCCTGGACGATGCCAGTCACGACGCCGATGGCGAAGTTGACGAGGAACAGCTTGCCAAAGAAGCGTGTCACTCGCTCCCAGGACTCGTCGCCGGTTCGATACGAGGCCGTCTGCAAGATGGCCACCAGCAGCCCGAGCCCGATCGTCAGGGGGACGAACAGGAAGTGAAAGACGGTGGTGACGCCGAACTGCCACCGCGCGAGCGACAGTGTCGAAATACTTCCAATCAACGCACTCATGCCCTCAACCTATCCAGGCGTGATCAGGTCAAAAGTCAGCCACCGGGGTACAAAGTCACAATTCGTGACGCCGTCACGCGCTGGCGCGATCCCACCAGATCGCCGTGAGCGCCCTGGTCGGCGGCGCCGGGTTGGCCGCAAGGAAGTCGCGGACCTCGGGCTCGCGCGACGCGGGCAGGCAGAGCCGGATGCGCGTGAAGTGCGCCGCCTGGTCGAGGTCGGTCTCGGTGCGAAGGGCCCCTTCGAACGAGGTCGACGTCGCGTCGATGCCCATCTGCTCGAGCACCGCGAGGAGGTCCTCGGGCGTCGGCCCGGTCGGGCGCTCGAGCGCCCAGAAGTGCCGCCACGCCGGCGTGAGACCGGCCAAGGGATGGTGGTTCGGCATCTCGAGCACCACGCGCACGCGCGCGTGGTCGTCGAGTGCGGCGAGGAAGGGCACCACGTCGGCCACGTTGTAGACGACGTGGTGTGCGGTGACGACGTCGGCCATGGGCGTGCGCGGTGCCACCGCGGGCCAGAAGCCCTCGATCGTCTCGACCGAGACACCCCGGTCGTGCGCGTTGGCGCGGAACATGCTCAGCATCTCGACCTGGTGGTCGACGCCGATCACGTGCGCCGCCGGGGGCGTGAGCGCGAAGGCGGCGATGCCGCCGCCGCACCCCACGTCAAGCACGGTGCCCCCGGCGGGCGTCGCGTCGCGGGCCCGATCGTGTGACGGCGACGACTCGATGGTCCTGGGCACGTCAAAGAGCACCGGTGGATGGATCCACGGGCTCTCCGGCGCCGAGGCGAGAATCGCCTCGGGAATGGCCCACGCCTCGAGCGCCGCCCGCCACCGATCGGCCGCGTTCACGGTCTAGCGACCGCGCAGGCGCGACATGAAGCCGCCGCCCGAGGCTCCTGACGAGCCCGAGGCGCACTGGCACCGGTCGGCCTTCGCCACGCCCGCGAGGGCCTGCTCGATGTGGTTACCGCACCCACTCCAGGTGGGCTTGTTACATGTACGACAGGTCGTTCGACTGCACATTGGGGTGTTTCCTTTCGCTATTTCTGGGTTGTGTTGGTTGGTTGGATAAGACTGACCTAGGCGACGAGCACCGCCGCGGGCGACTTGTGCCAGGTCTGGTAGCCGCCGCTCAGGTTCTTCGCGTTGAAGCCGTTGTCGCGCAGCAGGCGCGTGGCGACGTGGCCGCGCTGGCCGACCTGGCAGATCACGACGACGTTCTTCTCGCCCAGCTCGTCGAGGCGCTCGCGCAACTCGTCGACGGGGACGTTGATCGCGCCGGGCAGCGTGCCGCGGGCGAACTCGCCGGCCGTTCGCACGTCCACGAGCAGGTAGCCCTGGTCGGCGTGCTCTTCGACCTCGTGCCAGTGGACCGACTCGACGAGTCCGGTGAGCAGGTTCTCGGCGATGTAGCCGAGCATGTTCACGGGGTCCTTGGCGGAGCTGAAGGGCGGCGCGTAGGCGAGTTCGAGGTCGGCGAGCTCGGGGGCCGTCAGGCCGCCGCGCATCGCGGTCGCGATGACGTCGATGCGCTTGTCCACGCCCTCGGTCCCCACGCCCTGGGCGCCGAGGATCTGACCCGTCTCGGGGTCGGCGAGGAGCTTGAGGGCCATCTTGGCCGCACCGGGGTAGTACCCGGCGTGGCTGGCGGGGTGCGTGTGCACGGCGTAGAAGGGCAGGCCCTTCGCGCTGAGACGCTTCTCGTTCCAGCCGGTCGTGGCGATCGTGAGGTCGAAGACCTTCACGATGGCGGTGCCGATGGTCGAGACCGGTCGCACGCGGCGTCCGGCGATGTGGTCGGCCACGACCCGGCCCTGGCGGTTGGCGATGTTCGCCAGCGGCACGAGGGACGCCTCGCCGTCGAGCGCGTCGGTCTTCTCGGCCGCGTCGCCGATGGCGTAGATCGCCGGGTCGCTCGTGCGGTTGATCTCGTCGACCGCGATGCCGCCGAGCGCGCCGATTGCGAGGCCGGCCTCGCGCGCGAGTGTGGTGTCGGGGCGCACGCCGATCGCCACGACGACGAGGTCGGCGTCAAGCACCGCGCCCGAGGCGAGCTCGACGGTCCGCTCGGTGATGCGAACGACCGAGTCGGCCAGGTGCAGCGCCACGCCGTGGCGGCGCAACTCGTCAGCGACCAGGTGGGCCATCTCGGGGTCGAGGGGGGCGAGGACCTGGGGCGTCGCCTCGACGAGCGAGGTCGGGATTGACCGGTGCGTCAGGTTCTCGGCGATCTCGACGCCGATGAACCCGCCGCCGATGACGACGGCGCGCCCGGTGAGTCCCTCGACCGCTTCGGACATGCGCTCGACGTCTTCGACCGTGCGCAGCGCGAGCGCGCGCTCGATGCCCGGGATCGGGGGCACGACGGGCGTCGCGCCCGGGCTCAGCACGAGGTAGTCGTAGCCGAGCTCGTAGGTCTCACTGGTGGTGAGGTCTCGCACCCGCACCACGCGGGCGCTCCGGTCGATGGCCGTGACCTCGCTGGCGACGCGCACGTCGATCCGGAACCGGTCATTGAGCGACGCCGGGGTCTGCAACAGCAGGTCCGAGTGCTGCTCGATGACCCCGCCCACGTAGTAGGGCAGTCCGCAGTTCGCGTAGGACACGTAGCCGCTGCGCTCGAGGACGACGATCTCGGCCTCGCTGTCGAGGCGGCGAAGTCTCGCCGCCGCGGACATCCCGCCGGCTACTCCCCCGATGACGACAACTCGCATGTTTCTCCTTAGGCCAGGCTCAAAAAGAGCTTTTGTAGTTTCGTGGTGACGTCGTCGGAGTCGATCGTGGGATCGATGATGCACTCCTTCAGACTCGATGAGATGAGGGTGAACGCGGCGGTGTTGATGGCCTTGTTCACGGCCGCCATCTGGGTGATGACGTCCTCGCAGGAGCGCCCCTCTTCGAGCATGCGCACCACGGCGCCCATCTGGCCGTGCGCTCGTTTGAGCCGGGTCACGATGGCGTGGAGCTGGGCTTGGTCGTGCAGGACGTGCGACTCGACGTCGGCGCCCGCGTGGGTTACTGCCTTAGCCATTAGTGGTCTCCCTTGAAGATCATCGTGACGAAGCGCACGTTGAGTGCGACGAATCGCCACAACTGGAACGCGACGTGGTTGCGCCGACGAAGCGTCTGGGCCGTCGGCAGCGGTGAGTTCTTGATATCGGCGACTGCGTTGTCCATGGTGGTTCTCCTTCGTTCGCGACTATTCGGGGATCAGGTACCAGAACGGGCGGGCCTTGGCCTTGTAGATGAAGAGCACGTGGAGCATGTACTTGATCCAGTGCCCCGCGAGGCCGATCTCGCCGAAGGTGTCCTTGGTGCTGCGCCCCGTGGCCGGGAAGCGCTCGTAGTCCGGCACGACGGGGTACATCGTCATCGAGGCCGCCGTGCCGCGGCGAAGCCCCATGCCCGAGGACGCGACGCAGGCCGCGCCCATGTCGGCCATGGAGGCCTCGCGCGATCGCGAGGTCGGGCCGCTCGTGATCCGGTCGACGATGGTCAGTGCCGCGGTCTTGCCCATGACTCCCGACGGCATCCCGGTGCGCGGCGGCGAGGGCGTGATGACCGTGCCGCTGTCGCTCTTGCGCGGCTGGGAGATCTGGTGCGGCGGCGCGAAGGCGATGCCCACCGCGAAGACGTTCGCGAAGCGGCTCGACTCGTAGGTGCGCGGCCAGTCGGCGGCGCTCCACTCGCCGTAGGGCTTGGCCTCGTAGTTCGCGTCAACCTTCATGAAGCCGCTCGCCAGGAAGACCTCGCTCGTGATGTCCTCGCCGGCGCGGTCAAAGGCCTTGAGGTCGACGCCCCGGAATGGGGGCAGCAGCATGGCGAAGTCGAAGGGCAGCTCGTTCTTCGAGCCGTCGAGCTGCTCGTAGCGGATCAGGCCGGGCTCGACCTGCTCGACGTGGGCCTGGACGACGGCTTTGACGTCACGTTCACGGAAGAGCGACTCGGTCCAGAGCTTGCTCGTGGTCTCGAAGCCGTTCTGGGTGAAGACCATCCCGCCGACGCCGAAGTCGCCGAGCTCGTACTCGTTGGTCAGGTAGGTCACGTCGGCCATGTCGCGCACGCCGGCCATGCGGATCTCGTGCTCGACGTTGAACGTGTACTCGAAGGCCGCACCCTCACAGGTGCACGTGCCGTGCCCGACGCCCACGACGATGCGCTGGCGCTGGCCCTGACGCATCTTGGCGATGGCGTCCGCGAGCGCCGCCGACGCCTGCACCGCGTGCGCCGGCGTGCAGACCGAGACCGTGTTGGCGTCGGGCCCGAGGCCCGGCGTCGCGGCGAAGTTGAGCTTGGGCCCGGTCGCGTTGATCAGGTAGTCGTAGGTGATCGTGTCGAGTTCGTCGAGCCGCTTGGGATCGGTGTAGCGCACGGTCACGTAGGGCTGGTCGATGGTGTCAGAGCCCTCGGGGTGCAGCTCGGTCGCGAGCGCCTGGTGGAAGGTGATCCCCTTGCGCTTGTAGATCGGCGCCAGCGGGAAGGTCACGTCCTCGGCGGTCATCTTGCCCACGCCGACCCAGATGTTCGACGGGATCCAGTTCCACTTCGAGTTGGGCGTGACCATGACGACTTCGTGGTTGCGCCCGAGGCGTCGTCGAAGGTGCAGCGCCGCCGTGTGTCCCGAGATGCCGGCCCCCAAAATCACGACTCGTGCCATTACGACGCCCCTTCAACGGTTACAGCCCCCGCACCTCGCTAGCGAGGCACCTAGATAGTATACCCCCTGGGGTATCACAACGCAAGCGCGCAATACCCCCATGGGGTATGTGCTGGTGGGTTGGCGGCGCCGGGCCCCGCTCGCAGCGGTGGCCGTCAGCGAAGGCGTCTCAGCGCACGAGGAAGTTCGTGAACTGCCACGGGTCGTCGCGGTCGAGATCGCGTCCCGACCAGCGGTCGAACCAGTCGGCGTGGGTCGAGACCGGGTCCCAGTCGATCGGACCGGACCACGTCGTACCCACGTAGGGGGTGGCGACCGCGATCACGTCGCGCCATGGCAGCTCGTCGGGCACGCGCACGCCCACCCGCGGCGAGCGCAGGAGCCAGTCGACCGCGCCGAGGATCGAGGCCGCGACCTGCACCGTCGTCGCGCTCTGGTGGGGCGCGACCGCGCGCGCCTCGTCGATCGTGGTGCGCATACCCGTCCACCACGAGCCGTAGGGGTGGCCCATCAACAAGACGCCGAGCTCGTCACGGCCCTCGATGATGTCGTCGTTCATGATCCGCTGGACCTCGGGGTACTGGTACTGCGCGCCCTCGAGCTCGACGAAGCTCGCCCAGGCGGCGTCGGTCGGGCAGTAGGCGTAGTGCACGGTCGGCCGGTACAGCGCGACGCCGTCGCGCCAGACGGTGAGGTGGTCACAGATCGTGAAGGACTCGCCGTGGCGGATGACCATGCCGATGATCGGCCCGGAGGGCACGACCGAGCGGACGATGGTCTGGTGGGCCATCTGGGCGAGGCAGATCTGGTTGAGTGGGCCCTCGCCCTCGTGGGCGAGGCCGAGGGGCGGGAGCTGCTTCTCGTGCGTGCCCCAGCCCATCTCCGCGGGGGCCACGCCCTCCTCGTAGAACCCGTCGACCGACCAGGTGTTGACGAACTCGCCGACGCGCTTGGGCTCGCGGCTGATCTGGGTGTCGCGCTCGGCGACGTGGATCGCCTTCACGTCGAGCAGCCGGGCGAGCTCGTTGAACGCCTCGGCCTCGAGCGCGGCCGCGATCTCGACGTGGCGCTCGGCGAGCAACCCGTCGGCGAGGACCGCGGTCGCGATCTCGACGAGGGCCTGCTTGACGTAGTGGCTCACGAGACCGGGGTTGGCGCCGTGCTCGACCACGGCCGACGGGCCGTCGTTGGTGCCCCAGCGCGCGATCTGGCGGCGCAGGGCCATGTGGCGCCAGTAGAGGGTGCGGTCCTGGGGCGAGACCGAGCCGGGGTCGTCGTAGGGGTCCCACACCTCGACCGAGGTGTTGAGGTAGCGCACGTTGTGCTCGCGGCACCAGTCGAGCAACTCCGTGAGTCCGATGTTCCAGGCCAGGTCGATCAGGAGATCGCCGTCACCGAGGTACCTCGACAGGACGTCCGTGAGGTTCTCCGGGGTGATCGTCAGCGACTCGTAGTGCACGCCGCGCTCGATCGAGGACGCGAGGCGCGCCCGGTTGTCGCGGCTCTCGAGCACCGTGACTGACGCGGGGTCGAGGGGGAAGCGGTCGAGCAGGAGTGGCAGGAGGCACTGGGCCACCGAACCGGCTCCGAGGATGACGACGCGGCGTGGCACGTGGAGTTCGGACAATTAGGACCTCGATTCGCTGGCGGCATTTGCCGCGCGAAGAACGCTACTGCAGCGCCGACCCCGCCTAGGAAACCGTCATGCCGCCGTCGACGGCGACGTCGGCGCCGGTCATGGCCGAGGAGGTCGGTGAGCAGAGCCAGGCGATCGTCGCGGCGACCTCGGCGGGCTCGATCAGCCGGCCGATCGGCTGCTGGGCCGCGAAGGCGTCGCTCGACTCGAGCCCGTAGACCTGCGCGGACGCCTCGAGGATCGCGGTGCGCGTCGAACCGGGGCTCACCACGTTGGCGGTGACCCCGTACTCGGCGAGGTCCATCGCGGCGGCGCGGAT
>JAKAFH010000035.1 GCA_021818025.1 Actinomycetes bacterium | reverse complement strand
CGGGCTCGGCGGACCACGTGAAGGCGGCGTAGCACTCGTCACTCGCGACGAGCACGCCGTGGCGACGGCCCCACGCCGCGACGGCCTCGAGGTCCTCGAGCGCACCGGTCGGGTTCGACGGCGAATTACTCCAGAGCACCAGGGCCCGATCCACGTCGCCGGCGTCGATGCTCGCCAGGTCGAGCGCACCGTCGCGCACGGCCACGGGCACCGCACGAAGCCCGGCGAGCGTCGCGCCCATCGCGTAGGTCGGATAGCTGATCGCCGGGTAGAGGACGGTGTCCCTGTCTGGGGTGCGCAGGTGGAGATAGCCAGCGAGGGAGGCCACGAACTCCTTCGTGCCCACACAGGCGGCCAGGTCGTTCGGCTCGACCTCGACGCCAAAGCGTTCGGCGAGCCAGTCACGCGCGCTGGTGCGGAACGCCTCGGTGCCAGCTGAGGGCGGGTACCCGCGCGCACCCGCGCCGCGGGCGAGTTCGTCGAGCACCATGGCCGGGGGTGGGTCGATGGGCGTGCCGATCGAGCAGTCGATCGCGCCGCCCTCGAGCGCGCCCGCGAGGCGCTTGATGCCGCCGAGACGTTCGTAGGGGTACGGCGGCGGCGAGAAGCTCATCGCGACACCCGCCACTGGTCGAATCGCGCGGCTCCCGCTGGGTCGAGGGCGATGCGCAGCACCACGGCGTCGTCCTCGACCGTCGTCTCAAGGACGTCACCCTCGCGGTGGGCCGCCGCGACCATGTCGCCACGGTCCAGCGGGATTCGAACGGTGATGGTGCGGTCCTCGACGCGCAGGCGCTGGCCGATCGCCTCGACGACCGCGTCCAGGTTCTCGCCCGTCAGCGCCGAGGCGTACACGCTGCCGGGATAGAGCTTGGCCAGGTCGCGGGCCCGCGAACCCGGGGCGTCGGACTTGTTGAGCACGAGCAGTTCGGGAACGTGATCGGCCCCGATCGTGGCGAGGACCTCGTGCACCGCCTTGATCTGCTCCTCGGCGCTGTCGCTGCTGGCGTCGACGACGTGCACCAGCAGGTCGGCGAGCTGCACGGAGCGCAGCGTGCTCATGAAGGCCTCCACCAGCTCGTGGGGCAGGTTGGAGATGAACCCGACGGTGTCGGTCACGAGCACGGTCTCGCCCCCGGGCAGTTGGCGCTGGCGGGTCCGCGGGTCGAGCGTGGCGAAGAGCCGGTCCTCCACCCCCACGCCGGCGTCGGTGAGGGCGTTGAGCATCGAGGACTTGCCGGCGTTGGTGTAGCCCACCAGGGTGATCTCGCGGTGACGGCCGCGGTCGCGCCCCTGGCGTTGGATGCCGCGCGTGCGATCGATCTCCTTGAGTTCGTTGCGGATCCGGTGGATCCGGTGCACGAGGCGGCGGCGGTCGACTTCGAGCTGGGTCTCACCGGGGCCGCGGGTGCCGATGCCACCCGCCTGCTGGGAGAGCGATCCTCCGGCGCGTCGCAGGCGTGGCAGGCGGTATTGCAAGAGCGCCAGCTCGACCTGCGCCTTGCCCTCGGGGGTGCGGGCGTTCTGGGCGAAGATGTCGAGGATCACCGCGGTCCGGTCGATCGCCGTGCGACCGAGGATCTTCTCGAGGTTGCGCTGCTGGGCCGGTGACAGCGCGTGCTCGAAGACGACCGTGTCCGAGTCGACGGCCAGACAGATCTCGCGCAGCTCGCTGACCTTGCCCGAACCGAGGAACGTCGCGGGGTCCGGCGCGTCGCGCCGTTGGACGACCCGCGCGACGACGTCGGCGCCGGCGGTGTCCACGAGCAGCGCGAGCTCGTCGAGCTGGCGGTCGAGTTCGACGGCGCTGACGCCGGGGAACTGCACACCCACCAGCACGATCCGCTCACGGATCGTGCGGTCGATGAGTGTGGTGGGGACGTAGGTCAAGTCGCGCGCCACTCGACGTTGGCGACGAAGGCAACGGGCCCGCCCAGGGTGGCCCGGTCGCCATCGAGGCGCACCGTGAGGTCGCCCCCCGGATTGCCCACGGTCACGGCGTCGCCACACAGACCGTGCTCGCGCGCCACCGCCGCGACGGCGCAACTGCCGGTGCCGCACGCGAGGGTCCAGCCGACGCCCCGCTCGAACACGCGTAACTCGATGCGCTGCTCGGTTACGGGTGTGATGAATTCGACGTTGGCGCCGCCCAGCTCATCGGACCAGGCGCGCGCGAGCCTCGCGCGGTCCTCGACGCTCCAGGTCGGGTCGTCCATGACCACGACGTGCGGGTTGCCGACCGCCGCGACCCCGAGGGTCCCGGTCGGGCCGGGTCCGGTGGCAACCGCACCCATCTCGACGCTGCCTTCCCCCTCGTCGCGGTCGCCCGTGAGCGACACGCGTCGCACACCGGCGTCGGTCACCACGTCGAGGGCGTCCCACGTGCCACGCGTAGAACGGCGCACCGCGGCCGCGAGGCACCGGATGCCATTGCCCGACATCTCGGCGCGGCTCCCGTCGGCGTTGTAGAGCACCATCGTCACGTCCGAGCCAACCGTTGCCAGCAGCAGTCCGTCGGCGCCCACGCCCGTCGCCCGATCACACACCGCGCGAGCGCGCTCGGCGTCCCACCAGGGCGCCGTGCCGTGCTCGATCACCTCGACGAGGAAGTCGTTGCCGGCCCCGTGCCATTTTTGGAGGTAACGCAGTGTCACGGTCTCATTCTCGCACGAAGCCGTCGGGGCCGTTCAGCACACGCTCCAAGCGCTCGCCCGCCGCGTCGGGACTGTCGAACCACTCGACCCGCGGGTCGCGCTCGAACCACGAGCGTTGGCGGCGGGCCAGCCGGCGGCTGTGGGTGATCGCGTCGCGCACGCACTGCTCGAGGTCGACCCCGTCCTCGACGTGAGCCAACAACTCTCGATAGCCCACGGCCTGGCGCGCGGTACGACTGAGACCCGCCGGGCGCTTCGCGAGACGCCGCACTTCGTCGAGCAGACCCTCGTCCATCCAGCGACGAAATCGCGCTTCGATGCGACGGTCGAGCTCGTCCATCGGCACGCGCAGGCCGACCTGGACGATCCGGATCCGCCCGTACTGCGCCAGGCCGGGGCCGAAGGAGGAGAACGGCCGGCCGCTGCCGATCGTGACCTCGAGCGCGCGCACGACTCGTCGCTCGTTGGTGGGCTCCATCCGCGACGCCGCCAGCGGGTCTTCGCGCACCAGCTCCTCGTGCAGCGCCTCCCCAGCGGCCCAGCGAGCCTCGAGTTCGCGCCGCACGTCGGGGTAGCGCCCCGGGATCTGGTAGTCGTCGAGCACGGCGCGCTGGTAGAGGCCGGTGCCGCCAGCGAAGATCGCACGCCGACCCTGGGACCAGATCGTCGAGGTCGCCTCGCGGGCGGCGCGCTGGAACCGCGCGACGGTGAACTCCTCCTCGGGCTCCACGAGGTCGAGCAAGTAGTAGGGCACCTCGCGTCGCTGGTCGGCCGTGGGCTTGGCGGTGCCGATGTCCAGGTCGCGATAGACGGTCATGGCGTCAACGGCGAGAACGGCGACGTCGGGGTACTCGCGCGCGATCGCGTGCGCGAGCGAGGACTTGCCCGACGCGGTGGCGCCGACCAGCGCGACCGCGACCCGGTTCACGAGACGCTGAGGGCGATGCGAACTTTGTGGCGCGGTGCTCGGATCACCCGGGTCACACGGCCCATGAGGTGATAGGGCGCCCCGTGCTCGATGAGCACCTCGACCAGCGCGCCCGGGCGCAGTTGGGCGCTGGCGTCGACGTGGACCAGCTTGCCCTGTCGCGTACGCCCCGACCAGCGGTCCGCGGAACGCCGCGACGGCCCTTCGAGCAGCACCTCCTCGAGTCGTCCCTCGCGCGCCGCGTGCGCGCGTAGCGCCGAACGGTCCAACACCAGCTTCAACCGCTCGAAGCGGTCCTTGATCACGTCGTCGGGAACGAAGTCCTCGACCATCGCGGCCGCGCGCGTCCCCTCGCGGGGCGAGTAGATGAAGGTGAAGGCCGAGTCGTAGTCGGCCTCGGCGACCACGGCCAGCGTCTCGTCGAAGTCCGCCTCGGTCTCACCGGGGTAGCCGACGATCAGGTCAGTGGACACCGCCAGGTCCGGGACCGACGCGCGCGCCGCGGCCAGGCGCTCGAGGTAGCGCTCGGCGGTGTAGCCCCGTCGCATGGCGCGAAGCACGCGGTTCGACCCCGACTGCAGCGGCAAGTGGAGCTGCGGGCAGACCGACGGGACCTCGGCCATGGCGGCAATCGTCTCGGGACGCAGGTCCTTGGGGTGAGGGCTCGTGAAGCGGATGCGCTCGATGCCCTCGACCTCGCCGAGTGCGCGCAACAGGTCCGCGAAGAGCGGACGGCGCTTGGTCAGGTCCCGACCGTAGGAGTTCACGTTCTGACCGAGCACCGTGACCTCGGTGACCCCCGAGGCCGCCAGCATCTGCGCCTCGGCCACGAGGTCGGCCAGCGGCCGGCTGATCTCGCCACCGCGCACGTCGGGCACGATGCAGTAGCTGCAGGAGTTGTCACAGCCCGTCTGGATCGTCATCCACGCCGCCCAGGGCAGCTCGCGCACCGCCGACAGGGCCGGTGCCATGTCGCGGCTCACCACGGGGTCGGGCGCGTCAGCCACGTCCACGATCGGCCCCTGAGTCTGGGCGCGGCGAAGCAGGGCCGGCGCCTCGTGCAGGTTGTGGGTGCCAAAGACCACGTCGACCCAGCCCGCCCGCTCGAGAATCCGGCCCCGCTCGTGCTGGGCCATGCAGCCGCCCACGGCGATCTGCATCGAGGGCCGGGCGGCCTTGGCTGCCTTGAGGTGCCCGAGGGCGCTGTAGAGCTTGAGGTCGGCGTTCTCGCGGATCGTGCACGTGTTGAAGATCACGACGTCGGCCTCGGACTCGCTCGCCGCCAGTTCCAGACCCTCGTTGACCAGGAGTCCCGCCAAGCGCTCCGAGTCGTGCTCGTTCATCTGGCAGCCGAAGGTGCGAATCGCGAAGGTGCGGGGCGTTGACACGTCCTCAAGCCTACTGAGCGATCGGCACGACTCCCCGGGTGACGTCGTAGGTCACGCCGACTCCGGCCCCGACGACACAGGCGAGGCCGACGAGATCGGTGATCGACACGCCCTGGCCGATGAACAGCCAGCCCATCAGGAAGGCGATTGCCGGATCGAGCGCGATGAGCACGCTCACGACCCCGGGTTTGATCCGCCGCAGGGCCTGCATCTCCAACCCGAAGCCGAGCGCGATGGCCGCCACGCCCACCAGGACCATTCGACCACCGAGCCAGGGCCTCGTGATGAGCTCGTGGGCCGACGAGACGCCAAAGGGCAGCGTCACGAGCGCCGAGATCGACATCGCGACGGCGAGTCCGCCGAAGCCCTCGATGGAGCCGCCGACGCGATGGGACGCGAAGGCGTAGCCCGCCCAGCCGGCGCCCGATCCCAGCGCGAAGAGCACGCCGAGGAGCGTCACGCCCCCGCCCGGTCGCGCGAGTGCCACGACACCCGCGCCCGCCAGGGCGACGAAGACGAAGTGGCGCACGGAACGCTTGGCGAAGGCGGCGACGAGGAAGGGCCCCAGGTACTCGATCGCGACCGCCGTGCCGAGGGGGATTCGCGCGATCGCCTGGTAGAAGCAAAAGCCCATGAACGCCGTGGACGAACCCAGCGCGGCCGCTCCGATCCACTGGTGCCTCGACCAGGAGCGGATCTTCGGTCGCGAGATGATGAGCAGCGCCAGCGCGCCGAAGAGGAAGCGCCACGCGCTCGACGCCGCGGGACCGATCCGCGTGAAGACCGGCATCACCACGGCCGCCGACCACTGGATCGTGGTCGTGCCCGCCAAGAGGAACGCGACGCCGGCGAGGGTTCGACGGCGCGACGGCGATGAGCTCAAGTGACGACCGCTCCGATCCGATCGGCCTCGAGGATCGACACCGTACCCGCCACGCCGTGCTCGCTCAGGGTTCGCCGGGCGCCCTCGGCGACCGCGTCGGCCGCGTCGGCCGTCGCCAGGCCGAGCATCGTCGAACCGGCTCCGGACCAGCACGCCCCGTGCGCGCCCGCGAGACGCAAGGCGCCGAGCAGGGGCTCGGCGATCGGCAGCAATGCCGAACGGTAGGGCTGGTGCAGCCGATCGCTCATCGACCACGGGGTGAAGTTGTGATGATCGGCGAGCCCGGCGATGAGCAGGCCGAGCGCGGTCAGGTTGGCCACCGCGTCCGTGAAGGGGACCTGGGCGGGAAGGACTCGTCGCGCGTCGGCCGTGGCGAGTTCGACCTCGGGCACCACGGCGACGAAGCGCCAGACGTCGTCGAGCGCGAGCGACGCCACGGCCACCGTCCCGTCGCGCTCGCCCGCCGCCACCAGCCCGCCGCGCCACGACGCGGCCGCGTTCTCGGCGTGGCCGTCGATGCCGACCGCGATGCCAAGTGGGTCGGGTGCCCCGGCGGCCGCGGCCGCGGCGAGCGCGAGCGACGCCGAGGAGCCGAGACCCCGCGAGACGGGGATCTCGGAGTGGACACGGATCGCGAAGCGCCAGTGTCCGAGCACCGACGCCACTACTTTCGCGCCGAGGTGGCCCTCGTCGTCGAAGCGTCCCGCGCCGAAGCCGGTCGTGGCGATGGCGAACTCGTCGGCCTCGCGCACCTCGACTTCGACGTAGCGATTCAGCGCCACCGCCAGGGTGTCGAAGCCCGGTCCCAAGTTCGCCGAACTGGCCGGCACCCGCGCGATCATGGATTCAGCGTAGGCGTTGGGCGATGCCACTCCGTGAACCGGCGACGGCGTCAGCGGTCTTCGTCGGGGAAGTACTCCTCGCGCGTGATGAGCACCTTTCGCGCCTTGGATCCGTCTCCCGCGGCGACGACGCCCTCCTGCTCGAGCTGGTCCATGAGTCGACCCGCGCGCGCGAACCCGACGCGCAGCTTTCGCTGGAGCATCGACGTCGAGCCCGATTGCGTGCGAATCACGAGTTCGCGTGCCTGACGCAAGACCTCGTCATCGTCCCCACCGCCGCCGCCGGGACCGCTGCGTTCGACCGGGACGTCCAGGGCCACGACCGTCTCGCTTCGACCGCCCTGGGCCCGCCAGTACTCGACGACGCGAAGGACCTCGGGCTCAGAGACCCACGGCGACTGGATGCGCCGCGCGATGTTGCTCGTGGCGGTGACGAGCAGCATGTCGCCCTTGCCGACCAAGCGTTCGGCACCCGCCTGATCGAGAATCACCCGGCTGTCGGCGAGCGACGAGACGGCAAAGGCCATCCGGCTTGGCACATTCGCCTTGATCACACCGGTGATCACGTCGACGCTCGGGCGCTGGGTCGCCAGCACCAGGTGGATGCCGACGGCCCGAGCCATCTGGGCGATGCGCACGACCGAGTCCTCCACGTCGCGCGCCGCCACCATCATGAGGTCGTTGAGCTCGTCGACGACGATGACGATGTAGGGCAGCCGCTCGGGCCCGGCGGGCCGCGCGACGTCCGACGCTAGTCCCGTCGCCCGCTCGAGCGCGTCGGCCACCTCCTCGGCGATCGACGGGCCCGGCTCCAACTCGCCTCGGTCGATCATCTGCTGATAGCTGGTCAGGTCTCGGGCGCCGCAGGCGGCGAGCACGTCGTAGCGCCGCTCCATCTCCTTCACGGCCCACGCCAGGGCTCCCGCCGCCTTCTTGGGGTCCACCACCACCGGCGCCAGGAGGTGTGGGAGGTCCTGGTAGTGACCCATCTCCACGCGCTTGGGGTCGATGAGCAACAGCCGCACCTGGTCGGGATTGGCGCGCATCACGAGGGAGGTCACCAGCGAGTTGATGCACGAGCTCTTGCCCGCTCCCGTCGCCCCCGAGATCAGCACGTGGGGCATCTCGCCGAGGTTGACGATGACGGTCTGGCCCGCGATGTCGCGCCCGATCGGCACGTCGAGGGGATGGCGAGCGTCGCGGGCCTCGTCGGTGCTGAGCAGGTCGCCGAGCGCGACGAGCGTGCGATTGCGGTTCGGCACCTCGACGCCGATGGCCGAGCGTCCCGGGATGGGCGCAAGGATGCGCACATCGGGCGTCGCCATCGCGTAGGCGATGTCCCGGCTCAACGCGGTCACGCGCGACACCTTGACCCCGGGGCCGAGCTCAAGCTCGAAGCGGGTGACCGTCGGACCGACGGTGAATCCGACGAGGACCGTCTCCACGCCGTGGGCGGCGAGCGCCTCGACCAGTTCGGCACCGGCACGCTCCACGCTGGCGCGGTCCTGACGTTGCTCGCGCGTGCGCGTGAGCAAGGCGAGCGGCGGCAGCGTCCACGAGGTCTCGTGCACCGGCGCGACGTTCGGCGCGGGAACGACGGACACCTCGACGGGGGCCCACTCGCCACCGTTGGCGTCGGGCACCTCGGCCTCCTCGAAGGCGTCGAAGGGTTCCTCGACTGGTTCGATCGGCGCGTCGGAGTCGTGCTCGTCGGGAGTTGGCGCGACGTCACGGGGCTCTCGGCGCGCCCGGCGCGGCGCGATGGGCGTGGGCTCGGCCTCGGCGTCTAACTCGGCGTCGGACTCGGGTCGCGGCCGACTCGTCCACCACCGCCCCAGGGCTCGGCCAATCACCCGCAGCGCCCGCACGCTCGCCCCCGCGAGCGTGCGCAGGCCAATGCCCGTCGTCACGATCACCGCCACGACCAGGATCGCGAGCAGTACGACCACGGCGCCAACCTCGCCCAGGGCGCGCACCAGGCTGCCCCCGACGGCGACGCCGAGCCACCCGCCGGCCCGGCTCAACTCGCCCGAGGTGGCGTGCACCGACGGGCGGCCACCGATCAGGTCGCCGAGACCGGTCACGCTGATCAAGCCCAGGGCGAGCCCCCACCCCAGACGGGCGTTGTCCACCTCGACCTTGCCCCACAGGACGGCCACGCCGAGCCCGATGAGCACGACCGGCAAGACCACGCGCCCAACGCCGAGCAGGTCGCCGACCAGTCGCGCGAGCGTGCGGCCGACGGGTCCGAGCCCGTGCACCTCGGCGAGACCGATGAAGATGCCGAGGACCACGAGCACGAGTACCCAGATGTCGCGACGGTGACGCTGCCAGAGCGAGGGCGAAGCCCCGCCCTGCTTCGACCCGGCCCGCGCCGGAGCCTTCTTGCCGTGTCGAGGTGCCGCCACAACCATTCAACTTACCGAACGTCGGTTCGCCCGCCGAGCCAATTGCTCCCCGTTAGGCTTGGCGCGTGCCTGCTGCCCACCACTCCTCCATCGAACTCGCCGAACGACTGGGTGCGCGCGCCTCGTCCTGCAACGTCGTGCTCGCCCGGCCCATTTGTGCGTCGCTGCACGAGGTCGTCCTGCACGGTGACCCGCGACTCGCCGGCAAGCCCGGCAACGACGTGATGCTGCGCGTGCGCCACGATGGCCACCACGTGCGGCGCCGCTACACCGTCCGATCGGTCGACTACGACAATCACCGGTTCTCGATCTGGGTGAGCACCGACCACGAGGGGGCGGGCAGCGCCTGGGCCCAGTCGGTCAAGGCCGGCGACGCCGTCGACGTCATTGGCCCCCGGGGCAAGATCACCCTGGCCGAGTCGGCCGACTGGCACCTGTTCATCGGCGACGTCAGTGGTCTCGCCGCCTTCTACCGCCTGGCCCAGAGCATCGAGACGCCCGGTCGGGCCATCTTCATCGTCGAGATCGACGAGGACGACGACGCCCTCACGGCCGACTTCGACGAGGGGCTCGGGGTCACGGGGATCTTCGTCGACCGGCGTGAGCGCAGCCGCAACGACCCCGCGGGCCTGCTGAGTGGGCTCAGCGCCTTCGCCTTTCCCGCCGACCGGGGCCACGCCTACGTGCTCGGCGAGTTCTCGGTGGTGCGCGCCGTGCGCGACGCCTTGCGCGACCGCGGATTGGCCGACGAGGACATCAGCCACAAGGCCTACTGGCGGCTGGGTCGGCGCAACGCCGACCACGGCGAGCCGGACAAGGCCGACGTCGCTCAGTAGACGACGACGGCGGTCATCAGCACCGGCTGACGACGGAATCGCTGGCCGAGGAGCCGGCCCGCGGCCCGCTGGACGGCCTTGTTCAAGGCAGCCTCGTCGCGCTCGCCGTCCTGGAGTGCCTCGTCGAGTGCGTCGCGCACGACCTCGGTGACCGTCGCGATCAGTTGACGGTCTGTCTCGCCGTCGAACCAGCCGCGCGCGACGACCCGCACCGGCTGGACGATCCGGCCCCGTTCGGCGTCGACGCCCGCCGACAGCAGCAGCACGCCGAACTCGGCGAGCATCCGGCGCTCCTCGAGCGGTCGCTCATCGAGGTCGCCGGCCGATCCGTCGATGTAGTGCAGGCCCGCTGGGACCTGGCCGGCACGCCGGATCCCGTCGCTGCGCACCTCGATCTGGTCGCCGTCCTCGCAGAGCAGCACGTGCTTGCTCGAGAGGCCCATCGACTGGGCGAGCTCGGCGTGATGCACGAGGTGTCGGTACTCGCCGTGCACCGGTACGAAGTTTCGCGGGCGCACTAGCTGGTGGAAGGTGCGCAGCTCGCCCTGGCGCGCGTGGCCCGAGGCGTGCACCGGCTCCTGGCTCGAGTCGATGACCTCGGTACCGGCACGGTGCAGGTCGTCGATGACCCGCCCGACCGACCACTCGTTGCCCGGGATGGGATGCGAGCTGAGGATCACCGTGTCGTCGGCGCCCACGCGCAAGAACCGCGCGTCGCCCCGTGAGAGCTTGGTGAGCGCCGCCATCGGCTCGCCCTGGCTACCGGTGCAGATCACGCAGACCTCGCCTGACTCGTAGCGGTCGATGTTCTCGAGGTCGATGAAGTCTGCGGTCTCGGCGTGCAGCAGGTGCAGCTTGCGCGCGAGCTTGACGTTGGCCTCCATCGACCGGCCCATCAGGGCCACCTTGCGACCCTGCTCGCGCGCGACGTCGATGATCTGCTGGACCCGGTGGATGTGGCTCGCGAAACACGCCACGACCATCCGTCGCTCGGGCCGCTCGAGGAAGAGCCGGCGCAGCGCGCCGCCCACGCTGCGCTCGGAGTTCGTAAAGCCTGGCTCCTCGGCGTTGGTCGAGTCACAGAGCAGCAGGGCCACGCCCTCGTCGCCGATCGCACCGAGCCGCGCGAGGTCCGTGCGACGGTTGTCGATCGGGGTCTGGTCGAGCTTGAAGTCGCCCGAGTGCACCACCACCCCGACCGAGGTGCGCACCGCGAGCGCGTGGGCGCTCGGCACCGAGTGGGTGACGGGGATGAACTCGAACTCGAAGGGGCCGATCCGGCGCCGCTCGCCGTCGGCGACCTCGATGAAGGTGCACTTGGCGGCGACCTTGGCCTCGCTCAGCCGGTGGCGCGCAAAGCCGAGCGTCAGCGCCGAGCCGTAGATGGGCACGTTGACGTCCTTCACGAGGTAGCGCAGCGCGCCGGTGTGGTCCTCGTGCCCGTGGGTCAGCACGATGCCGTCGACGCGGTCGCGCCGTTCGATCAGCCACCGGAAGTCGGGCAGGATCAGGTCGACGCCGTACATCGTGGGCTCGGGGAACATCAGTCCGGCGTCGATCACGACGATTCGGCCGTCCTGTTCGAGCGCGAGACAGTTCCGGCCGATCTCGCCGAGGCCCCCGAGGAAGGTGACTCGGACACGGCTGCTAGCCACGGCTGGCCCGAAGCTCGGCCACGACCGACGCCGCGGCCGCGTCGACCTCGTCGTCGGCGGGCCCGAGCGGCCAACGGCACTGACCCACGGCGAAGCCCAGGGCGCGCATCGCCGCCTTGGCCGGGATCGGGTTTGGCGCCGACTCGCTCGATTCAAAGGCGCAACTGCGAGCGAGGCGCTCGTTGAGCGCGCGCGCCGTGTCCCAGTCTCCCCGCGTCGCACTGGACACCAGTGCTGCGAACTCGGGACCCGCCCAGTGCGCGGCGACCGACACGATGCCCGTCGCGCCGACGGCGAGGAACGGCAGCAGCAGCGAGTCATCGCCGCTGTAGAGGTCGAGGGCGTCGCCCAGGACCGCCTTGACGTGCGCGGCGCCGGGGAGGTCGCCCGACGCGTCCTTCAGCCCTCGCACGTTGGCGTGGGCGCGCACGAGCGCGATCGTCGTCGCCCCAGCGATCTTGCGGCCGGTGCGCGACGGGATGTCATAGAGCATGACCGGCAGCGTCGTACTCTCGGCGACGGCGCCGAGGTGGCCGGCGAGACCGGCCTGGCTGGGTCGGGCGTAGGCCGGGGTCGTCGCGAGGACGCCCGCGACGCCGGTGTCAGCGACGCGGCGCGTCAGGGCGACCGAGCGAGCGGTGTCCGCGGATGTCGATCCCGCGAGCACCGGCACCGTCACGGCACCCGCCACGCACGCGAACAGGTCCATCTTCTCGTCATCGCTGAGCGCGGTCCCCTCGCCCGTCGAGCCAGCAACCACGATGCCGTTGCTTCCCGTCTCCACGAGGAAGCGCGCGAGCGCCGCGGCCGTGTCGAAGTCGACGGCGCCCCCGTCATCGAACGGCGTGACCATGGCGGTCAAGACCGTTCCGAAGGTGGTTGGCGGCATACCTCGAAGTTACCAGTGCCTCGACGGTACGGTCACACGCCGTCGATGAAGCGATCGAGTCCCTCGATCAGCCCCGGTCCGCTCGGCAGGTGGCGAAGGACCGCGGCCACGCCGCCGACGAAGCTCAGGCGGTCATAGGAGTCGTGGCGGATCGTCAAGCCCTCGCCCGGTGAGCCAAAGAGCACCTCCTGGTGCGCGACGAGGCCGGGCAGGCGTACCGCGTGGACGGGCACCCCGTCGACGCTGGCGCCGCGAGCCCCCTCGACCGTGTGGCGGTGCGTCGGATCGGGGGCGGTCGATCGGCCGGCCCGCTCCCGGGCGCGGGCGATCGCGCGAGCGGTCGTGATCGAGGTGCCCGACGGCGCATCGACTTTGGCGTCGTGGTGCAGTTCGATGACCTCGACGCGCTCAAAGTACGGCGCAGCCATGGCGGCGAATCGTTCCGCCAGGACTGCCCCGATCGAGAAGTTGCTCGCCACAACGATGGCGGTGCGCTCGGCCGCGGCGTCCAGCGCCGCGCGGTCGGCCCCAGAGAGCCCGGTCGCCCCGACCACGAGGGCCGTGGCGTGCTGCGCGCACCACCGGGCCGACGCGACGACACCCTCGGGGGTCGAGAAGTCCACGACCGCGTCGATCGTCGAGGCGTCGACCTGCTCGAGCGAGGTGAACCACGCCGCGTCCTCGCGTTGGGGACCCGCGACTCGATCGACCAGCGCGACGACGCTGAACCCGTCGAGCGACCCGAGGCCCTCGGCCATCACCTGGCCCATTCGTCCGGCGCCACCGACGATAGCGATGCCGATCACGTCGGTACCCTATCGCGCCGACGCTCGCGCCTGAGGAATGCAATCGCGCCAAGCCACGTGACGAGTCCCGCCCCGGTGCCGAGCAGGCCGAGCTCGATGTGCGGCGCGTGGTAGTAGAAGTGCACGGTCCAGTCGCCACGGGGCACGATGACCTGTTCGATGAGCCCCGAGCGCACGACGTGCAGCGAGACCGTCCGATGGGTCGTGGTGTTCTGGGCCGAGGCCCGCCAGCCCGGTATCCACTCCATCGATCGCTTGAGGATGGTCGGGCCCGCGTCATGGACCGTCACCCACGAGTCGCCGTAGGAGGTTGTGCGAATCGACACGACGCGCGAGCTGCCGGCCTTCGAGCCGAGCCACGCCGGCGGCCGCAGTGACGTCGCGCGGAAGTACGCGACGGTGCCAATGGTCTGGTGCAGTCGCCACCCGGAGGTGGACAGCGCCTGTTGGAAGAGCGTCGCCAGCCGGTACTCGCGAGGGTGCGCGCCGCGCGTGGCCACCTCGGCGAAGTTGAAGATCGCTCGATTGGGCGCCGTCACGACGAACCCGGCGCTCTCGCGGTGATATGAGGAGAAGTCGAAGGTGAGTGACGCCGCGCCGGTGGCACTCAGGACCGGGCCGACGAGCTTGCCGTCGTAGTTGAGCAGTTGTACCGACACGGTCCCGGTCGAGACACGCCGATGGAACACGCTGGCGAGCACCACCGTGCGAACCGGTAGCAGCTGGCCGAAGAACCGCTCCGTGTGCACCGCCGGCCGTAGCGGCAGGCACGACTTCGGCGCGGGCAGGGGCCCGGTCACCGGGGTCGCCAGCTTGTCCGAGGAGACGACCACGGTGTCGAGTCGCAGCTGGCGGAAGGTGCCGTTGGCCAACTGGCACGGGTCGAGTGAGAACAGCGGATGGGTCGCCGTCACGTTGCCGTAGAGCGCGTTCACGAGCGAGCCGTACCCCTGGACGCTCGCCAGCCCGGTGAAGACGTTGACGTTCGGCGCGCCGAGGGTCTCGTAGAGACCCTGGTGCGCACCGGACGGGTCGATGAGCGCGAAGCGCCCGCTCGTGCCCAGGTGTGCCGCGGCCGCGACCTGACTGGGCATGGGCGACGCGCGACCGCCGAAGAGCCCGGTCGAGGTAAAGGTGAAGAAGAGCAGCGCGTCGACGGCGATGATCACGTAGAGCCAGCGCATCCGCGTCCTTCGCGCGCGCCACCATCGCACGACGAACACGAGGCCCACCGCGACCGCGAGGTGGGCCAGCAGGGTCGGGCGCTGGTAGGTCACGAGACCCGAGGCGGACGTCGACACGCCGAGATAGCGAAGAATGGGTCCGCCATCGACGAGCAGCGCTCCACTCAAGATCGCGACCGCGATCGCTGGCGAGAGGGCCAGCCACGACCGGGCCCGACTCAGCGCACGCGCCTCGCTCACGTCGCGGCGGAACTCGTCTAGCCACCAGCCGAGCAGGGCCAACACCGCCAGGTCAACCAGGATGACGTTGCGACTCTGCAGCCGGGTGCTGCCATAGAGCGGGATTGCCCGCAAGAGATGGCCCAGGGGCGTGTAGTAGCCCCACGTGGCGAAGATCCCCACCACCCCAATGACGAGGAACGCCACGAAGTGGCGATCGTTGCCTCGCCAGCCACGCCGCGTCGCGCGCAACGCGAACGTCGCCGTGGCGACCAGGGCCGCGACGCCGACGTAGCCCGTGACCTCGGGCAGGTTGTAGTGCGTGAAGTAGGCCGGCTGGTGCAAGACCCCGTTGCCCCCGAGCAGGTCGGGTATCAGCAGCAGACTCGTCCAGCGCACGGGCAGCGAGCCCGCGCCAAAGAACTGATAGCCCAGACCAGTGCGCTGGGAGATATTGATGAACGACCAGCCCGGCAGCAGTTGGGCGAGTCCGATGAGTGCCCCCCACGTGATGCCCACGGCGTTGGCGAGCACGAACTCGGCCCGCCGCGGCCACGACGGCGCGGGATTCGAGCGCGGGGCGAGGACACCGAGGGCGATCAGTACGGCGCCGAGCAACTCCATCTCGGCGATCGCGCGCGGCTCGCCCGAGAGTGAGGTGAGGGCCCAGATCGCGGCGATGCCCACGACCGCCGGCGCGCTCGAGACGATCCGCGCGCGAAGCGCCATGCCGTGGGCCCACTGGCTCACCGTTCGCTCGAGCGACACGATCGCGAGGACGTACCAGGGCAGGAGCGCGTACCCCTGCACCACGCCCAGGTGCACCAACTGACCATTCATCGCCCCGGTGAAGGCGTAGAGCGCGGCCGGCACGAGGGCCGACCAGGTGCTGATTCGATACCAGCGCAGCAGGGCAAAGAGCCCGACGCCAGCGCCCGCGTACACCGCGACGAGGTTGACGACCCAGACGAAGATGGGCGCCGGGATGACGAAGAGCAGGGTCAGGGGAAAGAAGGAGCCCGCGTTCATGCCACCGAGCAGCGGCGTGCCGGAATTGGCGAGGGTGTTGAGCAGGGGCAGATGGCCGCTGCGAAGCTGCTCGCCGGTCAGGACGCGCAGGGGAAAGTTCTGGATCAGGTTGTCTTGGGCGATCGCCGGCAGCCCGAACAGCGCCGGAACCCCGAAGATCACTAGAGGCAGGGCAAGCAGGGCGAACAGCGCCCACCGATCGTCCCGCTCGAACGGTCGCCACCAGTGCGTGGACGCGGACTCGCCCGCCATCAGCCGTTGGCGGATGGCGGGCGAGTCTCGAACATCACGAGTGAACCGAAGCTCACCAACGACCTAGCGTCGGCGCGAGCGCGGACCCCGGCGGCTACCGCCACCGTCGCCTTCACCGAAGGACGTGTCGCGCGGACCAAGGTCACCGATCTCGCTCGCCAACTCCTCTTCGAACGACGCCTCGAACGAGGACACGGCGGGACGCGATCCCTGTCCACCACGGTCCCCACGGTCCCCACGGTCCCCACGGTCCCCACGGTCGCCACGGTCACGCTGCGGACGCGAGCGCGGGCCGTCGGCCTCGCTGGCGTCAACGGCGACGTCGGCGTACTCGCCGGCCAGTGACAACGACACCTTGCCCTGGGGGTCGATGTCGTCCACGCGGACCTCGATCGCCTGACCGAGCTCCAGGACGTCCTCGACCTGTCCGATTCGCTTGCCACCGTTGAGCGGCGACATCTTGGAGATGTGCAGCAACCCGTCGCGTCCGGGCATCAGGCTGACGAACGCACCGAACTTGGCGATGTTCACGACGCGCCCAGCGTAGGTCGCACCGACCTCGGCCGTCGGC
>JAKAFH010000134.1 GCA_021818025.1 Actinomycetes bacterium | reverse complement strand
CGTGATCTGCTTGCGCTCGTCTTCGTTGGTGATGCGCAGCAGCTCGAGGTCCTCGGCCTCGTTGCCGTCGAGGAAGTCGTTCACGCCCACGATGATCCGCTCGCCCCGGTTGAACGCCCGCTCGAGTTGGTAGGCCGACTCGGCGATGTGGCGCTGGAACCAGTTCTCCTCGATGCCGCGGATGCAGCCCTCGAGCATGGAGCCGTCACCCATCGCCATCAGCTCGGCGAAGAGCGACTCGGCCTGGCGCTCCATCTCGTCGGTCAGCGCTTCGACGTACCACGAGCCACCGAGTGGATCGGCGACGTTGGCGACGTTGGTCTCGTGGGCGATGATCTGCTGGGTGCGCAGCGCGAGCCGCGCCGCCTTCTCCGACGGCAGGGCCAAAGCCTCGTCCATCGAGTTGGTGTGCAGCGACTGGGTACCCCCAAGGACGCCAGCCAGGGCTTCGATGGCGGTTCGCGCGAGGTTGTTCTCGGGCTGTTGGGCCGTCAGCGACACCCCGGCCGTTTGGGTGTGGAAGCGCAACTGCCAGCTGCGCTCGTCGGCGGCGCCGTAGTGGTTGCGCAGCCAGGTGGCCCAAATCCGGCGCGCCGCGCGATACTTGGCGATCTCTTCGAAGAAGTCGATGTGGGCGTTGAAGAAGAACGACAGTCGCGGCGCGACCTCGTCGACGCGCAGACCGGCCTCGCGGGCGAGCTCGAGGTAGGCGAAACCGTTGGCCAGGGTGAAGGCGAGCTCCTCGGCCGCGGTCGATCCGGCTTCGCGGATGTGATAGCCCGACACCGACACCGAGTTCCACCGCGGCATCTGCGCTGCGGTGAAGGCGATGGTGTCGCGCACGAGCCGCATCGACTGGCGCGGCGGGAAGACGAACTCCTTCTGGGCCTGGTACTCCTTCAAGATGTCGTTCTGGAGCGTGCCGCCCAGGCGCCTTCGCTCGACACCGGCTTCCTCGGCCTGGGCGACGAAGAGGGCCAACATGATGGCGGCGGGCGAGTTGATCGTCATCGAGGTCGTGATCGCCGACAGGTCGATGCCGCGGAAGAGGTCGCGCACGTCATCGATCGAGTCGATCGCGACGCCGCAGCGGCCGACCTCGCCGAGGGACATGGGGTCGTCCGAGTCCAGCCCGAGCAGCGTCGGCATGTCAAAGGCCGTGGAGAGGCCCGTGCCACCAGCGGCGATGATCTCGCGGAATCGCTGGTTGGTGTCTATCGCGGTCCCAAAGCCCGCGAACATGCGCATCGTCCAGAGCCGGGTCCGGTACATCGAGGCGTGAATGCCACGCGTGTAGGGGTAGACGCCCGGGAACTCGCCCTCGGGCGGACCGTACACGGGTTCAACCTCGACGCCGGACATCGTGGTGAAACTCGGACGGCGCAGCTTGGCCGCGTCGTAGTCTCGACGCCACCGGTCGTAGGCACGCTCCACTTCCACGGGGCCTCCTCTGGCACTTGGTCGTATACCGATGTTAGGGCTTCGCCACCCGGCGAGGCTCAGCGCGGGTCGGCGATCTGCAGTGCCAGCAAGGGCGCGGACGCCTTGTTGATGCACTCGCGGTACTCCGCGGCGGGTTGGCTGTGGGCCACGATGCCGCCGCCGGCACTCACCGTCGCGCGGCCGTCGCGCAGGTAGACGGTGCGAATGGTGATGGCGAAGTCCGCGTTCCCGCTCAGGGCGAAATACCCGACGGCGCCGCCGTAGATGCCCCGACGAACGGGCTCGAGCTCGTCGATGATCTCCATCGCGCGCACCTTCGGCGCGCCAGACAGCGTCCCCGCCGGGAAGAGCGCGTCAAAGGCGTCAAAGGCGTCCAAGCCCTCACGCAACTGACCGGTCACCTGGGAGACCAGGTGCATCAGGTGCGAGAAGCGCTCGACGTGGGCCAGTCGCTCGACGCGGACCGTGCCGGGCTGGGCCACACGGCCGACGTCGTTTCGCCCGAGGTCCACGAGCATCACGTGCTCGGCGAGCTCCTTCTCGTCGCGCAAGATCTCCGCCTCGAGGGCGGCGTCCTGGTCGTCGGTGGCCCCACGCGGCCGCGTGCCGGCGATGGGCCGGGTGCTCACGGTGCCGTCGTGCACCCGAACCAGCATCTCGGGCGAGGCACCCACGATGTGGGCGTTGCCGGTGTCGAGGAGGTACATGTACGGCGAAGGATTGAGTGCCCGCAACACCCGATACAGGGTGAGCGGGTCGACGGTGGTGTCGCGCGTGAACTGCTGGCTGATCACCACTTGGAAGATGTCGCCGCTGACTATGTGCGCCTGGGCGCGGCGCACGATCGCTTCGTAGGCCGGTTGCTCGAAGTTCGACAGGGCGGCGACGGTGTTGAAGATGTCGACACCCTCCCTCGCGTTCGGAGCGGTGGCCACGAGCCGCTCGACGTCGGGATCGCGCGCCGGTCCCGGTCCGAGCAGGGCCGCGACCAGCTCGTCGAGGTAGGTACGGGCTTCGCGGTAGGCGACCAGCGGATCATCGTCCGCCTCGAGCACCACGTTGACGACGGCGGTCGTCGAGTAGCGCAGGTGATCGACGACCAAGACGGCCGACGGGAACGAGAAGTCCACGTCGGGCCATTCGGGCGCGTCCTCGCGCGGCAGGCGTTCGAGGCGACGCACGTAGTCGTAGGTGATGAAGCCGACGGCGCCGCCGAAGAAGTCGGGCAGGTCGCTCGGGCGATAGGCGCGGTAGCGCTGGAGAATGGCTCGCACGGTCTCGAGGGGGCCGCGCTGGTCCGGTTCGACCGCGAGTCCCGCCACCACCGTTCGCCCGTCTTCGACGTGCACACGCCAGCGTCGATCCAGACCAATGAACGAGTAGCGACCGGTGGTCTCGCCGACGGCCGCGCTCTCGAGCAGGAACACGGCCCGTGACCGGAATCGCTGGAAGAGCGACACCGGCGTGTCGCGATCGAGCTGCAGGGTCATCGCGAGTGGAATGACGCTGAAGCCACTTCGATGGAGCTCGGCGAACGCGGCCTCGTCCATTGTCGTCGTCACCGTGGGCCCCTCACGGCACCGTAGGATAGTCCCATGTCGTCGGGTCCTTCGGTACTGGTCATCGACAACTACGACTCGTTCGTCTACAACCTCTATCAGTACCTCGCCGAACTCGGCGCCTCGCTGCGCGTCGTGCGCAACGACGAGTTGACTAACGACGACCTAGCCGGCGCCGCCTTCGACGGCGTGCTCATCTCGCCCGGACCGGGACACCCTCGCGACGCGGGACGCTGTCGCGACGTGATCGAGACCTGCGCGGCGGCCGAGCGGCCGATGCTCGGGGTCTGCCTCGGTCACCAGGCCCTCGCTGACACCTTCGGCGCGTCGGTGGTGGCGGCGCCCGCGATCGTGCACGGGCAGGCGAGCCTCGTCGAACACGAGGGGCGCGGTGTCTTCGCCGGACTGCCACGACCCTTCGCGGCCGGTCGTTACCACTCGCTCGTGGTGGACGCGGCCACGTTGCCCGTTGAT
>JAKAFH010000133.1 GCA_021818025.1 Actinomycetes bacterium | reverse complement strand
GAGGAGAACCGTAAAAACCGCCTACGAGCGCCCCGCTGCCCGCCGCTCTGACAGACTGCGCCCGTGACCGCCATCTTCGCCCATCGGGGCCTGCACACGACGCAACGCGAGAATACGCTCGAGGCCTTTGAGGCGGCCCGCGCCGCCGGCGCCGACGGGGTCGAGCTCGACGCGCGCCAGAGCGCGCGCGGCGAGCTGGTCGTGCACCACGACCCGCGCGTGCAGTCCCTCGTGATCGCCGAGCACGCCGCCAGTGACCTCGCGCCCTACGTGCCGAGCCTCGCCGCGGCGCTCGCCGCGACGACCGGCCTTGCGGTGAACGTGGAGGTGAAGAACCTGCGCGAACCCGACGAGCCGACCTATGACGCGAGTGGCGACTTCGCGCGCTCGGTCGTGGCGGCCGTCGAGGCATCGGGTCGAGCCGACGACGTCATCTACTCGAGCTTCGACCTGGCTACCTGTGTCGTGCTCGCCGTGGCCTCGCCCCGGCCGGTCGGGTGGCTGATCGAGGAGGTGGCCGATCCGCTCGCCACGCTCGAGACGGCCGCGCGGGCGGGGCTCGCTGCGGTGAACCCGTACTTCGGCCTGGTCAACGCTGCTTTCGTCGCCCAGGCTCACGCGCTGGGGCTCGGCGTCAACGTCTGGACGGTCAACGCACCCGCGGACCTCGCGGCAATGCTCGAGCTCGGCGTGGACGTCGTGATCACCGACGACCCCGTGACGGCGATCGCGCTGCGCGACGGCCCGGCGGGAGCCACTTTGTAGATGTCGTAGATTAAGTCCCATGAACGTTGTCGTGTGTGTCAAACAGATTCCCGACCCCGCCGCGCCCCAGTCCCTGGACGCGTCCTACAACCTGAACCGGTCGGGCAAGCTCATCTTGGACGAGGCCGATACCTACGGGGTCGAGATGGCCCTGCAGCTGGTCGACAAGGCCGGCGGGGGCGAGGTCACCGTCGTCTCGATGGGATCGGCGGAGGACCTCGCGGGGCTGCGCAACGCGCTCGCGATGGGCGCCGCCAAGGCCGTCATCGTCAGTGACGACGCGCTGCGCGGCACCGACGCGCTCGGCACCGCCAAGGTGCTCGCCGCCGCGATCCGCAAAGTCAACCCGGACCTGGTGCTCGCCGCGACCGAGTCCTCGGACGGCTACACCGGCACGACGCCGGTCCAGCTGGCCGAACTGCTCGGTATGCCCTCGATCACCTTCGCCAAGTCGGTCACCGTCACCGGCGACACCCTCGCCGTCGAGCGCCAGACCGAGGCTGGTTACGACGAGGTAACCGCCCCGCTGCCCGCCGTGGTGACCGTCACGGCCGGCGTCGTCGAGCCGCGCTACGCCTCCTTCAAGGGCATCATGGCCGCCAAGTCCAAGCCCGTCGAGATCCTCTCGGTCGCCGACCTCGGCCTGGCTGACCAGGTCGGCCCCGCCGGCGCGCGCCAGGCCATCGTCGAGGTCATCACCGCCGAGGCCCGTCAGGCCGGCGAGAAGTTCGTCGACGACGGCGACGGCGCCAGCAAGATCGTCGCCTTCCTCGAGTCCATCAAAGTCCTGTAGGAGCATCATGACACTGAACGCACTCTGGGTCGTCGTCGAGCCCGCCAACGGCTCGCTCACCACGACCTCACTGGAACTGCTCAGCCACGCGCGAAACCTCGCCTCGAGCGTCACCGCGCTGACCTGGGGCACCGGCGAGCACGCCGCCCAGGCCGGCGAGTACGGCGCGAGCACGCTCTACACGGTTGGCGACCTCGCGGGGGCGCTACCCGGCGCACCCGTGGCGGCCGCCATCGCCGCGCTCGTCGCGAGCGAGGCGCCCGACGCCATCCTCGTGCCCACCAGCTACGACGGCCGCGACATCGCGGCGCGGCTCTCGGCGCGTCTTGACCGGCCGGTGCTGACCAACGTGACGGGCCTCGTCGACGAGGGTGGCCTCGTGACCGAGCACCCGATCTTCGGCGGCACCCAAGTCGCGCGGGCTCGCTTCACCGGCGCGGGACCGGGCATCGTGCTCGTGCGCGCGAAGTCCTTCGCCGCCGAGCCCAGTGGCGGCGCGCCAGCGAGCGTCGTGGCGGCCCCGGCGGGCGAGCTCGGCGCACAGGGAAGCGCGCGCATCACCGCGACCCACGTCGAGGAGCGTCAGGGACCCAAGCTCGAAGAGGCGCCGGTCGTCGTCTCGGGCGGCCGCGGGCTCGGCGAGGCCTCGCGCTACGCGCTCGTCGAGGAGGCCGCGCGCCTGCTCAACGGCGCCGCCGGTGCGAGTCGCGCGATCGTGGATGCGGGCTGGGTGCCCTACTCGCACCAGGTCGGCCAGACCGGCAAGACCGTCAAGCCGACCGTCTACATCGCCTGTGGGATCTCGGGGGCGACCCAGCACATGGTCGGGATGAAGGGCTCCAAGAACATCGTGGCGATCAACAAGGACCCCGACGCACCGATCTTCCAGATCGCCGACCTCGGGATCGTGGGTGACGTCAACACGGTGCTGCCGTCCCTGATCGAGGCGTTGAAGTCACGAGGCTCGTGAGCCGTCACGCCGGTGCGTCGCACCGGCTCGAACCGACCGCGGCGGCCTAGGCTCGCTACTCGTGCAATCGGATTACCCCACGCCATCGCCCCGACGGCGGTGGATGGTCCTGGTCGTGCTCGGGCTCACGCAGTTGATGGTGGCCCTGGATGCGACCGTGATCAACATCGCCCTGCCGCGCGCCCAGGTGGCCCTGCACTTCAGCGCGGGCGACCGGCAGTGGGCCATCACCGCCTACGCCCTCGCCTTCGGCTCATTGCTCTTGCTCGGCGGGCGCCTCGGTGACCTCTGGGGCCGCCGGACCGCCCTGGTGGTCGGCCTGGTCGGCTTCGCGGTGGCGAGCGCGGTGGGCGGGTTCGCGTCGAACTTCACCGAGCTGGTCGCGGCGCGCGCCGTCCAGGGGGTCTTCAGCGCCATCCTCGCCCCGGCCGCGCTCGCGGCCCTGACGACGACCTTCACCGACCGCGTCGAACGGGCCCGGGCCTTCACCATCTACGGCGCGCTCGCCGGCTCGGGCGCGGCGATCGGGCTCATCCTCGGCGGGGCACTGACCCAGTGGGCGTCGTGGCGCTGGAGCCTGTTCATCAACGTGGTCTTCGCCGCCGTCGCGCTGGTGGGGGTGCTGACGCTCATCGAGAGCCGGCCGCGCACGAAGCCGACGAGTCTCGACGTGACCGGGGCGGTGCTCGCGAGCGCGGGGCTCTTCGCGATCGTCTTTGGTCTCGCCCACGCGGTCACCGCGACCTGGGCGAGCACGGTCACGATCGGCAGCCTGGTCGTCGGCGTCGCGCTGCTCCTCGCCTTTCTCAAGTGGCAACAGCGCAGCGATCACCCCCTGCTCGAGCTGCCGGTGCTCTTTGCGCGCACGCGCGGGGGCTCGATGGTGGCCCTCTTCATCACGATGATGGGGTTCTTCGGGGTCTCGCTGCTGCTCGCCTACTACCTGCAGAACGAGCTCGGCTACTCGCCGCTGCGCACCGGGATCGCCTTCCTGCCGATGGTGATC
>JAKAFH010000132.1 GCA_021818025.1 Actinomycetes bacterium | reverse complement strand
GCGCGCGCGCGCGATCGAACTGCTCACCATGGTTGGGATCCCGTCGGCGCAGTCGCGCTACCGCGCCTACCCCACCGAGTTCTCGGGCGGCATGCGCCAGCGCGTCGTGATCGCGGCGGCCCTCGCCTGCTCGCCGAAACTGCTCATCGCCGACGAGCCGACCACCGGGCTCGACGTGACGATCCAGGCTCAAATCCTCAACCTGCTCGACTCGCTCAAGCAACAGCTCTCGATGTCGGTGATCCTCATCACCCACGATCTCGGCGTGGTAGCGACGCGCGCGTCGCGCATCATCGTCATGTACGCCGGTCGTATCGTCGAGATGGGCGACACCCGCGACGTCTTTTACCACCACAAGATGCCCTACACGCGCGCCCTGCTGCAGAGTTCGCCCAAGGTCTCAAACGCCCCCCACACGCGCCTCGCGGTCATCCCGGGCCGACCGCCGAACCTCGCGATCGCCCAGCCGGGCTGTGCCTTCGCGCCGCGCTGTGGCGCCGCGACCGAGCAATGCCACGCCGAGCGACCGACGCTCACGCCGGCCGAGTCGCCCGGGCACCACTACGCCTGCTGGCACCCGCTGCCCGAGACGGCCGAGGCGCTTCGGTGACCGACGCGCGCCAACCGCTGCTTCGGGTCAGTGACCTCACGGTGACCTTCGGCAAGGGCGTCCACGCGGTCTCGGCGGTCGCGGGCGTGAGCTTTGACGTCTACGAGGGCGAGACGCTCGGCCTGGTGGGCGAGTCGGGCTGTGGCAAGTCCACGACCGGAAAGGCCCTCATGAAGATCGTGACCCCGTCGTCGGGCACGGTCGAGCTCGACGGGATCGACGTCACGCACCAGCGCGGCCGCGCGCTGCGACGCGCGCGCACCCGCATGCAGATGATCTTCCAGGATCCGATCAGCTCGCTCAACCCCCGCCGGCGCGTCCGCGACATCGTCGCCGAGCCGCTCGACGCCTGGAAGTCGGTGAGGGGCGCCGCGCGCAACCAGCTCGTGACCGAGCTGCTCAACCAGGTCGGCATCGACCCCGAGGTCTACGGCGACCGCTACGCCCGCCAGTTCTCGGGCGGCCAATGCCAGCGGATCTCGATCGCCCGCGCGCTCGCCATGCGCCCGAAGCTGCTCATCTGTGACGAGGTGGTCTCGGCGCTCGACGTCTCGGTCCAGGCCCAGATCCTCAACCTGCTCGAGGACTTAAAGGACGAGTACGGCCTGACCCTGCTCTTCATTGCCCACGACCTCGCGGTCGTGAAGAACGTCAGCGACCGCGTGGCCGTGATGTACCTCGGGCGGATCTGTGAGATCGGGCCCTCGGACGCCCTCTACGAGGCCCCCGCGCACCCCTACACGAAGTTCCTGCTCGGCGCGGCCCTCGAGGCCGACCCCGACAGCACTGTCGCGGGTTCCGCGCTCGAGGGCGAGCCGCCGAGCCCGCTCGACCCGCCCAGTGGGTGCCGCTTCCGCACGCGCTGTCCCTTTGCCACCGAGCGCTGCGCGGCCGAGGAGCCCGCACTGACCGAGGTGGCCCCGGGCCACCAGGTCGCCTGCCACTTCCCCTTCGTCGCCCAGTAACGCAACGAGGCGCCTGGGAGAACCCCAGGCGCCTCGTTGTCGTCGTACTGCTGACTACTCGTCGGCGAGTGCCTCACTGGCCGCCGCGTCGCGCGGAGCGGCCTCGGTGGCGTACTCGGCCCACGCGGCCTGCGCCTCGGTCTCGGGCGTGAACTCGCCGTACTCGATGCCGCCGATGTAGTTGCCCTCGCTGTCGTAGGCGTGGCTACCGAAGGCCTCGCGGTACTCCTCGGAGACCTCGCCACCCTCGGCGGCCTGCTTGATCGACAGGCTGATGCGACGTCGGGCGGTGTCGAGCTCGATGATCTTGACCCAGAGCTCCTCACCGGCGGTGACGACCTGGTCGGGCGAGTCCACGTGGTGCGCGGCCATCTCCGAGATGTGCACGAGGCCCTCGATGCCGTCGCCGACCTGGATGAAGGCGCCGAAGGGCACGAGCTTGGTGACCCGGCCGTAGACCAGCTGGTCGACGGCGTGGCCGTCGGCGAAGACCTGCCACGGGTCCGACTGGGTCGCCTTGAGTGACAGCGAGATGCGCTCCTTGGAGAAGTCGACGTCCAGGACCTCGACGTCGACCTCGTCGCCGACCGCGACGACCTGGCTCGGGTGGTCGATGTGCTTCCAGGAGAGCTCCGAGACGTGGATGAGCCCGTCCATGCCGCCCAGGTCCACGAACGCACCGAAGTTGACGACCGAGGAGATCACGCCGTGGCGGCGCTCGCCGGGCTTCAGGTTGTTGAGGAAGTCGCCGCGCTGCTCCTTCTGGGTCTCCTCGAGCCACGCGCGACGCGACAGCACGACGTTGTTGCGGTTGCGGTCGAGCTCGATGATCTTGGCCTCGACGGTCTTGCCGATGTAGGGCTGCAGCTCGCGCACCCGGCGAAGCTCGACGAGCGAGGCGGGCAGGAAGCCGCGCAGGCCGATGTCCACGATGAGACCGCCCTTGACGACCTCGATGACGACACCCTTGACGATCTCGTCGCGGGTCTTGAGCTCCTCGATGTTCGCCCAGGCCTTCTCGTATTGGGCGCGCTTCTTGGAAAGGACGAGGCGGCCCTCCTTGTCCTCCTTCTGCAGGACGAGGCACTCGATGCGCTCGCCCAGGGACACGATGTCCGCCGGGTCGGCGTCGTTGCGGATGGAGAGCTCGCGCGCGGGGATGACGCCCTCGGACTTGAAGCCGATGTCGAGCAGCACTTCGTCGTGGTCGATCTTGACCACGATGCCGCTCACCAGGTCCCCGTCGTCGAACTCGAGGACGCTGTTGCCGACCAGGGTCGTCAGGTCAGTGCCGACCAGGTTGTCTTCGGTGATGACGCGGGGAATGTAGTTTCCCTCGGCGTCGAAGGTTCCCATGGGCTGGGAGGAAAGGAGGCTGGAGCCTTCCGACATTGGTACTACCTTTTCGATGGCCACGCCGGGGCCTGACTAGGCGACGAGGGTCGGACTACCGGCGTTAACCCGACGCGCAATTCTAGCAGAGGGCTAGCCCTTGGCCTGCGCCCAGTTCTCGCCCCAGTGCAGGGAGACGTCGAGGGGCACCGTCAGCGCAGCGGCGTTGATCAGGGCATCGACGATGATCGCGCCGACCTCGTCACGCTCCTCGGGCGGCGCCTCGACGAGGACTTCGTCGTGGACCTGCAGGATCAGCCGGGCCGCGTGGCCGCCTTCGCGCAAGAAGTCGTCGAGGCGCACCAGCGCGGACTTGAAGACGTCGGCCGCGAGTCCCTGGATGCCCGCGTTCATGGCCTGACGCTCGGCCGCCTGGCGCTGGGGTCCGGTCGCGGTCGCCAGGTCCGGGAACGGCCGGATCCGGCCCAGTTCGGTGCGCGAGAAGCCCCGGTCACGGATCTCGCGCACCGTCTCGTCCATGTAGGCGCGCAGCGTCGGGAAGCCCTCGAAGTACCGGTCCATGATCGCCCGGGCGTTGGCGACCGTGAGCCCGAGTCGCTGGCTGAGCCCGAAGGCCTCCATGCCGTAGGCGAGCCCGTAGGAGACGGCCTTGGCCTGCTCG
>JAKAFH010000034.1 GCA_021818025.1 Actinomycetes bacterium | reverse complement strand
GTGGGTGCACGCCGCCCCGCGAGCAGATCGAGCAGGGTCGACTTGCCCGCGCCGTTGGCCCCCACGATGCCGATCCGGTCGCCGGGTCCGAGGTCGAGGTCGACGTCGTGCAGCAGGGTGGCGCCGTCCTCGTAGGCGAAGGCCACGTGGTGGGCTCGGATGACGGTGTTGCCCAGACGAGGCGTCTGGGTGCTCAAGTCCAGGGTCCCCGACCTCGCCGCCGCGCTCGGGCGCTGGGCGAGGAGTCGGTGCGCGGCGTCGATGCGGGCTTGGGGTTTGGTCGAGCGAGCCTTCACGCCGCGGCGCAACCAGGCGAGTTCCGTTCGCGCGAGGTTGCTGCGAACCTGCTCGGCCGAGGCCGCCTGGGCCTCGCGTTCGGCCTGGGCCTCGAGGAGCCGGCCGTAGCCACCCCCGTGGACGTAGGTCGCGCCGCGGTCGATCTCGACCATGCGCGTGGTGACCTGGTCGAGGAGGAACCGGTCGTGGCTGACCAGTACGACGCCCCCGCGGAACTCCAGCAGGTGCTGCTCGAGCCAGCGGATCGCGTTCAGGTCCAGGTGGTTGGTCGGTTCATCCAGGATCAGCAGGTCGGCCGGCTGCGCGAAGAGCCGGGCCAGGGCGACGCGCTTGCGCTGGCCGCCCGAGAGCTCCGACGTTGACGCGTCGACGAAGCCCAGCATGTCGAGCCGGTCGAGCGCGGCGTCGACCTGCCACCCGTGGCCGAGCGCCTCGCGCACGCTCGTAACGGGCAGAACCGGTTCCTGCTCGAGCACGCCGACGCGAACGTCGCGACCGCGGCGGATCTCACCACCGTCGGGGGTGAGAGTCCCCGCCACGATGCGCAAGAGGGCGGTCTTGCCCGTCCCGTTGATGCCGACGACGCCGATGCGCTCGCCGTCAGAGACGGTGAGCGAGAGGTCGTCCAGCACGGAACGATCGGCGCCGCGCAGGCTGACGCGTTGGAGGTCGACGAGGATGGTCACGCGCGAGTCAGGTTAGTGACTCGTCGAGGGCCCGAGCCCGATCAGGTCGTCGCACCCGCGAACTGACTGTTGTAGAGCGAGTAGTACAGCCCCCGGCTGGCCATGAGTGCGTCGTGGTCGCCCTGCTCGACGATGCGCCCGTGGTCCATGACCAAGATGATGTCGGCGTGGCGGATGGTGGAGAGCCGGTGGGCGATGACGAAGCTCGTGCGGCCCACGCGCAGCCGGGCCATCGCCTCTTGGATCAAGACCTCGGTGCGGGTGTCGACGTTGCTCGTCGCCTCGTCGAGGATGAGGATGCTCTGGTCGGCGAGGAAGGCCCGCGCGATGGTGAGCAGCTGCTTCTGGCCCGAGGACAGATTGGAGGCCTCGTCATCGAGCAGGGTGTCGTAGCCCTCGGGGAGCGTGCGCACGAAGTTGTCGACGTGCGCGGCGCGCGCCGCGGCGACGACCTCGTCGTCGGTGGCCTCGGGCCGTCCGTAGGCGATGTTGTCTCGAATCGAGCCAGCGAACACCCACGTGTCCTGGAGCACCATGCCAAAGGCCCGACGGACCGCGTCGCGGGTCAGGTCCTGGTAGCTCACGCCGTTCAGCACGATTCGTCCGGCGTCCACCTCGTAGAAGCGAACGAGGAGGTTCACCACCGTGGTTTTGCCCGCGCCGGTGGGTCCGACGATGGCCACGGTCTCGCCGGGTGCGACGTCGAGCGAGAAGTCCTCGATGAGCGGGTGCTCGGGCTCGTAGCGGAACGAGACGTGTTCGAGTCGTACGTGGCCGCCACGCCCGCCCGACGGCGCCTCGGTGGCGGCGACGACGTCGGGCGACTCTTCGTCGGCGTCGAGGAACTCAAAGACCCGCTCGGCTGAGGCCAAACCGGACTGGAGCATGTTCATCTGCCCGGCGATCTGCGTGATGGGCATCGTGAACTGGCGCGAATACTGGATGAAGGCGGTCACGGCGCCGAGTGACAAGAGTCCTGACGCGACCCGATACCCACCGACGACGGCGATGACCACGTAGTTGATGTTCGAGAGGAACAGGATCGAGGGTTGCACGATCCCCGAGAGGAACTGCGCGCGGAAGCTCGAGCGGTAGAGCAGCCCATTCTGCCGGTTGAACTCCTCGACGGTCGCCTCTCGCCGACCGAAGACCTGTACCAACTCGTGCCCGCTGTGGGTCTCCTCCACGAGTCCGTTCAGTGCACCGGTCTGACGCCACTGGTCCGCGAACTGCACCTGCGAGCGCCGCGCGATGATGAGCGTGATGACCAGCGCGAGGGGAATCGTCACGACCGCCACCACCGCGAGCAGTGGCGAGATCCAGATCATCATCGCGAGCACGCCCACGACGGTCAGGACCGAGTTGAGCAGCTGGCTGAGACCCTGCTGGATCGTGGTCGTCAGGTTGTCGATGTCGTTGGTGACCCGGCTCAGCACGTCGCCGTGCGGGTGGCTGTCGAAGTAGCGCAGCGGGAGTTGGTTCATCTTGGTCTCGACGTCGCGGCGCAGCCCCGACATGACGCGCTGGGTGACACCGGCCATCGTGTAGCCCTGGAAGTAGTTGAACGACGCGCCGAGCAGGTAGACGATGGCGGCGACTCCGAGGATGGCGCCCAGTCGGTCGATGTTGACCCCGACGCCCGGGGTGAGGTGCAGTCCGGCGATCATGGTCGCGGTCTGGGCGTGCCCGTGGCCGCGCAGATACTGCAGGGCCTGGGCCATCGTGGTGCCGGCGGGTAGGCGTTTCGCGATGATCCCGTCGAACAGGACGTTGGTGGCGTTACCCAGTATCTGGGGCCCGGACACCATGAAGGAGACCGCGGTGACCCCGAGCACGAGTGCCCCGAGGAGTCGCCACCGCTCCGGGTGGAGTCGACCCACGAGACGACGCAGCGTGGCTCGCACGTCCTTGCTGGTCCGAGGGGGCGCCGCGTTGGCGCCGCGCATCGCGTGCATCGGCCCCATCGTCATCGCACGGCCCCCTCGCCGAGTTGAGAGATCACGATCTCGCGATAGGAATCGCAGGACTCGACCAACTCGTCGTGGGTGCCGACGCCCACCACGAGACCGTCGTCGAGGACGACGACGCGGTCGGCGTGCATGATCGTGCTCACGCGTTGGGCCACGATGATCACCGTGGCGTCGGTGGTCTCGGCGACGAGGGCCTCGCGAAGTCGGGTGTCGGTCGCGGCGTCGAGCGCCGAGAAGCAGTCGTCAAAGAGATAGATGCGCGGCCGTTTGACCAGTGCTCTCGCGATCGCCAGGCGCTGACGCTGGCCGCCCGAGACGTTGGTCCCGCCCTGGTCGATTGGTGCGTCGAGCCCGCCGGGCATGACCGCGACGAAGTCCCGGGCCTGGGCCACCTCGAGGGCGCGCCACAGTTCGGCGTCGGTGGCGTCGGGCCGCGCGAAGCGCAGGTTGGTGGCGACGGTGCCGCTGAAGAGGAAGGCCGTCTGGGGCACGAATCCGATGCCGGCCCACAGCGTCTCTTGACGTTGGTCGCGTACGTCGACGCCGTTGACCTCAAGCGTGCCGGTCGTCACGTCAAAGAGGCGCGGGATCAACGTGACGAGTGTGGTCTTGCCGCTCCCGGTTCCTCCGATGATGGCGCTCGTCACACCCGGTTCGAACGCGACGGTGATCGCGTCGAGCACCGGCCGCTCACTGCCGGGGTAGGCGAAGGACACGTTGGTCAGATGCACCGAGCCCGTCGGCACCGGCGTGATCGGGGAGGTCGGGTCGGTGATCGTCGGGACGGTGTCGAGGACCTCGGCGATCCGCTCGGCGCTGGCGGCCGCCCGCGGCACGAGGATCGTGACCATCACGGCCATCATCACCGAGGTGAGAATCTGCAGGATGTAGGTCAAGAAGGCGGTCAGGTTACCGATGGGCATGGAACCTTCGCTGACGAATCGTCCGCCGAACCAGATCACCGCCACGCTCGAGAGGTTCAAGATCACCATCATCACGGGCATCGTCAGCGCGAAGATGCGGTTCACCCGCAGCGCGGTGCCCGTCAGGTCGGCGTTGGCCTGGGCGAAGCGTTCGGCTTCGGACTCGCGGCGCACGAACGCGCGAATCACTCGCACCCCAGTGATCTGTTCGCGCAAGACCTGATTGATCCGGTCGATCTTGGTCTGCATCGAGCGGAACTGGGGGATGACGCGCACCATCACGACGCCGATGAACGCGGTCATGACCGGGATCGACACCAGCAGCAGGGTCGAGAGCTTCGTGCCCTCGTGCAGGGCCATGATGATGCCGCCCACGGACATGATCGGTGCGATCACCATCATGGTGAGGGCCATCTGCAAGAACAACTGGATCTGCTGGATATCGTTGGTGTTTCGGGTGATCAGCGAGGCCGTGCCGAAGTGGTTGACGTCGCGCGCGGAGAACGACTGCACGCGCGAAAAGACCGAGCGACGCATGTCGGCGCCGGTGGCCATCGAGACGCGAGAGGCCAGGTAGACGGCGATCACGGCGAATATGCCGATCGCGAACGTCAGCAGGATCATCCAGACGCCGGTGCGGATGATGTAGTGGAGATTGCCCGTGACGACCCCGTCGTTGATGATGTCGGCGTTCAGGTTCGGCAGGTAGAGGTTGCCCACCGTCTGGGCGACGAGTAGCGCAGTGAGAATGAGCACCTGGATGCGGTACGGGCGAAGGTGAGTTCGCAGGAGTCGGATCAGCACGCGGCGTTCCCGTCCTCGTCCGCGGGCGGGCGAAGTGCGCTGCTCAGCCGGGCGATGGCGGCGTCGAAGGTCGCCGCCGGATCGAGCACGCCACCGCTCGCGCGCGCGGTGGTCATCGAAGCCCGAAAGGCCGCGGTGGCGACGGCCGTTACCAGGGCCGGGTACGGGTCGGTGTCGCTGTCCAGACCGGTTCGCTGTTCGATCACCTCGACCAGTGCTCGTTCGTAGGCGATGAAGGAGACGAACATCCGCCCCATCAATGCCGGGTCGGCCTTGATGGCGCGCATGCGAAGCGGCCATTCATCACTCGACTCGTGGAAGAGCTGGCCCATCACGACGCGCAGCGCCTCGAGCGGCGCCTCGTCGATGGGTCGGCTGGCGAGCGCGTCGCGCAACTGGCCCACGCGCCACGCGTCGAACCCGATGATCGCGTCCTCCTTGGAGGGGAAGTGATCGTAGAACGTTCGCACCGAGACGTCGGCGGCGGTCGCGATCTCCTCGACCGTGACGTCGCGGATCCCTCGCTCGGCGCCGAGTCGCAGGGCCGCGGTGCGCAGTGCGTGGTGGGTCGCGAGCCGTTTGCGCTCCCGTCGCCCGAGGGGGTCAGCCACCATGTTTTCAGTATGCCAAAGTGACTGCACGATGTGCAATTAGTTCATCATTGAACTTAAGGTCCGCCGGGTTACCCCGTCTCCCCAGCGCTACGCGAGTGCCAACGGCGAGCACCGTCCCAGCGGGCGCCATTGGTCGGGCGCTGTACGAACGATGGGGTGGTCAGCGTTGACGGGCACCATCGCGAGCGGTCCGTGCCGCACGAGACCTGGCGTCGTGCGAACTCGCTCGCGCACGCGTGATAGGTACAGTCAGTTTGTGATCGGCGGCTGGACCCGGTTGGACACGTGGACACGTTCGTGGCTGGTGGCGTCCGTGGTCTACGCGGCTGCGTTGCTCGTGGCGGCCTACGCGTTACCCGTCTACCGCGGTTCGGCTCCGCAGACGCTGGTTCAGGTGAACGGCGGGAAGGTCATTCTCATCGTCGCCGTTCCACTAGTTGGCGCCCTCCTCGCCATCGGGACCATCGTGGTTCGCCTGGGACACGCGCGAGACGGCGTCGGCGTCTTCACGTGGCTGGTCCTCGGAGTTCTCGGAGCGTTCACGCTGTTGGGGATCTTGACCATCGGCGTCTTCGTCGCCCCGGTCACCGTCTGCTTGTTGATTGCGACCCTGCGGATCCAAGAGGCCGCACGGGCGTCGTAGCCGGACCCCGCTCGAAGTCGGGCGAGCGGTCGGCGACCACGGTGCCAGGAACCAGCACACGGTGGAGCAGTAACGTCACGCGGTTCGCCACGGTGTAGGAGTTCGCACCGAGAGCTCGATCGTTCTACGAGCCGTTCAAAACGTGGTCTAGAAACTGACGACCGTGTAGCCCTCGAGGGCGAAGGACTCGACTTCGGCCCCGGCGGCCAGCAGTTCGAGCGGACGTACGCCGATCTCCTCGGTCACCTCGTACTGTTCGACGTTGGCCCGACAGGCGGTGGCGCCGATGCCGGCGTCTCGCATCTCGGCGAGTTGCGTGTCGATCAGGCCGCTCGCGGCCAACCTGACGGCGGGGCCGAAGAACAGGACGCGAACGTCGACGCCTCGGTTGACCTTCATGCGCGTCGCCATGACCATGCCGGGCACCGCGCGTGCGGGGTCGTCACTGATGATCATGAACGCGACCTTGGCGCGGGACTCTTCACTGGACATGGTCTACCTCCGTACTCGTCACGGCCGTCACCCGAGACGGCCCCTCTCGTTCGTCGCGCGAGGAATCCGGCGGCGCTGACGGCGAGATCGAACACGACGTCGACGCTCGACCAGTCAGACGGGGCCACGCGATCGCGCCCGCGACGGCGACGACCACGACGGCGTCACGAATCGTCGCGCTGGGAATCGGCGCGGCGCCGAAGTAACCCACCACCGCCGCCACGACCGCTCGACTACTCGCGCAGGAAAGCCTCACTCGACCACCCTACTGGTGGCTGCTTGTGAAACCTCCGTCTGACCTCGCCCTACGGTATCGATCGGCGGCCGCGTCGACCTAGTTCCGAGATCAGCGCCGGCCCGAAGTCGCGCGAGGAGCGCGACTCCATCGGGTGACGCGAACCACTGGACGTGACCGAGGAGGTAGCTCCGGTAGGCGAGGTCGACGTTCGCGCGCGAGTTGACGACCGCCCCGAAGTACTCGACCTCGGACAGGGCGAACTCCACGTGGGCGACGGGCAGCACCGCGCACAGGGTGGCGAGGTCCACCTCGGTAAGCGCTCTAACCGTGGCGTAGCCGTCGAGGAGCGCACCGAGGGCTACGTAGTCGACTGAGGCGGTCCCGACGCCGGCCGTGTCGAGCCAGTCGATGATGCTGCGCTCGATGGCGATCGCGAGATCGTGCATCGCGAACGTACGATTCGACAAGCCGAGGTCGATCACGCTCGCGACACCGGCGTCGGGGGTTGGGTCACGCCACGTGAGGTTCGAGCCGTGCCAGTCGCCGTGGGTCCACTGGGTCGCGACGTCGGCGAGCCGGGCGGCCGCGGTCTCGAGCGGTTCGCGCAGGACCGATTCGAAGTCGCCGACGACGTCGTACGGGGCGGTCGCACGACGAAGACCCGTCCGGGTGGTCACGAGACGCCGGTACGCGTCGGCGGGATCAGCGGCGAGCGTGATCGACGAGGAATCGACCAGGACGTCAAATGGCCACGGTCCCACGTTGAAATCCGCGGCCGCCGCGTGGAACTGGGCGAGGGCCGCGCCGGCGGCCTTCGCGTGGCCACGGTGAAGAAACGGGTGCCACGAGGGAACGTCGCGGTAGAGGTCGACGTCCGCGGCGACCTCGTGGACTTCGTAGAGGTAGTCCCCGTGCGCGACGACCGACGACCCATCGGAGGTCGCGAGAATCATCGGGGTGTCGATTCCGCGCGAGCGGAGGTGGTGGGCGAAGTCGTGTTCGAGTTCGAGGCGTTGGCGCGAACGAACGCGTATGTGGTGGCGCTTGACGAAGAGCGTGCGTCCGGCGATCGCGACGAGCGCCGCCGCCGACATCGGTCGCGGACTTCGCCAGATCGTTGCCGAACGAGCCCGTACCGTACCCACGTAGCGGGCCAGGACGTCAGACGCTTCCACGTCGCCGATCGGCGGCCAGTCGGGTGCGACGAGATCGTCCAACATCCCGTGGACGAGTTCGTCGGGTCCGGGGTTATCGCGGCTCGGCGTCTCAGACCTCGGCGTCGGCGGTGCCGGTGAGTTCAGGCGCGTGGCGCCTCGACCTCGCGGCGACGACCGCGCCGGTGACGAGGGTCGCGATGACCGACACGACAAAGGAGGTGAGCGACGCCGACATCCACGACGGCGCGTGGAAGTGGAGTGCCGTTCCGATTCGCCCCCACATCGCCACCCACCAGCCGATGTAGCCGGGATTGATCAGCTGATAGACGACGAACCCGATTCCCCAGGGGATCAGCATGGTCGAGCGGCTCTGCGCCCGCGCGGACAGGTTCAAGTGACCCTTGGAGAGCAGAAAGAAGTCGACGATGAAGACGGCCGTAAGCGGGACGAACACCGAGCCGAGCAGCACGAGAAAGTTCTCGTAGTCGGCGATGTTGATGCCGAGAGCCAGCGCCGTCGTGAGCGTCGCCACAACCAACGCGAGGACCCGCCGGTCCCACAGGGGACGCAGATTCTGGATCGACACGACCGTGGAGTACACGTCCGCGAAGGACTGATCGAGTTCGCGCGCGGCGAGCAACGCGAAGCCGAGCGTGCCCAGGGGCACGGCGATGAAGGCGCCGTAGATATCAGAGGGGTTTCGCGCGACCGTCACCAACGCCACGAGACCGATCACGTAGCACAGCACCTGGGTGACGCCGTAGCCGGCGAAAGCACCCCAGAAGGCCGTCCGGGGGGTCCGGGAGTGACGCGTGTAGTCGGCCGCGAGTGGCGCGAACGAGATGGCGACGGCGATCACCGTGTCGGTCGCGGCCCAAAAACCCGTCCAGGTGCCGTGGGCGAGTGCGGGCATCGGGTGGCGCAGCAGCTCGACGAAGAGATAGACGAGCACGACCAAGACCGCGGGCGTCGCGATACGTCGCAGGATGCGGATCGCCCCGAGGGGGCGCAGGGTCAAGAGGCCGGTGATCGTGCCCGCGATTACGACGTAGACCCACTGAGCGAGTCCGGGCTCGACGGTGCGCGCGGCGGTCGCGATGGTGACGAGCTCGAAGATGCCCCACCCCAGCAGCTGCACGATGTTGATCAACGTGGGTACGTAGGACAGCCGGCTCCCAAAGACGCCGCGCAGCAGGACCATGGCTGGCGCACCGGTGCGGGCCCCGGCCACTCCCGAGAACGCGATGGCGAGCGTCCCCAGCGCGGTGCCGACGAGGATCGCCGTGAGAGCGGCCAGGAACGAGAGCTCGGGTGTTCCGCCACCGTTAGGTTGCAGGACGAAGATGGCGCCGGTGAAGCCGAGCAGGCTGACGCCGAGGTTCCCCCACAGTCCGAACTGGTCGATGAGTCCGAGCGCCTGGGGGACCGGCTCGACGAGGGTTCGGGGAACTTCCGCGTGGCGATCGCCCGGAATCAATGTGAATGACGAATCTGGTTGGCTGACCACCATGATCTCCTTACGCCGGCATTACCCGGACAAGTTCGACGGTCGGTGGTACTGCGGCTCGAAAGCCAACCACCCTCTCAGCCCGGTACGTCCGAGCTCCCGTAGTACAGCGGCCTAACCGTAGCACCATTGGTGGCCCACGGCGCCGTCACGAGTCGTTGAGTCGGCGTTGGGCCCGCTTGATTCGGATACCCCATGGGGTATACTGGCGTACCACTGCATAAGAGGAGACAGTCGTGATTTCTGAGGTCGACGTTCGCAATTTCATCGCGGCACACGCTGACGGTGCCCACGTACTCGATGTGCGAGAACCTCACGAATACGCAGCGGGGCACGTGCCCGGAGCGCGTCTCGTTCCACTCAGCACGGTGCCCGACGTCGCACACGAGCTACCCGTGGGTCAGCCGATCTACGTCATCTGTCAGAGTGGCAGCCGCAGCCGAATCGCCGCGGCGCACCTGGCTCGGATCGGTCACGATGTTCGCTCGGTCATCGGCGGCACGAGCAGCTGGATCAGCGCGGGTCGCCCGGTGGTTCGCGGCATGCGGGCGAACGTCGCGTGATCGACTGACCCGGGCGCAGGGCGTTTCGCGCCCAGAGTAAGCGACCGCCTGGTCACTCGAAGCTCGGGTCCGCCCACTAGTGCGTAGCGCTGGCGCCGCGTGTCACCGCCCGTGACCGACGTGCCACTTGGCGCACTCGCCGCACTGGTAGACGTTCATCAGAACCCCATCGCGTTTCGACAGGAGTCGGGCGTGGACCTCGGCCTCCTCGCGCTTTTCGTATCCAACCTTGGGTCTGCCTCGCGACGTGGTGTGCGCCCGGGGGCCGCGGCGAAGTGACGTACCGGTCACCGTTCCTCGCCCACCGTAGCGACCCGACCAGTAGAAGACGAAGATCAGTATCGCGACGGCGACCACGAGCACGGCGACGGTTACCATCGGGGTCGACCGATGACTCCTGGGTCCTCGGGTGGGCGACGGTGCTCGTTGCGCGGGGACGACACGAACGCAGCGTAGACCGACGCACTCGCCGATCGATCGACGACGCGTTGACGCACCGGTGCCACTAGCGCAAGATGAACGCGTCGACCGCCCGCGCGAACCCCTCCTCGGCGTTAGAACTGGTGACGTGGATCGCGGCTCGCTGGACGGCTGGTTCGGCGTTTCCCATCGCGATACTGAGTCCCGACGCTTCGAACATGGATACGTCGTTGTGCATGTCGCCGATGGTGGCGATCTCGCTGGTCTTGATGGCGTACCGGCCGGCGAGGTAGCGCACGACGCTGCCCTTGGTGGCGTCGGGGTGGGTCACGTCGAGGTAGTACGTCTGGGAACGAGTCGCCGACAGACGCGCGCCGAATAGTTCGGTAGCGGCCAACCAGGCGGCTTTACTCGCCGCTGCGTCGTCGCTGACGCCGACGATCTTGTTGACCCCGTCAACGACGCCCGCGAAGTCGGTGACCACCGTCGGGCCGCGCTCGCAGATGGCCGACTCCTGGTCGACGTGGGGTCCGGCTCCGTCTCGGACCAGCCACTCGTCGCCACGAAAGACCCAGATCGACATGGCGTGCGACCTAAGCACGTCGATGAGGGGAGCGAGCAGGTCATCGGGGATCGTCCGTTGCTCGATGACGCTGAGGTCACCGTTGATGAGCACCGCGCCGTTGAACGCGCCGAGGGGTGTCGTCAGTCCGAGTGGTTCCACGAATCGACGCAGGCCCCGGGGTGGCCGCGCACTGGTGATGGCGAAGGCGATCCCGGCGCTTCGTAACGCATCGACGGCGCGTATCGAACTCGGCGTGAGTTGCTTGTCGGGCGTCACGAGCGTACCGTCGACGTCCGAGAGGAGGAGCCGCACGCGTTCGGTCATTCGGGTAGGCACCACGAGTTCGGCGCGATGAGATCAATCGCGGACTGGGGTCCCCACGAACCCTGGGCGTAGCGCTCGACCGCTGGGGGCGACGCCAGGAGGTTCGCGCTCGCCTCCCACAGTCGCTCGATGCCGTCGGAGCGGGTGAAGAGCGTTCGCTTGCCGAGCATCGCCTCGAGGATCAGATACTCGTAGGCCTCGAGGTGGTGGGCCTTCTGGAAGGAACCCGCGTAGTTGAACGTCATCTGCGCCGCGTCGAGTCGCATCTCTGGGCCGGGACGCTTCGCGAAGAAGTGCGCGTGGATCGAACCGGGGTCCGCGAAGTCGACGACCAATCGGTTGCCGTGATTCTCAGGAACGTTCGAAGCGAACGAGAAGAGCCGCATCACGGGTTCCTCGAAGCCGATCGTGATGACCTGGCGGCTCTCGGCGAGGGCCTTGCCGGTCCGCAGGTAGAACGGGACACCCTTCCACCTCGTGTTCTCAACCTCGACGCGCAGCGCGATGAACGTCTCGGTCTGTGAGTCGGGCGCGACGCCGACCTCGTCACGGTAGCCGTCGTATTGCCCGCGCACGACGTGAGTCGGATCGATCGGCCGTATCGACTCGAACACCTTGTGGACCTCGTCGCGCAGGGGACGGGCCTCGAGCGACGTGGGCTGCTCCATGGCGATGAAGCCAAGCACCTGGAAGAGATGGCTGACGACCATGTCGCGAAAGGCGCCGGTCGGCTCGTAGAACGCGGCGCGACCTTCGATCGTGATTGTCTCGGGGACGTCGATTTGCACGTAGCGCACGTGGTCGCGGTTCCACAGGGGTTCGAAGAACCGGTTGGCGAACCGCAGGGCGAGGATGTTGTCGATCGACTCCTTGCCGAGGAAGTGGTCGATGCGAAACACCTGGGTCTCGTCGAAGTTCGCCTTGATGACCACGTTGAGCGTCTTCGCGGACGCCAGGTCCACGCCGAAGGGCTTTTCGAGGATTACCCGGGCGTTGCGGCGTAGCTCCGAGCCGCCCACCATGGTCACGAGGCCCAGCACCGCGTCGGGCGGGACGGCCAGGTGGAACAAACGACTGACGTCGCCGCCGATGGCAGCCTCCGCCTCTTCGATCGCGGCGAGCAGGGCCGAACCGTCCTCGGCCGAGGACGCAACGAAGGACAGCGAGGCGACAAAGGAGTCCCACACGCCGCCGTCGGGCGCGAGATCGCTGAACTGATCGACTGACTCGCGCGCGAGCGTTCGGAAATCCTCGTTCGAGATGGCGAACGCCGGCGGAGCCGAACCGATGATCCGGTACGCCTTGGGGAGCAGTCCGGCCAGCGCGAGGTGGTACAGCCCCGGGAGGATCTTTCGCCGCGCGAGGTCACCGGTCGCGCCGAAGAGCACGATGACGTGGTTGGCGGGAATGTCGACGTCGGTTTCGATCGGGTGAGTACTCATCGGGCGCATCGCTCGGCTTCTAGCAACCGCGACGCGGGACACCGGTCCACCGTCACGACCGCTTCTCGACGTGACCGCCGAACTCTGAGCGCATGGCCGAGAGCACTTTCGCGGCGAACTGTCCGCGTTCGCGAGATTCGTAGCGCTGCCAGAGCGCGGCGCTGATCACCGGTGCGGGGACCGACTCGTCGATCGCGGCCTGCACGGTCCAACGGCCCTCGCCCGAATCCGAGACGCGTCCGCTGAATTCATCGAGTTCGGGCGAACCGGCGAGTGCCTCGGCGGTCAGGTCCATCAACCACGAGCTGATGACCGATCCGTGGCGCCAGAGTTCGGCGATCTCGGCGACGTCGAGGTCGTAGCTGTAGAAGTCGGGGTTGCGCATCGGTGTCGTCTCGGCGTCGGCTTCGATGTCCGACGCGCCGGCGTTCGCGTGTTTGAGGATGCTGAGTCCCTCGGCGATGGCCCCCATCATGCCGTACTCGATGCCGTTGTGCACCATCTTGACGAAGTGCCCGGCGCCGTTCGGTCCACAGTGCAGGTAACCACTGGTCGCGGTACCGGGTCGACCCGAACGGGCCACCGTCGGCGCGACGCCGTCCTCGCCGGGGCTGATCGAGCGAAAGAGCGGGTCGAGTCGGGCCACGATTGGCGCTTCTCCGCCGATCATCAGGCTGTAGCCGCGCTCGAGGCCCCAGACCCCTCCGCTCGTCCCGCAGTCCACGTAGTGAATCTGGCGGACCGCGAGTTCTCGGGAGCGCGAAATGTCGTCCTGGTAGAAGGAATTGCCCCCGTCGATCACGACGTCACCGGGTTCTAGGTAGTCGACCAACTGGTTAAGCGTGTCCCCGGTGATCGCCGCGGGCAGCATGAGCCAGATCGTTCGTGGCGCGTCGAGTTTCGCTGCGAGGTCGGCCAAGGAAGTCGCACCGACGACGCCGTCGCCTTCCAGCTTGGCGACAGCTTCGGGGTTCACGTCGTAGGCGACGCAGCGGTGTCCGTCGCGGGTCAGGCGTCGGACAATGTTCGCCCCCATGCGGCCGAGGCCGATCATGCCCAACTGCATCGGTGTCTGCGTGGGCATCAGGAACCTCTTCCGTTCAGCGCTCGATAGTGCTCGATCAGCGCGTTCGTCGACGAGTCGTGGCGAAGTGTCGGCGCGTCGCCCGTGAGCTCGGGGACGATCGCGCTGGCGAGCGCCTTGCCGAGTTCGACGCCCCACTGGTCAAAGGAGTCGATCCCCCAGATCGCGCCCTGGGTGAACACGGAGTGCTCGTAGAGCGCGATGAGCGAGCCGAGCAGCCTCGGCGTCAGCACGTCGCCGAGCAGGACGTTGGAGGGACGGTTCCCCTCCATGACCCGGTGCGCGACGACGCCCCCCGGGCCGGCGTCGCGGCGAACTTCGGCCTCGGTTTTGCCAAAGGCGAGCGCCTCGGCCTGGGCGAAGACGTTCGCGCTCAAGACGTCGTGGTGGTCCCCGAGCGGGTTGAGACTCCGTGCGAAACCGATGATGTCGACGGGGATGATCGACGTGCCCTGATGGAGAAGTTGATAGAAGCTGTGCTGGCCGTTGGTACCGGGTTCACCCCAGTAGACGGGTCCCGTGTCGTATTCCACGTCGGCACCGTCGAGCGTGACGTGCTTGCCGTTCGACTCCATCGTCAGTTGCTGGAGGTACGCCGGAAGTCGCTTCAGGTACTGCTCGTAGGGTAAGACCCCGACCGTTGGACAGCCGAGGAAGTTGCGGTTCCACACGGCGATCAGTCCCATCAGAACCGGAAGGTTCTCCTCGAAGGGTGCGAGGCGGAAGTGCTCGTCCATCGCGTGAAAGCCCGCCAAGAGATCAGCGTGGGCGTCGGGACCGATGGCGAGCATGGTGGAAAGTCCGATCGCCGAGGTCATCGAGTAACGTCCGCCGACCCAGTCCCAGAATTCGAACATGTTCGTGGTGTCGATGCCGAAGGCGGCGACCTGCTGCGCGTTGGTCGACACCGCGACGAAGTGCTTGGCGACGGCTGCGTCGTCGCCCAGCTGTGCGAGCAGCCAGGCCCTGGCGGAACGCGCGTTGGTGAGTGTCTCGGTCGTCGTGAAGGTCTTGGACGAGACGATGAACAACGTCTCAGCGGCGTCGAGGTCGCGGACCGCCTCAACGAAATCATCGCTGTCGACGTTCGAGACAAAGCGGAAGGTCATGTCGCGACGGCTATAGAAACGAAGGGCCTCGTAGGCCATCACCGGGCCGAGGTCCGATCCGCCGATACCGATGTTGACGACGTTCTTGATGGTCCGGCCGGTGAAACCCCTCCACTGGCCCGATCGGACGCGGGTGGCGAAGTCGGCCATTCGCGCCAGCACCGAGTGGACTTCGTCGATCACGTCGACGCCGTCGACCACGAGTGACGCGTCGCGTGGCATTCTCAGCGCGACGTGCAGAACGGCGCGATCTTCTGAGACGTTGACGTGCTCGCCGCGCATCATCGCGTCACGGCGTCCAGCGAGGTCTGATTCAATCGCGAGCTGGCCGAGCAGGCCCATTGTCTCGTCAGTGACCCGGTTCTTCGAGTAGTCGAGGTAGAGCCCGGCCGCCTGCGCCCGCAGGCGCCGGCCCCGATCGGGGTCATCGGCGAAGAGCTCGCGCAAGTGAAGGCGTCCGATCGATTCGGCGTGGGCCTCGAGCGCTCGCCAGGCTGGTCGTTGTCGAAGTGGGGCTGGCGTCACGATGGTCCCTTCGTTGGTACGGTCAGCGTCACGACTCGACAGTAGAGTGCGCCGCGGTGTCCTGGGCGACGTCGTCGACGAACGGCCGTGGGCACTGGCCTCACCGCTCCGGGGCAACGGCGGCGTCGGGTAGGTCAGGTGGCACGTCGAGGCGCGCGACGCCGATGCGAAAGTCGTTGAGCCCGTAGTAGACGTCGTAGCGGTGGGGCTGGCCAATGTCGTCGCGACGGTCGATCCCGGTAGGAAAGACGACTTCCGCTGGTGTGGCGCGTGGTTCGCGCGACGCCGTGGGCGTGAGTAGGGGCGACGCGCTTCGATAGAGGAGTTCACTGGGGCGCTCGAGGGAGAGGATCATCACCCCGGCGGCGTACGTGAGCTGGCAGGTGCCGGTCGTGGGGTCGGTTTCGCCGCTCACCCCGTGGTAGACGACGAGCCAGCCGTGGCGACTCATCACCGGGGGTGTGCCGCTGCCGATCTTGAGACGCTCCCAGGGAGACTCGGGTGTGGCGAGTCGGTGGTGCGACGTGAAGGAGAGGAGCTGGGCTGGGTCCATGCCCGAAAAGGGCATCGTGCTGTAGGAGATCCAGATGCATTCGCGATAGTCATCCACCACGTGATTGCCGTCAGCCGCGCTGATCTCCTCGGCTCGGGTGCCCGGGAAGAGCGGTCGATGCAGGATCGCGAGTTCCGGACGATCTGAGGGATTCGGAACGGCGACGGGGAAACAGACCGCATCCTTGTTGTCGACGCCGTCGAACTCGATGTGTTCGAAGGGCTCGAAGGTGGCGAGTCCCAGTCGTTGCCACGAGAGCAGGTCCTTTGAGATGGCGAGGGCGATCCGCGGACCGTCGGGGGAGAACGCCGTATAGGTCATCACGTAGTGCTGCAACGGCTCTACGTAGCTGATCCGGGGATCCTCGCAGCCGCCACCGCCGGGGCGCAACTCGTAGGGAGTCTCGGGTTCGAGGGCGACGCCGAGGCGTTCGACCCCCCGCGGCTCGCCGTCGTCGTCGAAGAGGACCTTCATGATCCCGATGCGCGAGTAGTTCCCCGCGGCCACCATCCTTGGGAACAGGTAGAGCTCACCGTCGGGGCCGCGGGCCGCGGCGGGGTTTAGTACGCCCTCGACCTCGAAAGGGTTTCCTTCTTCGGGCTCGATGACCAGTTCGAGTGGACGCATGGCGAAGTCACTCATGACAACACCGTGGCCGTGACCTGCTCGGCCCCGTCTCCGAGGCACGCGATCACGGTCTGGATGACCCGGGCCGTTTCGTCGGGCCCGGTGACCAGGATCGAGTCGACCCCCGCGACTTGGACCGGGTAGTCATTGCCGCCCTCGAAGATGGCGTCACCGGCGAAGAGCATCTCGTCTGTTGTGATGCCCAATTGTTCGGTGAGCTTGGCGATGCCGTAGGCCTTGTCGATGCCTGGCTTGGTGATGTCGATCGACGTGGTTCCACCCATGTGGATGGCGAAGTCTGGAAGCAAGGGTTGAAGGATTTCGACGATTCTGCTTCGTTTGGCGAAATCGGGGTCCCAACGCTCTTTTTCGGTGAGCGGCGCTTCCTGGCCGAGTACCGACAGGGTGATCTGGCTGCCGCGGTTCTCGATCGCCTCACCCCACACCTTCGTTGCGGCGAGTCCCGATTCGTCGAGCGCACGCTGCAGCGACGTGATAATGGTCCGTTGCTCGTCGTCGCTGAAGTTCTCGGCGTACAACTCGCGCCATCCCTGGTCGTAGTGAAAGAACCGGGTGCCGTTGGTCGGCAGCAGGAAGAGTCGCTCGAAGTGATCGTTCGTGTCGAACTGCGCCAGTAGTTGCTTCTCGAACTGGGGCCACGCGCCGCCCGAGATCACGGCGACGCTCATCGTTCGAAGCAGCGTGGTGAGCAAGGTGGCGATCGGGCGACTCAGCGGCGACTTGCTCGGAGCCAGCGTCCCGTCGAGGTCGAACACGAAGAGTCGTTTCGAGCGTCGGGCGCAGTCGGACGGGGCTGGCACTGGATGGTGTGATTGCTGTGGCACCTGCACCCCCTGGGCGTCTCGTTCATCACGTCTTCGTCGGTCGCGT
>JAKAFH010000131.1 GCA_021818025.1 Actinomycetes bacterium | reverse complement strand
GCGGCGCCGCGAGGATTACTCGTTGCACGGACACGCCGTCAGCCTAGTGAGTGGTCGAGGTCGCGCTTCCCGGCGCTTTTCCAGGGGGCGCCAGTAGGCTAGACCGGTGTCCAAGGTCCGTATCGCTTCGATTGCCCCGTCCTCGCCCGCCGGCGGGGTGGACCTGGCCGTCGGCGACGAGTTGCTGGCCGTCAACGGCCGTGCGCCGACCGACATCATCGAGTACCAGCAACTGATCGACGGCGCCGACGTCACGCTGCTGATCAAGCGCGAGGGCGACCTCCTCGAGCGCAAGGTGACCATTGCCAAGGAGCCAGGCCAGCCGCTCGGGCTCGCCATCGACTCGGCGGTGTTTGACCGGATCCGCACCTGTGACAACCACTGCTCGTTCTGCTTCATCTACCAGCTGCCCAAGGGCATGCGGCGCTCGCTCTACGTGAAGGACGACGACTTTCGGCTCTCGTTCCTCTACGGCAACTACACGACCCTGACGCGCTTCACCGAGTTCGACCTCGAGCGGGTGATCGAGGAGGGTCTGACGCCGCTGTACGTCTCGGTGCACACGACCGATCCCGATCTGCGCGCCTCGATGTTGCGCAACCCCCGTGGCGCCACGAGCCTGCGCTGGCTGCGCGAGCTGCTGCGCGCGGGCATCGACGTGCACGTCCAGGTGGTGGTCTGTCCCGAGGTGAACGACGGCGACCACCTCGAGCGCACGATGCAGGACATCCTCAGCCAGTACCCGAGCGTGGCCTCGGTCGCCCTGGTGCCCGTCGGGGTGAGTGACTTCTCGGCCGAGGCGACCATGCGTCCGCACCGCGCCGAGGAGGCGCGCCACGTGATCGAGCTCGTGGCGAAGTACCGCGAGCTCGCGCGCGAGCTCCTCGGTCGGGCTCTCTTCTACGCGAGCGACGAGTTCTACCTGATTGCGGGCACGATGCCGCCCGGTGAGGACTTCTATGACAGCCTCGACGAGGCCGAGAACGGGATCGGCATGGTGGCGGCCTTCGCCAAGAGTTTCGCCCAGCGACTGCCGATGGCGGCCCTGGGTTCGGGCTTCTTCCAGTCGGTCGACGGCGCGCCGGCCTGGGGCTACCGCGCCCAGCGCGGCGGCGGCGAGGGCGCGGACCCCGGCGGCCGTGTGATCGTCTTGACGGGCGAGTACGCGGCGCCCCTGCTGCGCGAGCTCCTCGACGAGCACGACTTTAGTGACATCGACGTTGTCGCGGTCGCGAATCGCTACTTCGGGGGCAACATCAAGGTCGCCGGTCTGCTCACGGGCTTTGACATCGCGCGCACCATGGAGACCCTGCCGATCGACGCGACCCTGCTGCTGCCTGACGTGTGCCTCTCAGAGGACCGCTTCCTCGACGGACTCGGCCTGGCCGATCTGCCTCGACCCGTCACGACCGTGACGACGTCGGGCAACGACCTGCGCGAGACGCTCGAGCGAGTCCGACCACGCCGGCTGGTGAACTCGTGAGCCGCCCCCAGGTTGTCATCGTTGGCCGGCCGAACGTGGGCAAGAGCTCCCTGGTGAACCGCCTAGCCGGACGCCGGGTCGCGGTCGTCGAGGAGCACCGCGGTGTGACCCGCGACCGCAAGAGCGTGGAGATCGACTGGCGTGGGGTGAGTTTCGACCTCGTGGACACCGGGGGATGGCTGGCCCAGGGCGACGCGCTCGAGGCCAAGGTCTCCGAGCAGGCCGAGCGCGCCATCGCCGCCGCCGACCACGTCCTGCTGGTGGTTGACGTCGCGACGGGCCTGGTCGAAGAGGACCGACAGGCGGCGCGCTGGGCACTTCGCAGCGGCCGGCCCGTTTCACTGGTCGTGAACAAGGTGGACGACGCGGTCCACGAGAGCGCGGGCTGGGAGTTCCTGAGCCTCGGCGCGGGCGATCCGCACTTCGTCAGTGCCCTGCACGGGCGCGGGGCCGGGGACCTGCTTGACCACCTCGTGGACACCCTGGCCGCGGGCGAGCTCGACGAGCCCGAGCCCGAGGTCCAAGCCGAGGATGACGACGGCGCGTTGCGCGTCGCGATCGTCGGACGCCCGAACGTCGGCAAGTCGACGCTCTTCAACCGACTGATCGGCGAGGAGCGCTCCGTCGTGCACGACATGCCCGGCACGACGCGCGACGCCGTGGACACGGTCGTCGAGACTGACACGGGGCCGATCCGCTTCATCGACACCGCGGGCATGCGCCGTCGGGCCAGGACCGAGGCCGGGCTCGAGACCTACGCGGTGCTGCGCAGCCTCGACGCGCTGGACCGCGCGGACATCGCGGTGCTCGTGATCGACGCGACCGTCGGGGCGACGGGTCAGGACCAGCGGCTCGCCGAGCGCATCGCCGCGGCGGGCTGCCCGGCGATCGTCGTCTTGAACAAGTGGGAGCTGGTCGCCACCGACGACCGCGCGTCGGTGCTGGCGACGGTGGGCGACAAACTCGCCTTCCTCGGCGATGCCCCTGTCCTGAAGACGACCGCCACCTCGGGCAAGGGCGTGCACCGCCTGCTGCCGGCACTGCAGGAGTCGGCCGCGGACTACGTCAAGCGTGTCCCGACCGGCGCACTCAATCGAGCCATCCGCGACCTACAGATCAAGCAGCCCGCGCCCACGGGCAAGATTCGCTACGCCGTGCAAGGCGCCATCGAGCCGCCGACGTTCACGCTCTTCGTGTCGGGCCGGCTGCCGGCGACCTACCTACGCTACGTGGAGCGTTCGCTGCGCGAGCGCTTCGAGCTCGGGTCGACGCCGCTGCGGGTTCGGGTCCGCGTTGACTGATGGCCAAGTGGTGCGAGACCTGTGACCGACCCGTCGAGGGCGACGTCTGTGAGATCTGCGGCCAGTCCGTCGAGGAGCCGGCGCCCCAGCCGATGCCGTTACGATGGAAGTTCTTCGTGGTCGCGACGGCCATCTACCTGGTCTGGCGGCTCTATCAATTGATCATGTGGCTGAGCCACTAGGAGGTAGCCGTGCCCATCTACGCCCTCGGTGAGCGAGTCCCCACCATCCACCCCGACGCGTTCGTGCACCCTGACGCCGTCGTCATCGGCGACGTGCGCATCGGCGCCGAGTCCTCCATCTGGCCCGGCGCAGTGCTGCGCGGCGACTACGGCACGATCATCGTGGGCGAGCGGACCTCGATCCAGGACGGCACCGTCGTGCACGCGGTCGCCGAGTACCCCACGGTCATCGGGTCAGACTGCGTCGTCGGGCACATTGCCCACCTCGAGGGCTGCGTCATCTCCGACGCGGCGCTCGTCGGTAGTGGGTCGGTCGTGCTGCACGAGGTCGAGGTCCACAGCGGCGCGACCGTTGCGGCCGGCGCGGTGGTGCGCAATCGCACGATCGTGCCCGAGCGCGCGCTCGCGGTGGGGATCCCCGCGTCGATCAAGCCCGAGGCGAGCGACACCGGGGCTATCGCCGAGGGTGCCGCGCTCTACGTCGCCAACGCCCGTCGCTACAAGAGCGAGCTGCGTACCCTCTAGTTGTTGCTGACTGCGATCAGGCGCTCGAGGCACTCGCCCGCGCGCCCACGTCGCACGCTCTCGGCGGCCAGCTCGAAGCCTTCGCGCAACGTGGCGGCCCGATCGGCCGCGACGAGCGCGAGCGCGGCGTTCGCGCAGGCGACGTCAAAGACGGGTCCCGGCTCG
>JAKAFH010000033.1 GCA_021818025.1 Actinomycetes bacterium | reverse complement strand
TCCGCGATTGGCCGCACGACGTCAAGCCGGTTGCGACACCAGCGTGGCGCTCGAAGTCGCCAGTTCCGAGTCGCTCGCCGGGCGACGTACCTCGGCGACGTGCCACCACCAGGAGTACCGCTTCTCGAGGTAGTAGTCGAGGCTGAACCGGGCTGGGCCGGCGTAGTAGTTCATGGCGAGAAGGTTCGCGAAGACGACGGCGTAGATCACGGCCGTTCCGATGTCCGAAGCGCCCACCGTGTAGGGCCCACCGAATCCTTCGGCCGTCGCCCAGACGATGAGGCTGAAGAGTCCCGCCGCGACGTACGTGTACTTTCGAGCGAATCCGACGATCAGCGCTAGCGCGATCAGCGTCTCTGCGGTGGCCGTGAAATAGACGAAGAAATCAGGGTTCTCCTCGGGTTTGTGTGGGTGAATTTTGCTCATCGGGCAAAACTCGTCGTTGGCAGTTCGATGGTGAGACCACCGCAGCACAGGTAGACCATGGCGATGACCGCCTCGGCCGAGTGGTGTCCGTAGCCGCGGTGATTGATGAGGCGAATCTTGGAGTTGAGTCCCTCGAGTTTCGAGTTCGAGAGACTGAGTTCGACCGCCGCCAGGATCCGTTCGCGGTTCTTGCGCACCGTCTGGGCCAACTTCACGAACGCGGGGATGCGAGAACGACTCGCCCAGCGCAGCCACCACTCGAGGTGCGCGGGTGCGTCGGCGGGTTTGCGTAGCCGGTAGAGATCGCGCAGTCCCTCTTTGAGTTGCCAGCACCGATAAAGGACCGAGTGGTTCTTCCTGAGATCGTGCAGGACCTCGAGCTGTTGGTCGCTCAAGTTGTCCGGATCTTTGAGCAAGGCCCAGCGGGTGTGCTTCACCCAGCGTGGTTCGTCACGCGGTCGCGGCGGTTCGTCGCTCCTCGGTCGACCCCGGGGTCGTGGGGGCGCGGCCCGGCGGCGCTCTTCGTTCCAGGACCACCGTCGGGCCTTGTCGATCGCCTCGTTGGCCATCTTGACGAGGTGGAAGGGATCGACGCACTGGCGAACGTGAGGCGCCTTCTCGTTCGTCGCCTTCGCAAAGGCCCCGCCCATATCGAGGCTGATGGCTTCCAGTTTCGCGACTCGCTCGGGACCCAGTTCGTCGTAGAAGAGGGCGAGGGTGGCGGCGTTCTTACCCTCGTGGACCCACACGGCCCGGCCCTGCTGGTCGTGGTCGGCGACCACGGTCAGGTAGCGATGGCCCTTGCGGTAGGAGACCTCGTCGACTCCGATGCGACACAGCCCGTCGAAGCGACTCTCGTCGAGCACGTCACCCACGACGTCGGTCACGATCGAAGCGACGGTCTCCCAGCTGATGCGCAGCAACCTGGTGATGGTGGTCTTGTCGGTTCGTTGGGCCAACCAGGCCACTACCGCGCAAAAGGCGCTGGTGTGACGGGCACCCGGGCGCGCCCAGGTAACGTCCTCGGTGCGAACTCGTCGACACGTCGGACAGTCGATCCGACAGATCTCGGCCTCGAGGAAGCACTTGGCCGCGCCCAGGTCCAGGTGTCGCCAACGACGGATCGAGCGGTCGTAGTGCACCGTGGTCGAAAAGCCGCAGGGACACTGGTGGCGCCGCTTTCGTCGACGGATCTTCACCACCACTCCTTCGGGGGTGAAGGACACTCCCTCGACGACGACACCGTCGATGGCGATGATGCGATTAAATGCAGTGGTGGCGCGCATGTAGCTCCTCTTGGCTTCGGGTGTTTGAACGCTTCCGAAACTACGAGAACTACGTGCGCGCCACTTGACGGTGCCTCAGCAACTCACACCACGACCGTCAACCCAAGTGGGGACTGACCTTTCGGGGATGACGGGCCTCGATCAGAGCATCAAGTTACCCACGGGAACCCGAGGAGTCCCCAAAGTACTACGTCTTGCTGCTCACGAGCGTCGGTGCCGCCGCGAGCACCCAGTGGACTCCCACGATCATCACGCCCACCCCACTACGGCGCCTGGGTATCGCACCGGGAACCAAGGTCTTGTTGACGCCGGGGTCGCTCGTGGCGACCGTTGGGAGTCGCAGCGTCCGGCTGCGCGCCGCTCCCCGAATGGTGAATGGTGTCCTGTTGGCACCGGCCGGGTTACTCGCCTCGTTGGCGGGGGCGGCGACCAATTGGGACCAGGCAACCCATCAGCTGCGCCTCGCGACGGCGCGCTCAGTAGTCATCTTCCAACTCAAGAGCCATCGCTTCACGGTCAACGGCAAGGTGGAGTTCGATCGCGCCAGCCCGATGTTCATGGGTCCGGTCCTGCTCATCCCCGCGTCGCCCGTGATGGCGGCTCTCGACTTCTCGCTGACCACGGGCGGCGCGCTGCACACCGCCGGCGCCGGCGCGACCACCTTCGTGATCACGCCGTGCCGCGACTGTGGCGGCAGTGGCGGATCGGGTGGCAACGGGGGCTCGGGCGGTTCGGGCGGCGGCACGCCCGTCGCCAAGACGATCACCACCGTGTACGGTTTCCGCGCCAATCCGCTGATCGGCGCGTCAACGACGAACACCTGGTGCAACGTGGCCCACGCACCGTCGTACTTGGGGGGCTTCGCACTCGGATCCTGCACGACAGGCCCCCAGAACTCCAACAACCCCAGTAGCGGCATCGCGTCCATTGGCGCCACGGTCTTTGGCGCGGCCGCGGGTGAAGTCGATCAGCCTCTGTCGCTCGCCTACACCTCGCTCGCGCCAGCGGGCGTCGCATCGACCATCACCGTGACGGCGACCGTCGACACCCTTGACACGACCTACGGCCTGTCGGGCGCTGGCGGATCCTGTGCGCCGACCCAGATCAACGCCGCGGGACTCAATCCCGGAACCGACACGCTCGCCACCTGCCAGGGCACGTTCCAGGCAGTCATCCCCTTCGGCGACGTCGCGAGCGTCACGTCATCGGTCATGAACTGGGCCAACTCGCAGTACTCCGATCTCTCCGCTACGCAACAGAACTGCCTCTCGACGCCACAGAGCGGCACGAACGGTGCGGCGTGCGCCATCAACGCGACCAACGCCGTCATGAACGCGTCTGGCACGGGTCTCTCGGTGACGGTCACGCAGTCACCACCCTTCACCTACAGCGCCAGCACATCTGGCGGCCTTACGTCGTACTTCACCGTCGACCCCGAGGCTCAGGTATCTGATGTCGGCCTCGGCACCGAGATCAACTTCATGACCTCCTGGGTCGAGTTCGTCGTCACGGAGCAGTACACCGTCAACCAGTACGCGTGGACCTTCCCCGTGGCTGAAGCGGGCCAGTCGCTGTTCAGTCCCTGGCTCCAGCAGTGCGCCAACGCTAATCCCATCTCGTGTCAGCTCGTCGCTGGAACGAGCGCGACCGTGACCTCAGGCAGTCTGCCCGCGGGCATGAAAGTCTCGACGCTGAACGGGAACATCGCCCTGGCGGGCGTTCCCGCCGCTGGGTCTGCCGGGGTCTACCAGTTCACTATCGAGCTCGCCAACGGCAACCTCTTTGACTGCACGCTCACGGTGGGCCAACCGTTGGCGCTTGAGGAGCAGGGCACGGGCACCACCTTCTACTACGAAACAGGTCTCGGCTTCGCCGACGCGAGAGCCATTGCGTTGCCCTTCGTCACGAGTGGCGGCGTCGGCGGGACGACCTGGGCGCTGGCGGGCAACCCACCGTGGCTGCAGATCGCCTACTCGCCGCCCACGAGCACGAGCGCCGGCAGTTCACCGGTACTCGTGACGACGGGCCAGGTACCAACCAGCGGCACGTACTCGTTCGAACTCCAGGCCTGGGACGATTACCACTCACTCACGTCGCCCCTACTGCACGTGCAAATCGTTCCCCCGCTCGCCCTGGTGAGCGGTCCCACGCTCAGTCTCTACCAGGGTGAAGTCGTCACTGAAAACCTCGCCATCGAGCGTACTGGCGGTGTCGATCCCGTCGTCTACGAGGTCGATCCGTGCACCTCGTGCGGTGCCGCGCCAGGGTGGCTCAGCCTGAACCGAACCACCGGCGTCCTCTCGGGCAGTGCCGGCGCCGCGGGCAGCTCGAACTTCGTCGTCGTGGCGACCGACGCGCGCGGCGCCAGCGCCGCGATCAGCGTCTCGGTCACGGTGACCGCGCTACCCCAGCTCGGGATCCAACCCACCACGCTCCCGGCGGGGGTCCTGGGCAGCGCCTATTCGGCTGAGATAGTCGAAAACGGCTCCGGTGGACCGCCGTTCACGTGGGCGATCCCCTTCGGCAAGCTGCCACCCGGACTCGGACTCGTCGTGGAGTCGGGCAAGCCGTACTACGGCTCGGTCGCCCACATCACGGGCAAACCCACCCAGATCGGCACCTACTCCATCTCGCTTCGCCTGACCGACGGTGCGAACAAGTCCGTCACGGTGCCCTACACGATTCGCATCACCTGAGCCACAGCTGCCACGATCGCGGCGCGCAGGCGCGAAGCAGGTCGCCAGCGCGTGCAACGCTATGGCCAAGGCGCTGTATTGGGACGTGACGACAGACGGGGAAAGTCGCCCGGCCGCCACTCGTACCAGCGAGCTCGCAACGACGGCGCGGCTCTCTCTGCGCGGGGCGCCGGGCCGAACTGGCAGGGCGGGACTAATCGATCCCGGTCGGGCGCGCAGAGTGCCGTGGCGGGCCATGAGGGGCAGTGGTGTCGGTGTCACCTCGGCGACGGTCGCCGAGGAGAGGGCGCGAGCACTCGCGCCACTTATCGAGGACGCGGACTCGTCAGCGGACTCGTCGAAACGTTCCTCGAGTGTGCCCGGGCTCGGGGCGAACCGTCTGAGGGGATTTGGGTCGTTTCGTGGGAATCCTCCCACTGGGTGGTGTCGGAGGGGCGAAGCAATGATTCTGCTCGGCACTGGCGGCTGGCCCGAGATTCGGGCTTCGTTGGTGTCTGAGGGGCGAAGAAGCGAATCTGCGGGGCACCTATGGTTGGCTGGACATTCCGGTGTAGCTGGAGTCCGGGCCCGTCGTGATTCAAGAGCAATCGAATATAGGATACTCGACTACATTTTCGTGTGATCAGCGAAAAGAACGATGAGATTCTGAATTCGCGATTGAACGACTGATCGACCGCGGTCACTTGACTGTCGGACCAATCGAGACTCACCCATCGTTGGGCGTGACGCTGGCCGCCTTACTTTCACCATGAGAATTCGCCTGTACTGAGCTGCGAGCACCGTAGATCACCATGCCACCCAGATACGAAACACCGCCAAGGCTACCGATTAGATCCGCTTGCCAGTAACTGCCATTGAGCGCAACAGTGATGAGAACGCATGCGAAGGCGGCAACCATCATCACGATGAGCGCCAACCTGGAAGCCCTATAGAGCACCTCACGCTGACGTTCGTCGGCCCGGTGTCCGTAGATCGCGCCCGCGTCGCTGTCTCTCTTCGTTAAGAAGTAAAAGCCAACACCCAGTAGCAGCGTTACCACCTCAGTGGCGAGTGCGTCGCCCCAGGAGTGAGCGATGGCGACCGCCCCTGTCACTCCCGTTCCCGCAAGAGTCACAACAACCGGTGCCAAGAATCGGGACCGTTTCGTTCCACTCATGCGTCCACCTCCTCTTCCAGACAAAACAACTTCTCCACGGGCACGTCGAATAAGTGTGCGATCCGTATCGCTAGAGGAAGCGACGGCAGATACCGTCCACCCTCAATCGCAATGACTGTCTGGCGGGATACGCCGAGATTGGCCGCGAGCTCCACCTGGGACAAGCCCCGCTGGCGCCGTCGCTCTCGAACCTCGTTCTTCACGATGTAAATGTTACTTGACATGTCGACTCATGTCAAGTTAGCTTTACACTCATGGACACCGTGGGCGGCAGGATCAGCAATCGCGGACTACCCGTTCAAGACGGGGAAATTAGCTATGCAAGCGATTCGCCACTCACAGACCCATTCCTCAACGTCTCTGCCACGACTCGATGGGGGTTGGAGGCAAATTGGCTTGAGATTGGAACCTTGTCGGTGTCAGAGGCCCGACGCAACAGATCTACAACCTTGCACTGGCGGCTAATTGACCAGCTTCGTTAGCGCACGCTCGGCATTTTTCCGCACGCGCGGCACGGGATCATTCAGCATTGTCGCAAGTGCCGGTATGGCACTATCGACCCCGTGCGCGGCGACAACTTTCGCGATCATTTCTCTGACGCGCCAGGAGTCGTCCGACATTGCACGGATGACGGCCTCTGTGGCAACGTCATCCCACGTGTGCAAAAGGCCTCTTGCTGCCCACACCCGTGGCCAATAACCATGTCGACCGCCAGCACACCCATCTAGGACCGCCCGAGCGGGCGGGCCGGCGAGAGCGAGCAGTAGCTCATCGTCAACGGAGCGTCCCTCGAGGAGATCGACACAATCTACAATCAGCTTCATGCGTCCACGACGAGCGCATTCTGCTTCAATGCTCTGTCGCGGAGTGATCCCCCATTTCGAACCCATCACTTAACAATGCCACTCACCATTCACCAACCTTCGGCCGAACTCTGGTGTCGGAGGCCCGATCCAGCAGTTCTGCCACCAAGCACTGGCGGCTTGAGTCGAGCGCAGCCCAGTTGGTGTCGGAGGCGGGACTTGAACCCGCACGCCCCTGAGGGCACCAGCCCCTCAAGCTGGCGCGTCTGCCTATTCCGCCACTCCGACGCGGCGACTCAGTCTAACCGATTCCACACCGCCACTAGGTCGATGGAGTGACCGGTGGAACGGTGTTCCACGTGGGCACCTCGTCGACGAATCCAGGAATTGACGCGGCACCGAATACACCTTGGAGCAACGGCGACCATTCGACGAGCGAAGGCGGCGTGAAGAGCGGGCGGGCCCAGAAGGCGTCAAGCAGCGTCTTGTCATACGTCGACCACGTGCTGCGCGCAGTCACCGGATTGAAAGTGTTCATCGCCGTCGAATAGAGCTGGTTGAGCAGAGAGAGCCGCAGGCCCGACGGATAGGAGTCCGAGTACAGCGGGCCCGACCAGGAGCTGGCGCTCACCGACGGTGCGGCGTCCGTCGGGCGATTGAACAGCGCGACGTCGGCGTCGTTGAAGGCGAGGGCGGTTGCCGCGGCGGCCTCGCTCGAGGCCGTCACGACGTAGGTGGAGACACCGAGGGCCGCCCAGGACCGCGTGATGGCAGTCGCAACCGCGGCGTCGAGCGCGGAGGGACCGCGAACCAGGCGGATCGACAATGGTTGGCCCTGGGGCGTCAACCAGCCGAGCGGGCTGCGCACGTACCCAGCGCTGCGCAGGGCGCGCACCGCGCACGTAAAGCAGTCGCTCAGGCTCACCGATCCCGAGGTGGTCGTCGGCATCGTCGTCGAGGTCGTCGAGGACTCGCTTGGTGCCGAGCCCGGTGAGCCTGGGTAGGACGGTGAACCCTGCGAGAAGAGGATCGAGGCACCCGGTGACGGTGAAAAGGTGACCTGGCCCCACAGGCTGCTGATCATGGCGAGCCGGTCGAGCGACCAGCTGAGGCTCTCGCGCACCGCGAGGGCGCTCGTGAGGGGCCGGTGCGCGTTGAAGAGCAGTTCCTCGATCGAGCTCGCCGAACCGATGTGGCTCAGGACCGACGGGTGGGCGCTGAGCGCGTCCACTTGAGCGCGATTGACGGTGAGGGTGTAGCGCGCGAAGGGCGTGTTCACGTTCGCGGGCATCGCGGCGTTGGCGCTGATGACGATCCGCCCGAACCGGTCGATCGACGACGGCCACGAGTGGTTCATCACGAGCACCATCTGGGCGGCGTTGGCCGACACGAGCCGGTAGGGCCCGAGCGAGGGTCGACGCAGCAGGTCGGCGAAGGTGCAGCCGCCCGCCGCGAAGCGGCTCTCCACGTCACGAAACAGCAGGTTCCAGTCGGCGTAGGGGTGGGCGAAGATGGCAGTCACCGTGAGCGCCCTGTTGGAGAGCGTCATCGACTTGATCGCGCGGTAGCCGTCGCTGCGCACGCTCGGGATTGAGCGGGCCCGGCGCCACCAGGCGACCAGATCGCGCCCGTCGAAGCGCTGGCCGTTGCTCCAGCGCTGCTTCGCGGCGATGGTGTAGACGACCGTCTCGGGGCTGAGCGAGGTCAGCTCGGCCGAGGCGATCGAGCCCTGCGCGCCCACGAGCGCGCCACTGATCGTGCTCGCAAAGGCCGACGGGCGCACCAGGTCGAGGATCGCGTCGCTGGTGGGGTTGGCGTCGGGACCGAGGAACGTGCAGCCGTTGAAGGGGCCCGGCAGGGAGAGCAGGAGCGTGCGCGCGTTGTCCCCGACGGGCGTCGAGGCACTGGTCAGGGTGCCCGAACCGGCGACGAGCAGCGCCGCGACGGCCACGCCGACGGCGCGCCACCGCGAAGCGCGCCAGGACATCGGGTTACTGCAGGCGCAGGTCGAGGGTCAACGTCGCGAAGGTGAAGATGAGCGCGACCGCCACGGTGATGCGGTCCAAGTTCTTCTCGACCACGGTCGAGCCCGACGCCGCCGCCCCGAGGCTGCCACCCATCAGGTCCGAGATGCCCCCGCCGCGTCCCGAGTGCAGGAGCACGAGAAAGATCAGGCCAATGGCCGACAACGCCTCAATAACAATGAACGACCAGGTGAACACCGCGACCTCCGATTAGCGCCTTTCAGCGTAGCAGTCGTTGCACGCGTGCACGATGGCCCCGAAGGGCTCTGTCTTGAGGCTGGCGCCGCCCACGAGGAAGCCATCGACGTCGCCCTCGGTGACGATCTCGGCCGCGTTGTCGGCGTTCACCGAGCCGCCGTAGAGCACGCGACTCGCGCCCAGTCCCAGGGCGGCGAGCCGGGTGCGGATCGTGACCATCATCGCCTGGATCTCCGCCGCGGTCGCGGTCTTGCCGGTGCCGATCGCCCAGATGGGCTCGTAGGCGACGGTCACGCGCTGAGCCGCCTCCTCGAGGCCCGCGAGAGCCCTGGTGAGCTGTTCACTCACGAAGGCGTCGTGCTCGCCCGCTTCGCGCGTGGCGAGGTCCTCGCCCACGCACAGCACCGCGGCGAGTCCACCGCGCAGTACCGCGCGCACCGTGCTCGCGACGATCGCGTCGTCCATGTGGTACATCGTGCGCCGCTCGGAGTGCCCGACGATGACCGACGCCACCCCGAGGCGCTTGAGCATGGCGACGCTCACCTCGCCCGTGAAGGCGCCGTTGTCGCGGTCGCTCACGTGCTGGGCCGCGACGCCGATGCTCGCGTGCTCGGCCTCGAGCACCGAGGTGACGCTACGCAGGTCCACGAAGGGCGGGGCCAGAACGACCTCCACCCGCTCCACGGGTCGGCTCGCGAGCAGGGTCGCGACCTGGCGCGTGAGGTGCACCGCCTCGACGTAGTCGAGGTTCATCTTCCAGTTGCCGATGACGAGGGCCTTGGTCACGAACGCACCCCCTCGCGCAGCGCGCGCAGCCCCGGCAGGTCACCGAACTCGACGAGCTCGAGGGATGCTCCCCCGCCCGTCGAGACGAAGCTCACCTCACCCTCGAGTCCGAACTGCTGCAGCGCGGCGACCGAGTCGCCGCCGCCAATGACCGACATCGCCGGCGAGGCCGCGACCGCGCGCGCGACCGCCTCGGTGCCTCGGGCGAAGCGCGGGTCCTCGAAGACACCCATCGGCCCGTTCCAGAGGATCGTCTTCGCCGAGGCGATCACCGCGGTGAAGGCCTCGATCGACGCGGCGCCGATGTCGAGGCCCTCGAAGCCGTTGGGGATGTTCGCCCCGAAGTCGACGACCTCGTCGGGCCCGCCGTCGCTGCCGAAGGCGGCGCCGGCGGCGAGACCGCGGGTGTCAGCGGGAATGCGCACCTTGCCCCCGCGCAGCAGCGCGCCGCACTCTTCCACGAAGGACGCGTCAAAGAGCGAGGACCCGATCGTTCGGCCCTCGGCCGCTTCGAAGGTGTAGGCCATGCCACCACCCACCAGCACGACGTCGGCCCGGTCGGCGAGGACCTTCACGATCCCGAGCTTGTCGGCAACCTTGGCCCCGCCGACGATCGCGACGAAGGGTCGCGCCGGCTCATCGAGCAGGTCGAGCAGGTAGCCGACCTCGCGGCGCAGGTTCGGCCCAGCCGCGCTCGGCACGAGGGTCGGGGGCACCATGATCGAGGCGTGCGCGCGGTGCGAGGCGCCGAAGGCCTCGTTGATGTAGAAGTCGACACCCTCGACGAGCGAGGCGCCGAAGACGGCGTCGTTCGCCTCCTCGCCGGGGTTGAAGCGCAGGTTCTCGAGCAGTTCCACCCCGGGACAGAGCTCGTCGAGACGCCGGCGGATCGGCTCGACCCGGAAGCGCTCGTCGACGCGACCCTTCGGGCGCCCGAAGTGCGTACAGGCGACGACCGAGGCCCCGCGCGCGAGCAGGTCCTTGAACAGCGGGACCGCCGCGCGGATCCGAAAGTCGTCGGTGATCACCAGCTCGCCGTCGACCTCGGCGAAGGGGGTGTTGAAGTCCACCCGGACCAGGACCCGCTTAGCGGCTACGTCCCAGTCGTCCGAGGACGGCAGCGACCGATCCACCATTAGCGTCCGACGTGGTTCGCGAGGTCGACCAGGCGGTTCGAGTAGCCCCACTCGTTGTCGTACCAGCCGAAGACCTTCACGAGGCTCGTCTCGTCGTCGATCCGCTGGACCATGGTCATCTTGGAGTCGAAGGTGCACGAGGCCGGCGAGCCCACGATGTCCGAGGAGACGATCGGGTCCTCGGTGTAGACGAGCACGCCCGCCAGGGCACCCTGCGCGGCGGCCTGGTAGGCGGCGTTGATCTCCTCGACCGTGGTCGAGCGAACGACCGCGGTGAAGTCGGTGATGCTGCCGTCGGGGATCGGCACGCGCAGCGAGGTGCCGTCGAGGCGGCCCTTCATCGCCTCGAGCACCAGGCTCGTGGCGCGCGCCGCCCCGGTCGAGGACGGCACGATGTTCACCGCCGCCGCGCGGGCGCGGCGCAGGTCCTTGTGCGCGAGGTCGAGCAGGTTCTGGTCGTTGGTGTAGGCGTGCACCGTCGTCATGAGGCCCGACTTCACCCCGAAGGCGTCGTCGAGGACCTTCACCATCGGTACGAAGCAGTTCGTGGTGCACGAGGCGTTGGAGACCACGTGGTGGTTCGCCGCGTCGTAGGTGTCCTCGTTCACGCCCATGACGAAGGTCGCGTCGACGTCACTCGCCGGCGCGGAGATGATCACCTTGCGCGCGCCCGCGCTCAGGTGCACCGCGGCCGACTCACGACTCGTGAAGCGCCCGGTCGACTCGATCACGACGTCGACGTTGAGCTCGCGCCAGGGCAGCAGGGACGGCTCGCGCTCGGCGAGGACCCGGATGAACCGGTCCCCCACCGTCATCCCGCCCTCGGTGACCGTGACGTCCAGGCCGAGCCGGCCCTGGGTCGAGTCGTACTTGAGCAGGTGGGCGTTGGTCTCGGGCGGCGTCAGGTCATTGACCGCGACGACCTCGATGTTCGGATTCGCGAGGGATGCTCGCAGGAAGCTCCGCCCGATGCGGCCGAAGCCGTTGATCGCAACGCGAATAGTCATGTCGTTCTCCTCCTAGACGCCCGTCACTCGGTGGCGGCGCGGATGGCGTCAGACAAGTGTTGCACATTGTGTACGAGCCCCCCGCCCCCCGACAGCGCCGACACGTGGGTCGCAATGGTGCACGGTGACGAGGCGAACTCGCCCAGCCCGTCGACGAGCACCACGTCAGGAACGACCCCGTGACGCGCCAGTGCGTCCACGTGGTCCTGGAGGCTGTAGCCCGTCGTCTCGGGGATCTCGGGGTGCAGGTTCGCGACGTACACGACCCGCGCGCGCGTGCCCGCGATCGCCTGGGTGATCCCCGGGATGGCCGCGGCCGCGATGACGCTGGTGTAGAGCGAGCCCGGTCCGACGACTACCACGTCGGCGCGCTCGATCGCCTCGACCGCGCGAATTGGGGCCGCCGCGTTGGGCGGCTCGAAGCTGATGCGCCGGATCGTCGCGCAGCCGGCGATGGCGCTCTGGCCGCGCGTGTGACCGTCCTCGGTACTCGCACAGAGCACCACCCCGGTCGTGCTCGCGGGCACGATCGAGCCGCTCACTCCCATCACCTCGGCGAGGGCGAGCACGGACTCCTCGAGGTCGCCGGTCGCGTCGACGAGCCCCACGAGCAAGAGGTTGCCCACGGCGTGACCCGCCAGCTCGCCCACCCCGAAGCGGTGCTCGAAGGACCGGGTCAGCGGGTTCTCGGGGTCCGCGAGCGCGCCGAGGCACTTGCGCAGGTCCCCGACGGCCGCCACGTTCAGCATCGCGCGCAGCCGTCCCGTCGAGCCGCCGTCGTCGGCCACCGAGACGACGCCCGTTACCTCGGACGTCAGGAGCTTCAGCGCGCGCAGCGAGACGGCCGTGCCGTGGCCGCCCCCGACCGCTACCGCTCTCATTGGTTGATGTCGCGGTGGTAGACGGCGTTGGCGATGTCGAGCCGGCGCCGGACCTCCTCGGCGATCGCGACCGAGCGGTGGCGCCCCCCGGTGCAGCCGAAGGCGACCGACAGATAGGACTTACCCTCCTTGGCGAAGGCCGGGATCTGCCACTCGAGCATCGCGACCACGTCGTCGACGAGGTGCTGGGCCGGCTCCTGGCCGAGGACGTAGTTCGCGACGGGCTCGTCGAGCCCGCTCATGGGGCGCAGCGCCTCGACCCAGTGGGGGTTGGGCAGGAACCGGCAGTCAAAGACGAGGTCCACGTCGCGCGGGATCCCGTTCGCGTAGCCGAACGTGACCAGCGAGATCCGCAGCGACTCGTCCCCGACGGGCGCGAAGTTCTCCACGATGCGCGTGCGCAGCTGGTTGGTGTTGATCGAGCCGGTGTCGATCACCAGGTCCGCCGCGTCGCGCAGGGGCTGGAGCAGGGTGCGCTCGGCCGCAATGGAGTCCGCCAAGGTCGGTGCGGGGTGGGGATGACGACGCCGGTTGCCCTCGTAGCGGTGGATCAGCACGTCGTCGGGGGCGTCGAGGAAGAGGATCTTCGCCCCGCCGTGCTTGAGCTGGAGCTCCCGTTCCACCTCGATGAGGGCCATCGGCTCGACCCGGCCGCTGCGACCGACCACGAAGGCGACGCCCGCGTAGTCGAGATTGCCGGCCGTGGCGAGTTCGCCAACGCGCAGTACCAGTTCGAGGGGCAGGTTGTCGATCACGAACCAGCCGATGTCCTCCAGGGCCGCGGACACCGTCGACCGCCCGGCCCCGGACATCCCGGTCACCAGCAGAATCTCACCCATCCTCAGTCGTCTCCTTGGACGGCCGCCGCACGCTCGGCGCTCGTAGGTGATCGTAGAGGCTGCGGGCCACCTCGTCGGGCAGCCAGGGAAGGGCCAGCAGCTCTTCGAGGGTCATGGCGCGCAGATTGTCGAGCGAGCCGCACTCGAGCAGCAGGCGGCTGCGGCGCTGGGGTCCGAGTCCGGCGACGCCCTCCAGTGAGCTCGCCACCATCGCCCGGCCTCGCTTGGAGCGATGGAAGGTGATGGCGAACCGGTGCGCCTCGTCGCGCAGGCGCTGGACGAGATAGAGCGCCTCGGAGCCGCGCTCGAGCATGATCGGGACCGCCACGTCGGGCCGGTAGAGCAGTTCCTCGCGCTTGGCGAGCGCCGTGAACTCAACCCGACCGTCGAGGCCCGCGACCTCGGCCGCGTGCATCGCGGCGTGCAGCTGGGGCAGGCCCCCGTCAATCACGATGAGGTCGGGCTCGTGGAAGGACCCGTCGGTCTCGTCCCAGTGGCTGAGCCGCCGACGCACGACCTCGAACATCGCGCCCACGTCGTCGTTGCCGACGGTCTCGCGCACGTGGAAGCGCCGGTAGTCGGACTTCTTCGCGACGCCGTCCTCGAAGACGACCATGGAGCCGACGTAGTTCGTGCCCTGGAGGTGGCTCATGTCGAAGCACTCGATGCGAAACGGGGGCCGCTGGAGCCCGAGCGCCGCGCCGATCTCCTGGAGCGCTCGCGAGCGAACGTTGTAGTCGTACTCGCGACGATGCGAGTCGCGCTCCATCACCGCGTCCGCGTCCGCTTCGGCCATCTCGAGGATTCGCCGGCGCCGGCCCCGCTGGGGCCGCGTGACCGTCACGGTCGAGCCCCGCCGCTCGGAGAGGAACCCGGCGACGAGTGACGCGTCGGCCTCGACGTTGGTGATCACCTCGCGCGGCACGTCCAGGGGGTCGACGAACAGCGACGCGAGCACCGACTCGAGGACCTCGACGGGCTCTTCGTCAAGGGCCCGGTCCACGAAGTGCACCTGACGGCCGATGATGCGCCCGTGGCGGATGCGAAAGCGCACCACCCCGGCGCGATTGCCCGCCGTTCGCACCGCGACCGCGTCGAGGTTCGTGTGGTCGTCGAGCACGATGATCTGATCGTTCGAGGCCCGCGCGAGCGCGGCCAGGCCGTCGCGGAAGCGCGCGGCCGCCTCGTAGTGCTGGTTCGTTGCGGCCTCGGCCATGCGCGTCTCGAGCGACCGGCGCAGCGGCTTCACGTCGCCCTCGAAGAAGGACGCCCAGGACTCCACCAGCGCGTCGTAGCCGGCGGCGTCGATCGCCCCGACGCAGGGACCCGAGCACTTGCCGATGTCATAGAGCAGGCACGGGCGCTGGATGCGGCGCTGGTAGTCGTACTTGTGGCGCGTGCAGGTGCGCAGCGGGAAGACCTGCAAGAGCTCGTCCATCGTCGCGCGCAGCGCCCGCACGTCGACGAAGGGCCCGAAGTAGCGCACCGACCCTACGTGCTGAGCCCGGGTGACGTAGGGCACGGGGAACGGCGCGCGGCTGTCGATTGCCACGTAGGGGTAGGTCTTGTCGTCTTTTAATCGCACGTTGTAGTGCGGCTGGTTCTCCTTGATGAGCTCGTTCTCGAGGATGAGCGCGTCGACCTCGCTTGGGGTGACGATCCACTCGACCGCGGTGGCCTCTTCCATCAGGGCGCGGGTCTTGGGCGCCAGGGTGTCGAGGCGTTGGAAGTAACTCCCGAGGCGCTGGGCGAGGGAGCGAGCCTTGCCCACGTAGATCACCGTGCCGCGCTCGTTCTTGAAGAGGTAACAGCCGCTCGAGCGCGGGATGGCGCCGGGCTTGGGGAACACTAGGACCTCACGCGCGCGCCTAGCGCGTCGGCGAGCACGTGGCCCGTCGCGGTGTCGAGCGCGGCGATCGTCTCGGGCGTCCCCTCGCCCACCACGAGGCCACCGCGTCGGCCACCGTCGGGCCCGAGGTCGACGATCCAGTCGGCGGTCTTGATGACGTCGAGGTTGTGCTCGATGACCAGTACGGTGTTGCCCTGGTCGACCAGGCGGTGCAGCACGTCGAGCAGCCGGTGCACGTCGTCAAAGTGCAGTCCCGTCGTCGGCTCGTCGAGGATGTAGACGGTGTGACCGGTCGGGCGCCGCGCGAGTTCGGCGGCGAGCTTCACCCGCTGGGCCTCCCCACCCGAGAGCGTCGGGGCTGGCTGGCCGAGGCGCACGTAGCCGAGCCCCACGTCAGCGAGGCTCTGGATGTGGCGCAGGATCGACGGCTGGCGCTCGAAGAACCCCAGTGCCTCGGCGACGGGCATGTTCAGCACGTCGCTGATCGAACGGCCGCGGTAGAGGATCTCGAGGGTCTCGCGGTTATAGCGCGCCCCGTTGCAGACCTCGCAGTTCACGTAGACGTCAGGCAGGAAGTGCATCTCGATCTTGATGGTGCCGTCGCCCGCGCAGGTCTCGCACCGGCCGCCCTTCACGTTGAAGGAGAACCGGCCCGGCAGGTAGCCGCGGACCTTGGACTCGGAGGTCTCGGCGAAGAGCTTGCGAATCTTGTCAAAGACCCCTGTGTAGGTCGCGGGGTTCGAGCGCGGCGTGCGACCAATCGGCTGCTGGTTGACCGCGACGACCTTGTCGACGAGCTCGATCCCCTTGATCGAACGGTGCGCGGCGGCGGTCACCTTCGCGCCGTTGATGGACCGCTCGAGGGCGGCGAGCAGGATCGCGTTCACGAGGGTCGACTTGCCCGAGCCCGAGACCCCGGTGACCGCGACGAACGTGCCGAGGGGAAAGCCCACCGTGACGTCGCGCAGGTTGTTCGCGCGCGCACCAACCACGACCAGCCGGTTCCCGTCGCCGGGACGGCGCTGTGCGGGCACGTCGATCGAGCGGCGCCCCGCCAGGTACTGGCCCGTGATTGAGGCCTCGTTGGCGAGCAGGTCCTCGTAGGAGCCCGCGTGCACGACCTCGCCCCCGTACTCGCCGGCCCCGGGGCCGATGTCCACGATGTAGTCGGCGCTGCGAATCGTCTCCTCGTCGTGCTCGACCACGATGACCGAGTTGCCGAGGTCGCGCAGCCGTTCGAGGGTCGAGATCAGGCGCCGGTTGTCGCGCTGGTGCAGACCGATCGAGGGCTCGTCGAGCACGTAGAGCACCCCGACGAGGTAGCTGCCGATCTGGGAGGCCAGGCGGATGCGCTGGGCCTCGCCGCCCGAGAGTGTCGCCGAGCCGCGACTGAGGGTCAGGTAGTCCAGGCCCACGTCCATGAGGAACGTGAGGCGTTCGAGGATCTCCTTGATCACCTGGTGGGCGATGGTCTCGTCACGGTTCGAGAGGTGCAGGCCCGCAAAGAACGCGAGGCATTCGTCGATGGTCATCGCGCTCACGTCGGCGATGCTGTGCGACGCGACGCGAACCGCCAGGACCTCGGGCTTTAACCGCTGGCCCCGGCAGGCCGTGCACTCGACCTCGCGCATGTACTGCTCGGCCTGCTCGCGCGACCAGTCGCCGTCGGCCTCGTTGCGTTTGCGCTCGAGCCACTCGACGATGCCGTTGTAGGTGGTGTCGTAGGTGCGCACCTTGCCGTAGCGCGTGCGGTAGCGAACGGGCACCGACTTCTTCTCCACGCCGAAGAGCACGAGCTTGCGGTCCTTCGCGCGCAACTTCTCCCAGGGCGTGTCCACCGAGAACCCGCCCGTCTCGGCGATGCCGGCGATGAGGCGCTCGAAGTACTTGAATCGCTGGCCGGCCCAGGGCGCGAGCGCGCCGTCGGCGAGCGAGCGGCTGGGGTCGGGCACGACCAGGTCCGGGTCCACCTCGTAGCGCGTGCCCAGCCCCGTGCAGACGGCACAGGCGCCGTAGGGCGAGTTGAAGGAGAAGTCCCGGGGCGCGAGCTCACTGAAGCTGATGCCACAGTCCGCGCAGGCCAGTTTCTCCGAGTAGCGCACGACCTCGTCGCTCGCGAGGAAGAGCACCGACACGGTCCCCTTGGTCAAGGCCAGAGCGGTTTCGACCGATTCCGTGAGTCGCTGGCGGTTCGAGGCCTTCACGGTCAGCCGATCGAGCACGACGTCGATCCAATGCTGCTCGTAGCGTGCGAGGCTGAGCGACTCGCGATCGGCGAGGTCCATCACCGTCCCGTCGACGCGCACGCGTGAGAAGCCCTGGCTCGCCAGGTCGTCCAGCAGCGAGCTGTACTCGCCCTTGCGGCCGTCTACGACCGTCGCGAGCACCATGAACCGCTCGTCATTGGGACGCTCGAGGACGAGGTCCACGATCTGCTGGGGCGACTGGCGGCTCACCGGCTGGCCGCAGTTCGGGCAATGCGGCACGCCGATGCGCGCGAAGAGCAGGCGCAGGTAGTCGTGGATCTCGGTGATGGTGCCGACCGTCGAGCGCGGGTTGCGCGAG
>JAKAFH010000130.1 GCA_021818025.1 Actinomycetes bacterium | reverse complement strand
ATCGACTGGTGTAATGCGGGTTGCGTCATTTGACCGCTCAATCGACCGCGTCAAAACCATCACACGCGTCGAGCCATAAGCTGCTTGAGCCCGCCTCTAGGAGACTAGACCCCGAGTGGACCTTGAGGGACACAATACGAACCACTCGGTCACTCACAGGAAGGTCAAGGGGTGGTAGTTTTCACCCAGGTCCCGATAGGTGGCCTGAACCTGACGCGAAGATTGCTCGTTTCTAGGCGGCAGTTGGTTCGAGAGTCACGCTATAGCCGAGGCTTCTCAGTTGCTCGATGGCACGACGCTTCGCCTTGTCGGGTGCTCGTCTGGTGAAGAAGTCAGCGCCCGGGTCAGTAAAGGTCGTCCCCGTCTGCAGCATGTTCCAGATGGCGATGAGCATGGCGTGCTCCACCGCGACGACCGCCTTGATCGGTCCACGTCGCGACGCGATTCGTCGATACTTGGCCGAGTAGTAGGTATCCTTCGAGCGGGTCGCGGCGAGGGCCGCAATGCCCAGTGCGCCCTTCAGGTAAGGGTTGCCGGGTCGAGTGTGGGTGGACTTCACGCGACCGGCCGACTCGTGGGAACCCGGACAGGTCCCCGCCCAGCTGGCCAAATGTCCCGCCGTGGGAAAGCGGCTCATATCGGCACCGATCTCGGCGATGATGACCTCAGCCACGGTGGTCGAGATGCCCGGAATCGTGACGATCAGGTCCCGGGCGGCTCGAAAAGGTTCCATCACCACCTCAATGCGCGCAGTGATCTCACCAATGGCCCGGGTGTGTTCGTCGATCAGTCCGAGGTGGAGCTTCACCAAGAAGGCGTGGTGGTCGTTGAAGTGTCCCGTCAGTGCTTCGGTCAACTCGGGAATTTTGTTGCGCAACCGACGCTGGGCCATGTCGGCCAGCACGGCGGGATCGCGTTCACCCGCGACTAGGGCGTCGAGCATGGACCGTCCCGAGACTCCGGTCAGGGTGCTCGCCACCGAGGAGAGCTTGATGCCGGAGTCCTCGAGGAGTTTCTCCAGACGTTGAAACTCGCGCGTGCGCTCGCGCACCACGGCGGTGCGGGTGCGGGTGAGGTCGCGCAACTGGCGAACCGGCTCGGGCGGCACGAAGGAACCCCGAACCAGGCCGTGGGCGCCGAGTTGAGCGAGCCACGCGGCGTCGCTGACGTCGGTCTTTCGCCCGGGCAGGTTCTTCACGTGTCGAGCGTTCACCAGCATCACCTCGAAAGGCCCATCGTCGAGCAGGTAGTAGAAAGGTTTCCAGTATTCACCGGTCGCCTCCATCACCACGAGGGTCACCTGCTCGGCGAGGAGGTGGTCGCGTAGTGCCAGGATCTGACTGGTCACCGAGCCCCACGTGGTCACCGTCGAAGTGGACTTCGTTCGGGTGGGTTCTTGGACGCGCACGCAGACTTTGGCGTCTCTCTTCGAGATGTCGAGGCCGGCGCAGCGAGTGTGGACAACTTCCATGGTTTTCTCCTTATCGCTAGTTCTCCCTTACGTGTCCGACCCGGAGAGGGCGAGAAAAAACAGAAAACTGACGCTCGTGCTCTATGGCAACAATCCACGGTTCTCGTGGAGGCCCTCCACCACCATGCTGTTTTACAGGCTCAACGGCACCACAGTTAAATCGGTGTCCAACCGGGTCGAACTGACGTTCCGCACTTCTCACGTCCAATATCCGCCCCCATCTCAGTCGGCGGTTTCTGAATGCGTATTCCGGAGTTTTCGAACACGCAGTCCGGAGTTTTCGTACACGCCGTGAGTCAACCCGTGGCCGCGAAGCGGCCGGCGCTGTTGTGAGCTCAAGTTCCCTTAACTCACCTCCTTCGCGGTCATCGTAGAACAGCGCAACTGGTTCGTGGCGCACCGACGTTCGCGAGTCACTCGGTCGCCTTCGTGCTGCGTGATTGTGACAGCGTGGTGCGCTTTCGACGAGAGTCCCCGACGAGCTCGAAGCGATGCGCCCGCTCGAGCAACCGGTCGAGCGTGGCGTCGGCCACGGTCTCGTCGCCGAGACCCTCGTGCCAGAGGGTGACCGGCAACTGTGAGGTGACGATCGTGGACTTGGCTGATCGGTCCTCCACCACTTCGAGCAGGTCGGCGGACTGGTCCGTCGTGAAGGGCCGCAGCAAGAAGTCATCGAGGATCACGACGTCAAAGCGCGCGAGCGAGCTCATCATGCGCGACAGTCGTCCGTCGCCTCGCGCGACGGCGAGGTCATCGAGCAACCTCGGGGTGCGCACGTAGAGGGCGGTGTGCCCGTCCTGGATGGCGCTGTGGGCGAGCGCGCAGGCGAGGAAGCTCTTGCCGACCCCGGTTGGTCCGACGATGATCACGTTGTGGTGGTGGGTCACCCAGCTCGAATTGACGAGTGACGCGAAGGTCGCCTTGTCGAGTCCACGCGCGCTCGCGTAGTCCACGTCCGCGACGACCGCGCCGGTCATGAGCTTGGCGGCCTTCAGGACCCGTTCGAGGCGGCGGTTCTGGCGCTGGAGCAGTTCGGCGTCAACCAAGAGCCCGAGGCGTTCTTCGAAGCTGAGCGAGGAGTAGTCGGGTTGTTCTCGTTGGACGAGCAGTCCGCTCGCCATGGCGGGCAGTCGAAGCGCCCGCAGCCCCTCGATGGTGTTGTGGTTCAGCATGCCTTCTCCTTCATTGGTAGTAGTTCGCACCGCGGATGTTCGAATGGGTCGGATTGGCGCGCTGGGGCGCCGGCGCCAGCGGTTGCTTGTCGAGTCTGTGTTGCAGGATCGACGCGACCGACTTGTAGGAAAAGGAGCGGATCGCGAGTGCGCGCGCACAGGCGCCCTCGAGCCGCTCGGGGCCGTATTTCTTCTCGAGTCGAAGCACGCCCACGGCCGAGCGGAACCCCTGCTCGGGGTGGGGTCGACTGGTTAGCAGCGTCTCGATGAACGCCTCGGTGGCGGGTCCGGTCTTGTTCGCCCAGTTCATGATGCGACTCGGCGTCCACTCGGCGTGGCGACGGTGACTGCTCGGCATGTGGGCCGGCTCGGTGACGGCGATTCCCTTGGCGTAACTGCGTTTGTGACTGGCGACGCGGCGGTTCTTGTGGAGGAACTCGACCACGTTGGCACTCACGCGCACGTCGAGGACCTGGCCCACCAAGTGGTAGGGGACGCTGTAGAAATTGCGCTCGATTTGCAGGTGGTAGTCGAGGCTCACCTTGGCCTTCTTCCAGGTCGCGAAGTCATAGCGCGTCGCGGGCAGGGGACGCAGCGCTGGCTGGTCGATCTCAGCGAAGACACTCGCGCGCGAACCCGCCAACTTCTTGAAGGGTCGGTGGTTGATGATCTCGACCAACTCGCCAATGCGCGTATTCAATGCTCCGAGTGAAGTGAAGCGCTCGTGGCGCAGCCGCATGATGATCCAGCGTTCGGCGAGTTGCACACCCGATTCAGCCTTGGCCTTATCGCGGGGTTTGTAGGGCCTCGCGGGGATGACGACGCACCCGTAGTGCTCGGCCATCTCCTGGTAGGTGGCGTTGGGGTCGGGCTCGTAGCGATGGGATTTGCTCACCGCCGAGCGCAGGTTGTCGGGCACGACGATCTCGGTCGTGCCGCCAAAGTGCTCGAAGGCGTTTTCGTGGGCGTGGCACCAGTGCACGAGCTCCTGGCTGGCGAGCGCCTCGGCGTAGAGGTAGCTCGACGCGCCGAGCACG
>JAKAFH010000129.1 GCA_021818025.1 Actinomycetes bacterium | reverse complement strand
TTGCCGTCACGGGCAACCCGCACGACGTCGTCCTTGAACTCTTTCGGGAACCTCTTGGCCATGGGGACATCCTTCCAGCACGGGGACTCCGTGCACTAGGGATGTCAACCAAACCGGGGGCAGACCCCAGACCTTCCGCACGTCCTTGGGTTTATGAACGCAGGCTTTCACCAATGAGCTCGGGGCGTCGAATTAATACGCTCGGTGAGCGACCCACGGCCAAGGTGTCCGACGAAGGATAATCAACGTGTGACACTCGGTCCAGGCTCTGAGCACAGTGGTGAGGCCGTCCGAGGCGTTCTGCGTCCACTTGATGTCGATGACCTCGACGAACTTCTTGACGTGCAAGCAGAGGCGTCACTGATTGGCCTCGGACACATCTTTTCCCAGAAGCACAATCCTTTTCCGGTCGACCGGATTCGGGAACGCTGGGAGAGTGAGCTGATCGATCCCTATGTTGACTGCTTCGCCATTGTGGACGAAGAGCGAACCATAGTCGGCTTTGCTGCCACAAGGGAACGCGAGTTCTTGCACTTCGGGACCGCCGTGCGCACGTGGGGCTCCGGACTGGCGAGTCGCGCTCACGACGAGGTGCTGGCTCACATGCGATCGCAGGGCCTCTCGTCCGCCTGGCTGCGGGCGTTCGAGGCCAACGTCCGCGCGCGACGCTTCTACGCCCGACGGGGCTGGCTGCCTACCGGAGAGCAGAGCCGCTCAGCCTTCGCGCCATACCCGATTCTTCTTCACTACCGACTCAACTTGGTCGACGATGTGCCTGTTAGTGGAGCCGGGAAACTACCTGAACCTCCAGGCTGATCCAGCACCTTCCCTCCGAACGACGATGCACCGGGATGGACTCGACTGATCGTCAACGTGCGCGACTTGGGTGGACGCGCACTCGAGAAAACCTCGTCCAAGGGATTCACTGGGCTGACGAACTTCTGGCCCGCCTGGCCCGGTGACGTCCGCCCGAGCCCTCGGCGGTGACCCGGTTAGACCCCGAGAACGTCCGGACTGCCTCTACAGCCAGATCGTTCTGGATCTGCACCACGAAGCTCACGTGAAGAGCCGAACGTCACCCGCTCAACCATCACGGCAACGTCATGAGGGCTCTGGGTCGAAACCGAGAACTCAATCGAGAAATCGGCTAAGCCGTCGGACGGCAAGCGAGCACCACGGATCCCCATGGCCCGGCTTGTAAAGGCGAACGGGTGAGTCCGAACAGGAGGCACGCCGTTAGGTTACGCCTCGGGTCTTTTGACGTCACGGTGTGATGTCGACTCGTCACGGCATGGTTAGGAACCACTGGTCGATCGCGCGCGTGACGTCGACGTGTAGTTCGGCGCTGCGAACCGCGTCGGAGGTGAACATGCCGTGATCTGCGCCGTCAATCTGGACGATGTCCCCACCGATCGTCCGCGCGACCGCGATATCCCACACGGGGTCCTCGGTGCCACCGACAAGCAGTTGTCGACCCGAGTTGCGAGTCATCGCCGCGACAACGTCGGGTACGTGCAGCAGTGGGGTTAGCCAGATGGCGTCGTAACCGAGTTGACTCGCGTAGACCGCGCTACACGTACCGAGCGACTTTGCGATCACCAGCACGCGCCCGTCGAAGGCACCGATCGCGTGCCGCAGCTCGGACCCGACCCAGGTGATGGTCTCCTGGATGTCCAGCTGCGGCGCCTGCCACGACACGGCACGAACTCGCCAGCCACGCTGGGCTGCCACTCTGCCCGCGAAGGTGAGCAGTGGCATCGTCGCCGGATAGTGCTGGCCCGGCAGCAGTACGGCGAGCCCGACCGGCTGTTCGTTCGCCACCGGCCAGTCGACATACTCGCTCATGTGCCACGTCCCCAATCTTCTTCGTCAGCATAGGAACGATCGCCGCTGCCCGCCCGACGAGCGCCACATGGCGGTACCGGTCGAGCGCGCTTGGACCGCGCACGTCTCGAGAACCGCTCGACACCGGAGCGGCCGTCAGGCCACATGGCCGTGATGACAGCGTCACGAAAGAGCCCAGGTATACGGTGGGTTCCAGACCGGTCGAGGCGTTGGTGCGACGAGGTGCCAGCCCCCGGGGCCCGTCTAACACCACGAGAGACGGGAGACCGATGCGGGAAGGCAAGCCCGGCCCAGATCCCTCGCTCACCTTCGCCGCGCAGGTCGGCGACGAACTGACCCGCGTGCTGGCCAAGTACGGCGCCGAGGCCGGACACTTCACCGTGCTCGGACCCGACCCCTGGCAGGTGCTCTGGAATGAGGAGCGGACGGGGTTCGTCGCCTTCCTCGAAGCCCGGCACTGCCTGGTCTCGTGGCGCTCGCCCGTGGCCGAGCCGTCCCAACAGGCCCAACTCGTCGCGCGCCTGCTCCGACACGCCCGTGCGCTGCACAAGCAACTCTTCGCGATGCCGGTCAATCAGACGACAGCCGACGCGGCGGTCGCCCTCGGCATGCACGCGACGTGGATCGGCACCGAGTGTCTCATCGACCTGCACCAGTGGTCGCTCGAGGGCGGGCGCCGCCAGAAGGTGCGGTGGGCCCGCAGTCACGCGAAGAAACTCGGCTACTCGTGGCGCGAGGCCTGGCCCCTCACGTCGCGCGCGGACTTCGACGGCCTGCAGCGGATCGAGGAGCGCTGGAAGCAAGAACGCCGCGAGCGGCGCACCGACTCGTTCTTGCGCAACGAGTTCACCGAACTGGCCCACCTGCGCCGCTACTTCGTCTGCGAGGGTCCCACGGGTCTCGTCGCATCGATCACGTGCACGCCCGTGAACGACGTGACGTGGTACCTCCAAGACCCGGTGCGCGATCCGAGTGCACCGCGCGGGGCGCTCGAGGGCGCGATGGCCCTCGCGCTGGACGTCTTGCGCGACGAAGGATACTCGTGGGCGTCGAACGGACCGCTTCCGTTCTGGCGTCCCGACGGCGTCGCGGATCGCCCGCACGCCCTCGGCCCGCTCGGCGACCGCGTGCTCACCTACTTCGACCATCGCTACCGGTTCGCACGCATCAACCAGTTCCGGTCCAAGTTCCTGCCCGACGAGACGTGGCCGGTTTACGTCGTGCGCTCCAACCGGTTCGTGACCCCGCGCGCCATTGGCTCGCTGGTGCGCATCTTGACCCGCTCCATCGACTGAGTGAACACTTAGCGACCGACACGGTCCGATCAGTTCTCCCTAGACGCTGCGCGAACCGCTGCCTACGATGGACACGGCGTTGGCGCCGCGACAGCGAGACGTCGTTCTCTCGGTACCGGCGCCGGGCGCCGCGGGTGCCGCGATTGACCAAAGGAATGAGACCATGAACGAGACCGCCTCGCGCCGTGCGCGACCACGATCGACGTTCGCAGAGGCCGCGTGAGCACCCATCCCATCCTGCAGGCACTCGACCTCGTCAAACGCTTCGGCGAGTTCACCGCCGTCGACGGCGTGAGCTTCTCGATCAACCGCGGCGAGAGCTTCGGATTCCTCGGGCCCAACGGGGCTGGCAAGACGAGCACAATGCGGATGATCTCGGCGGTCTCGAAGCCGACCGCGGGAACGCTCAGCGTCTTCGACCTCGACCCGCGCACTCACGGCCCCGAGATCCGCGGTCGACTCGGCGTCGTGCCCCAGGAGGACACGCTGGAGCTCGAGCTGTCGGTCCGGCTCAACCTGGAGATGTTCGGCCGCTACTTCGACATT
>JAKAFH010000128.1 GCA_021818025.1 Actinomycetes bacterium | reverse complement strand
AGGTCGAGCCGAACGACCTGGCGGCCTGTGTGGGCACGAAGGAGTTCGTGGCCTCCCTCGCTGGCTATCTCCACCTGCGCACCCCAGACAGGGACACCGTCCTCTACCCGGCGATCAGCTATCCGACCTACGCGATGGGCGCGACGCTCGCCGGGCTTCGCGCGGTGCCCGTGGCCGTGCGCGACGGTGCGCTCGACCTGGCGAGCATCGACGCCGGCGACGTGGATCGGGCCCTGGTGCTCTGGAGCAATTCGCCGTCGAACCCGACCGGTGCGCTCGAAGACCTCGAGGCCGTCGCGGCGTGGGGCCGTCGCCACGGCGTGCTCGTCGCGAGTGACGAGTGCTACGCCGCCTTCACGTGGTCCGGCGAGCCCGCGTCGATCCTGCGCACGGGCGTGGCGGGGGTGCTCGCGCTCCATTCGGCCTCGAAGCGCTCGAACCTGGCGGGGCTGCGAGCGGGCTTCTACGCCGGGGACCCCGACGTGGTTGGCTACCTGCGCTCGGTGCGTCAGCACGCCGGGCTGATGGTGCCCGGGCCGGTCCAGGCGGCCGTGGCCGTTGCGTACCGCGACGAGACGCACGTGGTCGAGCAGCGGGCCCGCTACCTCGAGCGGCTGACGACGCTGTCGGCGGCGCTGAGCACCTTTGGTGTGCAGGCACCCGTGCCCGCGGGCGGCTTCTACCTGTGGTGCCGCCAGCCGGGTCTGGACGGGTGGGCGCTCGCCGAGCGACTGGCTAGCGTGAGTGGCATCGTGTCGAGCCCCGGCGAGCTGTACGGCGACGCGGGCGCGGCGTACACGCGCATCGCGGTGGTCCAGCCCACCGAGCGGATCGAACTCGCCGCCGCGCGACTCGCCACGTCGAATTAGCCCGACGGTACGATGAAGTGATGGCGACCCTGGCGACTCGAATCGACGCGTGGTACGAGCAGATCGCCACGCTGACCCCCGACGACGTCGAGGCGCGTCGGGACGTCGAACTGGCGATAACGATGCTCGACGACGGTCAAATACGTGTCGTAGACGTCGAGCCGGGTGGCGACGTCGTCGTCCACGAGTGGGTGCGCCGAGCGATCTTGCTCCTCTTCCGGCTGCGCGGCATGGAACGCAGCGAGGTCGGGCCGTTCGAATACCTCGACAAACTCGAGCTGAAGCGCGACTACGAACGTCGCGGCGTGCGGGTGGTGCCCGGCGCGTCGGCCCGGCGTGGCAGCTATCTCAGCCCCGGCGTCATCTTGATGCCGAGCTACGTGAACATCGGCGCCTGGGTTGGACCGGGCACGATGGTCGACACGTGGGCGACGGTGGGCAGCTGCGCGCACATCGGGGCCAATGTGCACCTGGCCGGTGGCGTCGGGATTGGCGGCGTGCTTGAACCAGCCAATGCCGTGCCGGTCGTCGTCGAGGACGGCGCCTTCATCGGGAGTCGCTGCATGATCGTCGAGGGTGCCCGAGTGGGCCGTGGCTCGGTCCTCGGCGCCGGCACGATTCTCAATCCCTCGATTCCCGTGATTGACGCGACCACCGGCGAGGAGGTCTCGCGCGGCCACGTCCCCGATTTTTGCGTGGCCGTGTCGGCGAGTCGGCGCCGCGAATTCCCCGGTGGGGAGTTCTACCTGCCCTGTGTCTTGATCATTCGCCGACTGAGCGAGGGCGAGCGACACGACAAGGTTGCGCTCAATCAGGTCCTGCGCGAACACGGTGTTGCGACGTGACTCGGCTGGACCGAGCACTCGAACTCGTTCGAGTTAATTCGGTGAGCGGCGGCGAGTCCGCGCTCGCCGACTACGTGGCGGCACGCCTGTCGGGCAATCCTCGGCTGGCGGTCGAGCGGGTGGGCGACAACGTGGTGGCGCGCACGACGGGGTCGCATTCGACGCGCCTGATCGTCGCCGGTCACCTCGACACCGTTCCCGGCGACCCAGCCCAAGCACGCATTGAGGCCGACGCCCTGATCGGACTGGGCGCGTGCGACATGAAGGGCTCGCTGTCGGTCATGTTGGATCTGGCGTGCGTCGACGCACCCCATCGGGTGGAGCTGACCTGGGTGTTCTACGCCCGCGAGGAGATCGCGCGCACGGAGTCAGGACTGCGGGAACTCTTCGAACTACGTCCTGACCTCGTGCAGGGCGACGTCGCCGTGCTCGGCGAGCCCACGGGCGGGGCGGTCGAGGTTGGTTGCCAGGGCACCATGCGCGCATCGGTCACCATGGCCGGCATCCGCGCGCACACCGCGCGACCGTTTATGGGCGTGAACGCAATTCATCGGCTAGGTGCCGTTCTCGCGCGAGTTGCCAGCTACGTGCCGCGAGTGGTCGCGATCGGCGGCGTCGTGTTCACCGAGCAGATGCAGGTCGTGATGGTCGATGGGGGTGTGGCGGGCAACGTGGTGCCCGACGTTGCGCGAGGCGTGATCAACTATCGCTTTGCCCCCGATCGCTCGGCGAGCGAAGCCGAGGCGGCCCTGCGCGACTTCTTGGCGCCTGTCGTTGAGCCGACCGACGCGATCGAGATCCAGGACTGGGCACCGGCCGCGGCACCCGATCTCGATGCGCCCTGGTTGGCAAGCCTGGCCTCCCTCTCGGGGGCCGACGCCCGCGCCAAAGTTGGGTGGACCGATGTCGCAACCTTCCAGGAATTCGACGTGCCAGCCGTCAATTTCGGCGCCGGCGACCCATTGCTCGCCCATCACCCCGACGAGCGAGTGACCGAAGGCGAACTTGAGCAGTTCGAGCGGGTGCTCGCTGCTTGGATCGGCTAGCGATCGAGTAGCACCTTGCACCCGTTCCGGCGAGCCGAGGCGCGGGCTGGACCATGCCCGCGGCACCGATCCAATGTCTGACCGGCGACGGTGCGCGAACTACTGCGACGTCGCGAGACGATGGATTTAGTAGGCGCGCATCACGGCGATTACGCGCCCGAAGATGACCACGTCAGCCGAGTCGAACTCCATGGGCTCCATCGAGGCGTTCTCGGGCTTCAAGACCACCCGCGAGCCCTGGGCAAAGAAGCGCTTCACGGTGGCTTCGCCATCGGGTAGACCGGCCACCACGATCTCACCCGTCTCGGCCTTGGCCTGCCGGTTGACGACGAGCAGGTCGCCAGGCAGAATCCCCGCCTCAATCATCGACTCGCCTCGAACGCGAAGGACGAAACTGTCGCCGCGCCCGGCGAACTGCGCTGGTACGGCCATCATCTCTTGGATGTCCTGGTCGGCGAGGACGCCAGTTCCAGCGGCAACGTCGCCGACGAAGGGGATATTGCGAATCGACGAATCGGGCGCGATCGATTCGGCGTCCAATCGGACAGTCAAGGTGCGGGGCTGCTGTGGATTCTTCGCGATGTAGCCCGCGTCTCGCAGCACCGTGATGTGGTTGGCGACAGTCGCTGGTGACTTCAATCCCACGTGATCGCCGATCTCACGGATCGTCGGGGGAAAGTTCCGCTCGCGCTGGCAAGCGACGATGAACTCGAGGATCTGACGGCGCATGGGGGTGAGGACCTCGGCCATGGCACTCCTTTCACGAACGAACAACTGTTCGTAGCGTAGTGACTGGCGCGTAAGAAATCAAACACCTGTTCGTAGTGAGTCCTGCCGAACCTCCAGCCGACGAGGACTTGGATGACCCAATATCCATTGGTTCATACTGCTACTGTGCTGCGATGGCCAAGGTGGCCTATCAAATCCGCTGAGGTGGTTCGTTGGTGTCAGTTCTGTGACACCATCGAGCGCCT
>JAKAFH010000002.1 GCA_021818025.1 Actinomycetes bacterium | reverse complement strand
AGCGATGAATCGGCGCAAGTCACTAGTTGTGTCGTGGTACGGATCGACCGCGACCGCGACGATGTCGAGCACCGCGCGCGCCGAGAGCTCGCGTCGAGCCTCCACGAGTTGATCGGCCATGGGAGCGCAGGCAGCCGTGCAGTTGGGGTCGAGGAAGGTGAGCAACGTGACCCGCCCGCGATGCTCGCCCAACCGGTAGGGACGTCCGTACTGATCGATCAGGGAAAAGGGCGTGGCCCGCACGTTGACGGCCTTGGCCGGGCCATTGCGAGCGAGAAAGAGCGTCGTCTCCGCGCCCGACGCGACGGCCCAGCCCATCGCGGCGCTAGCGACGAGCACCATCGCAATCGCAAAGGCCGCGACCACCGATCCGACCGTGCCGAGCACCTCGCGCACCAGCGAGGCGCGCGGCTCGCCCTGGGGCCGCACCGCCGCGCTCCAGGCCAGGATCGCCAGCGCCGGCATGGTATTCACATCCGTCGCCAGGCCCCCGAACAACCCGGTGTCCTGGGCGAACACCCAAATCACGACGGCGCCGGTGACGACAAAGTAGAGCGGCCAGCGGCGCGTTGAGGACCCCGACGGCCAGAGGCCCACCCCGGCGGCAATCAGCCAGAGCAGGATCACCACGTTCAGTCCCCCACCCATCGTTGCGGCGAGCGAGCCGGCGCCACGCACCGCCGACGCGAGCCACCCCGGCTGAGCGATCGCCGACATGTAGTTCGCCATCTGGCTCAGCGCGTTGCTCGGCCCGCCGCGCCAGAACCCCGCCGCGGGCAGGGCCTGCTCGACGGCCCCAAGGAGCAACGTCGCTGCGAGCACGCGCCGGGTCACCGCTGCGAACGATCGCGAGAATCGCTCGGGATCGAGCGCGATCCACGCGCCCGCGTAGGCGTAGAGCAGGGCCGCACCGGGCCAGCCAAAGAGAATCGTCGCGCCGTGCACGAAGAGCCCACCGGCCCCATCGCCGATCAGCCAGATCACCGCCGACCACGCGACGCCCACCACGGCTGCGACACGACCAGTCGTGCCGTTTGAGACTACGAGCAGCAGTCCCAGCCCGATCTCGAGCCACGCCACGCCCGAGGCCAGCGTGATCGGATGGCTGTTCCAGAGATTCACCGCGTGCCCGATCAACGACTGCAGCGCCGAGGGCGTGGCGCGCGACATCGGTGCGACGACGTTGGTGGCGAGTCCGAGCGGCATCGACACCTGGAACTGCAAGGCTCCGTCGAGCAACCACAGCATCCCAAAACCCACGCGAAGATGGCGACGAGCCCGCGACTCGTTCACGCCCGCTGCGAGCTGCTGGAAACGCCCCATCCGCCCGGAAAGGGCGGACACGATCAGCACGCCCAGGGCCACGATCCCGATCCAGGGCAGCATGGTGACCACGCTCGTGTGGCGAAACAGCGCCACCACGAAGGGGTTCGTCAGGTCAAGCGATCGTTGACTCATCCCCGGCATGGCGATGGAACCAAACGATCAGCCGAGTTCGACGACGCACGCCGCGAGCACGCCGTTCACGAAGGACGGCGAGTCCTCCGTCGAGAACGTCCGGGCCAACTCGACGGCCTCGTTGAGCACCACGGGTGTTGGAGGAGCGTCGTCGAGCAGGAGTTCAGCGATCGCGAGGACCATCACCAGCCGGTCGACCAGAGCCAGTCGCTCGAGGGTCCAGTCAACGAGGTGCGCGCTGATGAGCGCGAGCGCGCGCGCCTCGTTCGTCTCGGCCGACTGCACCAGGCGCACCGTGTAGGGGTCGGGCACGAGGGTCAGCTTGGGGAGGATCTCGCCAGTCGATCGGCCCTTCATCGCGGCCTCGTAGAGGATCTCGAGCGCTCGCTCCCGTGCTCGGTGACGCTGACCGCCTAGGTCGTCCACTAGGCGCGGGTGATGTAGTCGCCGGTGCGCGTATCGACCTTGATCACTTCACCGGGGCCGACGAAGAGCGGGACCTGGACCACGTACCCGGTCTCGAGCGTCGCGGGCTTGCGAGCCCCCGAGACGCGGTCGCCCTGGATGCCCGGCTCGGTCTCGGTGATCGTCAACTCGACCGACGCCGGGAGTTCGATGCCGATGATCTCGTCGTCGTGCAGCACCAGCATGGCCTTGCCCGTCTCGACGAGGAAGTTCGCCGCGTCGCCGAGACTCTTGGAGGAAACGGGCACCTGGTCGTAAGTGGACTGGTCCATGAAGACGTAGTCGTCCCCGTCGCGGTAGAGGTACTGCATGTCGCGCTTGTCGATGATCGCCTGCTCGAGCCGCTCGTCACCGCGGTAGGTGCGCTCGATCACGGCACCCGAACGGGCGTTGCGCAACTTGGTTCGCACGAAGGCCCCACCCTTGCCAGGCTTGACGTGTTGGAACTCGACGACGGTGAAGAGGCCGTCTTCGACCTTGAGGGTGATGCCGTTCTTGATGTCGTTGCTAGAGATGGCGGCCATGAGCCTAAACCTTTCGGGAAAGTTGCGCGCCACAGTCTAGGCAACGCCCGCGAGCCCCCGGGCGCGTCAGTCCGCGAGCAGTTCCACCACCGCGGCCAGTGCCAGGTCGTAACTGAGCCCGCCAAAGCCGGCGATCGTGCCGTGCACGACGCCCGCCAAGGTGCTGACGTGGCGAAACGGCTCACGCGCGGCGGGATTCGACAGGTGAACCTCGACCTTCACCCCCGGGAAGATGGCCAGGGCGTCGGTGAGGGCCCACGACGTGTGCGTGAGCGCGCCGGCGTTGATCACGATCGCGGCTGAACGACCGCGCGCGTCGTGGATGGCCTCGATGAGATCGCCCTCGAAGTTCGACTGGATGTGGCGCACGCTCAGTCCGAGCGGCGCGGCCGCCGCGCGCACTCGTTCGACGTGCTCGTCGAGGGTCGTCAGCCCGTAGACAGACGGGTCGCGTACTCCGAGCTGGTCCAGGTTCGGGCCCGAGAGCATGAGCAACTCGATGGGCGCAAATACCTCTTCGGCAACCCGTCGCGCTACCACGCGCACCGCCCGACTTGGCCCGAATCGGATCCCCACGCGCCACGGTCGGGCTCAGTTGAGGTGGTCACCGGCGTCACACTACCGTTGAGCTCTGCCGACATCAAGATTCGCTCCGAAACTGGTCGATGACCCGTGACACGACGTCGGGCGCGACGCCTGACACCACCTCGAAGCCAGCCGGTCCGTCGAGCACGAAGGTCAGGTCGTGGTGCGCCTTCTTGTCGCGCTGCATGATCGCGATCAACTGCTCGCTCGACATGGCCGCGGGCAGACGTCGAGCGAGTCCGAAGGCGTCCAAGACGGCGTCGTGTGCTTCCACGGACCCCTCGTCGACGCGCCCGAGCGCGTGAGCCAGCCGCGCGGCGAAGCCGAGACCGATCGCCACGGCTTCGCCGTGGCGCAGTTCGTCGGGATCGCGCTCGAGCGCGACTAGCTCGACGGCGTGGCCGAGGGTGTGCCCATAGTTGAGCAGGGCGCGTCGTCCGCTCTCGCGCTCGTCCTGCGAGACGATGCCGGCCTTCAAGCCGACCGACAGTGCTACCAGGTCTTCGCGCGTCGCCACGGTCACCCCGGACGGGTCTCGCCGCTCCAGGAGCCAGCACTTCGCCACTTCGCCGTAGCCGCTGCGCAGCTCGCGGTCGGGCAGGGTCTCGAGGGCTGCGGTGTCGCAGAGCACGCCGAGGGGTTGGTGGAAGGCGCCGACGAGATTCTTACCCACGGTCAGGTTTACGCCGGTCTTGCCCCCGATCGCGGCGTCCACCTGGCCGACCAGCGTCGTGGGCACCTGCACCACGCCGACGCCTCGCAGGTAGACCGCCGCCGCGAAGCCCGCGAGGTCGGTCACCGCACCGCCACCCACGCCCACGACCACGTCGTCACGTGAGAGTCCGAGCGCCACGAAGCGCTCGCAGAGGTACTCCACGGCCGCCATCGACTTCGCCGTCTCGCCGTCGGGAACCACGATCACGTGCTGATCGAGACCGGTCTCCACGTCGAACCACTGCCGGCCGACGAGCCCCTCGGACGTGACGATCGCCGCGGTTCGGGCCCGGGGTGCTCGGCGCGCGATCACCTCGGCGAGGTGTCGTCGCGCACCGAGCCCGGTGATCACCTCGTAGGCGCGCTCGCCGAGGTCGACGTCAATCTTCATGTGGCCATCATCGCACGCAGCACGTCCTCGACGACCTCCTCGAGCGGACGGGCGGTGTCGACCGAGGACCGGGACACCTCGCGATACCACGACGCGCGGCGCGCGCGCAGCGCCGCGACGGCGGCGCGTGCGTTGCCCGCGAGCAGCGGACGATCACCCTCGCCCACCCGCGTTACCAGGACCTCGTCGGGGGCGTCGAGCCACAGCGTCACCTGCTCGGCGAGGATCGCCCGCGCGGCTTCGGTCGTTACCACGCCGCCCCCGGTGGACACGACGACGTCGCGCGCGACACTCGCGCGCAGCGCGGCCACCTCGTCGTCTCGAAACGCCTCTTCGCCGACGGCGCGCAGGTGGTCCGGCGTTGAGGCGCCGACCATCGACGCCAGCACGTCGTCGGTGTCGACGACGTCACAGCCCAGTCGCTCGCCAACCGCCCGCGCCACGGTCGTCTTGCCCGCGCCGGGCAACCCGACCAGGACCAGACGCGCCACCGCTAGGCGCGTGCCGAGGACGCGTCACCGAGCTGTTCGACGTAGGCGCGGTAGTTGCGCGTGAACTCGGCCACCGAGTCACCACCGAACTTGCGCTGCGACTCGGCGGCGAGCACCAGTGCGGTCATGGCCTCGGCGACCACGCCCAGGGCCGGCACCGCAGTGACGTCGGTGCGCTCCTTGAACGAGACTGTCGACTCGCCCGTCGACAGGTCGACCGTCTCGAGCACGGGCCGGTTGAGCGTCGCCAGGGGCTTCATCGCTACCTTGGCGATGATCGGGGCTCCCGATGACATGCCGCCTTCCAATCCACCGGCGTGGTCCGAGCGTCGGGCGAAGCCACCGCTCTCGGTGGCTTTGTCGTCACGCACGATCGCGTCGTGAGCCACGCTGCCGCGCTGTTCGGCCTGGGCCATCCCGTCGCCGATCTCGACCGCCTTCACCGCCTGAATGCTCATGAGGGCCCCCGCGAGCAGTCCGTCGAGCTTGCGGTCCCAGTGCACGTGGCTCCCGATGCCGACGGGCACGCCATAGGCGATCACCTCGGCGACGCCGCCGAGGGAGTCTCCCTCTTTGGCGGCTGCCTTGATCTCGGCGATCATCAACGCCGCGGCACCCTCGTCGAAGCACCGCACCTCGCTCTGGTCCACCAGCGAGAGGTCCGCCGCCATGGGCCGCCGATCGAGCGGACTCGTGACCGAGCCGATGCGCACGACGTGGCTGATCACCGAGACGCCGATGGTGCCCAGCAGCGACTTGGCGAGCGATCCGGCCACCACGCGCGCGGCGGTCTCGCGCGCGCTCGCGCGTTCGAGCACGTCGCGTGCGTCGTCGAAGCCGTACTTCTGCATGCCCGCCAGGTCGGCGTGACCCGGCCGGGGTGCCGTGAGCTTCTTGCTCGGTGCACCGGGCGCAGCGGACATCTCCGCTTCCCACTTGGGCCATTCGGAGTTGAGGATCTCGATGGCGACCGGCGATCCCAGAGTGCGCCCGTGGCGGATCCCACCGGTCAGACGCAGCACGTCGCGCTCGAAGCGCATCCGCGGACCGCGGCCGAACCCGAGACGACGCCGCGCCAGTTCGTCGGCGATCTCCTCCTCGCGGACCTCAAGGCCCGAGGGCAGTCCCTCGACGATGACGCTCAGGGACGGGCCGTGACTCTCACCCGCGGTCAGGAATCGTAACATCGCCCGATTCTAGGACAGCCGAGCGGGAACCTTTAGTGGTCGTCAGAGTAGAAGGGGTTGACACCCGAGGCGTGGTCCGTGACGTCCACGACGCCCGTCAGTTCGGGGATGGCCTCGACGAGCTTGGTTTCGATCCCCTGTGACAGCGTCATGCGACTCAACGAGCAACCCTGGCACCCGCCGCCCATCATGATGTACGCGACGCGCTTGTCCTCGTCCAGCGAGACGAGGTCGGCGTTGCCACCGTGCGCCGCAATCGAGGGATTGATCTCGGACTCGAGCACCGCGATGGCTCGCTTGGCGAGCGGCCCGTCCACGCCGAAGGCAACGATGTCAGCCGGCACGCCGGGGTGCAACTCCTCAGCCGTGGGCACGTTGGGATTGACGAGTACCAGGCCACCGCCGCCGTCGGGCGCGAACTCCAGTCGACTCCCCCGGAGTCGGGCGACGCTCCGAGCGGGCACCACGATGGTCACGTCGCCGTCACGGCCGATCGCGGCATCAGACGGGGCGTCCACTCGATCCGAGAAGTAGAGGTCGTAGACGTAGCCACCCGAGCGGGTTCCCGTGACCTCGATGAACAAGGCGAGTTCCTCGGAACGCTCCTCGTTGGCCAACGCGTCGATCACCACGTTGCGGGCTTCGTCGGTGAGGGTGAGGATGTCAAACGTCTCGACGGTAGTCATACGCAAAGTCTAGGGGTGTCGTCGCCGGGCTGACCTCGGAGTAGTTTCGAGCAGTGACTTCGATACCTCCCGACGCCCACGAATGGGTGAGCTTCGATGACGAGAACGTCCAGCGCACCTGGATGTTCGACGTCACGTTCCTCGAAAGTAATTGGACCTGCATCTTCGGACACGGCTGCCAGGGTGTGCTGACCGGGCCGACCCCCGAGCTCGTGCAAGGGTGCTGCAGCTACGGGGCGCACTTCACCGACGACGCGGACCGCGAGCGCGTCGAGCTCGCCGCCACCCGGCTTACCGATGACCAGTGGCAGTTCAAGAAACAGGCGTCCCGAGGGACCACGCGGGTCAAGCGCAGCGGTGAAATCGTCACCCGCTTGGTGAAGGACGCCTGCATCTTCCTCAATCGACCCGACTTTCACCGCGGCCCGGGTTGCGCCCTGCACGTGCTGGCCATGGACAGCGGCGAGAGCTACATCCCGCTCAAGCCCGACGTCTGCTGGCAGCTGCCGCTGCACCGCGACGACGAGGTCGCCGAGAGCGGTCACGTCGTGACGCGAATCGGGCAGTGGGATCGGCGCGACTGGGGTGACGGCGGCTTCGACTTCCACTGGTGGTGCACCGAGTCTCCCGACGCCTTCGTCGGCGCCACCAGGGTCATCGACTCGATGCGCAACGAACTGATCGCCATGGCCGGCGAGGACGTCTATGAGCGTTTGCTCGCCTACGTCTCGCACCGCGCCGAACTGCCAACCCGGACGAGGCTCGCCCATCCGGTGCTTCGCCGACGGCGCTAGCCCTCAGCTGCCAGGGGGTCGTCCTCCGCGAAGGCCGTGCGCGGTAACTTGCCCAGGATTTCGTCGTAGCGGTCTTCTTCGGCGAGGCACCACTCCGCGTGCACGTCCTCGGGTGCCGCACCGCACTCGACGCAGGTGGTCGCCCGTGGACCGGTGGACCGCTTGAGTTCGCGAGCTTCAACAAACCGACGGTGGCGGCCTTTTTTCACGTCAACTCCTCACTGGTCGCGGTCCATAACTGGCGGCAACCGCAGCGTCGCTCCCGCACGCCGAACCCCCATGTTACCAACTCACGTGCCGCTCAGAACCCCTAACATCGACTCGTGCCTGCCTTTGACCCCAACGACATGGTCCTGCGATTCCGGGAGCGAGCCGAGGCCGTGAAACGACGCGGCCTCCCACCCGTCGAGGGTCCCGAGCGCCAGCGATTCATGGAGGCGGCCCGTCTGGACTTCCAGGACTTCGCCATGCTCGGTGACGCGACGGCGACCCTCGAGAACGGGATCTTGCGACTGGAGATCGACCTGCGGCCCCAACCGAGCGCCTAAGACGCGACGGCGATCCGAGCGGTCGCCTCGGCGAGCGCCGCTCCCCCGCCGCGCAAGGACTCGATCGCCGCGCGGCGGCGCGCGTGACTGGTGCCGGCGTTGTAGCACTGGTGCGCCCCCGCGCCGAGGTCGGTGTAGGCGCGCGAGAGCAGGGACGTCGACTGCTGATCCGGAGTGGGCAGCGAGGCGTTGGCCGACTCGGTGTCATAGAGCAACACCCCGCACACCAGGTGCAGTTCCTTGGGGTCCGTGGACGCGTCTTCGAGCGCGCGCACGGCGTGGCGGGCGTCGCTCGCGAGCGCCAGCGAGGTGTCGTGAAAGCCGCTCTGGGTGACCCAGTTGTGCAGGGCTGTCGCACTGCTCACCTTCGCCCCGCACGCCGCGAGCGAGAGACCCGCGGCGGCGAGCACGAGCAGTCGACGGATCACGCCACGACCACGAGGTGCAGTTGGCGCCGACCCCGTCGCAGCACCAGGTAGCGGTCGTACAGCGCCATCGAGAGGTCGATGCGGCTATCGGCCCCGAGTCGTCGGTTGTTGACGTAGACGCCACCCTGACTGAGGAAGCGACGCGCCTCGGCCTTGGAGGACGCGAGTCCGGTCCGCACCAGGACATCGACCGGATCAAGACCCTCGCGCACCGCCTCGCGATCTAGGATCGACGACGGCGCGTCGGCCACCACCTCGAGCAGCGTCGCCTCGTCCAGTTCGGCGATCGACTCGTTGAACAGTGCCTCGCCCGCGCGTTCGGCCCGCAAGGCGGCGTCGTCGCCGTGGACCATCGCCACTACTGCGTTGGCGAGCGCCCGTTGGGCGCGTCGGGCCTGGGGGTCGCGCCGCAGCGACTCATCGAGATCGCTGATCGTGTCGTGATCGAGGAACGTGAAGAAGCGAAGCAGCGTCGGCGTCATCTCGTCCTCGCTGTTCAAGAGGAACTGGTGCAGGGCGAACGGCGACGTCATGGTGGGATCCAGCCAGACCCGATCGTTCCCGCCCTCGGACTTGCCGTACTTTCGCCCGTCGGGGCGCAGCAGGAGCGGTGACGTCAGGCCGGCGGCAGACTGGCCAGTCACCTTGCGCACCAGTTCGGTACCCATCGTGATGTTGCCCCACTGGTCTGAGCCGCCGAGCTGCAGGGTGCAGCCGTGGTCGACGTTCAGGCGCAAGAAGTCGTAGGCCTGCAAAAGCATGTACGAGAACTCCGTGAATGAGAGGCCGACGTCCTCGCGCTCGAGCCGACTGCGCACCGACTCCTTGGCCACCATCTGGTTGACGGTGAAGTGCTTGCCCACGTCGCGCAGGAAGTCGGTCAGAGAGATCGTCGTCAGCCAGTCAGCGTTGTTCAGGACCATCGCCCGCGACGTTCCGGCCGAGTCCGAGAAGTCGAGGAGTCGTTCCAGTTGCGACCGGATCCCGTCGAGGTTGGCGTCGAGCTGGTCGCGGGTCAGCAGCGGGCGCTCGACGTCCTTGAAGCTCGGGTCGCCGATCAGCCCGGTTCCACCCCCGGCCAGGGCGATCGGCCGGTTCCCGGCGAGCTGGAGTCGCCGGAGATTGCAGATCTGCAGCAGCCCGCCGAGGTGCAGCGACGAGGCAGTGGGGTCAAAGCCGATGTAGGCGGTGACCCCGCCGGCGCTGAGCCGCTCGAGGACGCCGTCGTCGGTCACCTGGTGGACGAGTCCTCGGAACTGCCAGTCGTCACGCACGTTCATGGTCGAAGTCTACGAGAGCGTCCCCGGCGCTTGGCTAGAGGATGGCGTTCGTCGCGGGGAAGTGGATCTGCAGCCAGAGCACGAAGGCGTGCCACGCGCCACTGATCTCGGCCACGCCGATGAGGATCAGCATGATCCCCCCGATGCGACCGATCAGCAGGTGGTGCCGACGCAGCCACGTCGAGGCCGTCGCCATCCACTCGGTCGCCATCGCGGCCACGACGAAGGGCAGGCCGAGTCCGAGGCAGTACACGAAGGCGAGAATCGACCCACGCCAGGCCGTGGCACCCGACGACGACGCCGCGAGCCCCAGGATCGCCGCGAGCGTTGGGCCGATGCACGGCGTCCAGCCGAGCGCGAAGAGCACGCCTAGGAGTGCCGCGCCCAGGACCGACGCCCGCGGCAGGTGATGGACCCGCCGTTCGCGTTGCAGCCAGGACGATGGCCACCACCCCGCGAAGAAGAAGCCGAGGACGATGGTGATCACGCCGAAGGCGATCTCCAGGCCGCGCTGGTGGGTCCGCAGCGAGCCGCCGAGCCCGCCGAAAGCCGCACCGAAGCTGACGAAGACGAGCGCGAAGCCCACGACAAAGGCGAGCGAGCCAGCGACCGCGCGCCCCCGACCGCTTCGTCCCTCGATACTGCCGGTGGCGCCACTGAGAAACGCGAGATAGCCCGGCAACAGCGGCAGGACGCAGGGCGAGATGAACGACACCAGTCCCGCCGCGAAGGCCAGCGGGAACGCGGCGACGAGCGAACTGGGTAACGTCGCGATCACGAGGCCGACGACCGCCACAGGCCCGCCGCCGCGGCTACGAACTCGTCGTGAATGGTCACGTTCGCGGTGCGCTCTGGCACGCGCGCTACCACGACGGTGACCCCGTCCTGCGCCAGCCCGGCATCGATCTGCTCGCGCAGGTCCGCCCGGGTCTCCACGGCGACCGCACGGTGTCCGAAGGCGCGCGCGATCGCGGCGATGTCGTGGTTGCGCGGCGTGCCAAAGAGCGACTCGAAGACCTCCGGGGTCAGGGCGGTCGCCTGGGACAAGAAGGAGAAGATCCCCCCACCGCCGTTGTCGACGACGACGAGCACGCATCGCCCGCCCAGGGGGCCGAGACCGTCGACGAGTCCTGAGACGTCGTGCAGGAAGGTGACGTCACCCACGAGTCCGATCACCGCTCCGCCGGTGCCCACGCCCATCACGGTGGAGACGACGCCGTCGATCCCGTTGGCGCCCCGATTGGCGAACGTGGGAGCAGTCCGTGGACTGGCCCACCACTCGACATCACGCACCGGCATCGACGAGCCGACCACGAGCGCCACATCGTTCTCGGTGCTCGCCGTCACCACGGCCCGAGCGACGTCGGGCTCACAGAGCAGTCCGTCCTCGGACTCGCGTTCCACCAGCCATCGTTCGACCGCGGCCGCCGCCGAGCTCCAACGCTCGCGGTACGAATCGTCCGCCCGCAGCCGGTCGTCGGCGAAGTTGGGCAGGCCCGGGTACGAGACGCTGATCACTCCGTCGGGGTCACTGAGCGGCCCGGCCCCGCGCCAGGCCACGGCGGCAATCCCCCACCGACGCAGCTGTTCGCTGAGGGCCTTGGAAGCCGGCAGACCGCCCAGCCGAACGACCACGTCGGGCCGTACGGCGTCAGCGAACGCCAGGTCACGCAACAGCGCGTCGGCGTGCGCGATGGTCGACGCCACCGTCGCGTCACCGATGACGGCCCAGCCGCTTTCGAGCATCGACAGCACGGTCTCGTGACGAACGCCGCGACCGACGACGGCGAGGACTCGCTCGCCCCGAACGTCGAGGTCACCGCTCAGGGCCCGATCCGGCTCGTCGTGTCGCCACCGCGCGGTACCGCCACGTCCGGCGGGCAACTGCAGGGGATCGGCGACGAGCGGCTCGACGAAGGCGAGGTTGAGGTGCACGGGGCCACCGGTGCCGTCGGATCCGACCGCCGCCGCCCAGCATCGGCTGGCCAGCGGCCGCCAGCTCGCCGAGGCCTCGAGCCGTGCCACGCCGGGCTCCTCGAACCGACGAACCGCCGACTGGTAGAGATCGCGTTGTTCGATTGTCTGGGGGGCCCCCACGCCGTGCAACTCGGATGGACGGTCGGCCGTCACGACGAGCAACGCGACGCCGGCCAGATCCGCCTCGGCTACCGCCGCGTGCAGCTCGGCCGCCGCGGTGCCACTCGTCACGACGATCGCCACCGGCATCGCCGAGGCGAGCGCCCGACCAAGGGCGAAGAAACCGGCGCTGCGCTCGTCCACGCGCACGTGCACGCGCAGTCCCTCGTGGCCCGCCGCGGCGATGGCGAGCGGCGTCGAGCGCGAACCGGGACAGACGACGACGTCGCGCAGGCCGTGGCGGTGCCACTCGTCAAAGAGGGTCGCGGCGAAGGTGGCCTGCACGACGCTCGGGTTCGGTACGCTCGATTGCAATGTCACTCCTCAAGGTCCGGCGCGAAGGCGTTGGGCCCGTGCTCGTCTGGCTCCACGGCTTCACCCAAACCAGTCGTTCCGCGGCCCGGTTCCGCTCCATTCTGGCAGAGAGTCACGAACTTTGGACACTCGACCTGCCGGGTCACGGCGACGCCGCGGCCATCGGGGCCTCGCTCGAGGAGTGCGCCGACCTCGTGGCCGATCTCATCGACACCCCCTGTGATCTCGGGGGCTACTCCTTCGGCGGGCGGGTAGCCCTGCACGTGGCCCTTCGCCGTCCCGAGGTGATCGGACGACTCGTGCTGCTCGGCGCGTCGCGCGGCATTGAGGACCCGTCCCAGCGAGCGGAGCGCCGTCGTCGCGACGACGACCTAGCCGAGCACATCGAAGCGGTCGGCACCGATCAATTCCTCCAGGAGTGGCTCGCTCAGCCGCTGTTTGCCGACGTGGCCCCCGATCCCGTGGAATTGGCTGCGCGCAGCCGCGATCCTCGCGGCCTCGCCGAGTCGCTCCGCCGCTGCGGAACCGGGACCCAGGAGTGGCTGGGCGACCGCCTGGGCTCGATCAACGCGCCGGTTCTCGCCCTGAGTGGCGAGCGCGACGACAAGTTCCGTGCCGAGGCCCTCGCCATCGCCGCAGGCGTCCAACAAGGTTCAATGGGCGTCGTTGAACGGGCCGGCCACGCCGCCCACCTCGTCGAGCCCGAGGCGACAGCGCAGCACGTCGACGCGTTCCTCGTCTAGCGAGTCACCGCGTAGACGACGATGAGCAGCGCCCCGAGGGCCAATTGGACGCGCGAGGAGGACTGGAGCAACGCGAGCAGCTCGCGTCCCCGGCGCGGCGAGAACGCCATGCGAACACCCGGAACGTATGCGACGAGCGCGACGAGCGCGACGAGCGGTTCGCCGCCGAGGGCCAGGCCGATCGCGACGCCCGCCACACACGCCACGAAGAGCCAAGCGCCACGTTCGCGGCCCACGCGCGCGGCGAGCGTCCGCTTGCCAGCCGCGATGTCACCGAGGACGTCGCGCAAGTTGTTGGCCTCGAGCAGGGCACAGGCCATCGAACCCGTGGCGAGGCCGATCCACCACGCCGCACCCACGACCCGACCGTGCTGAACGTAGGCCGTGCCGACCGTGGCGAGCAGGCCGAAGTAGAGCAGCACGAAGAACTCGCCCAGCCCGAGGTAGCCGTAGGGCTTGGGCCCGCCGGTGTAGAGATACCCAGCGAGGATCGCACTCGCGCCGAGGGCGATCAGCCACCACGACGTTCGCGCGGCGAGACCCAGGCCCGCCGCCGCCGCCAGGCCGAAGCACGCGAAGGCCGCGAACTTGACCCATCGGGCCGGCACCAGCTTGGACGCCGTCAGCCGGAATGGCCCCACGCGCTGCTCGTCGGTGCCGCGCACGCCGTCGGAGTAGTCGTTCGCGTAGTTCGTGCCAATCTGCAACAGCAGCGCCACCGCGGCGGCGAGCGCCGTGTTCACCCAGTTGATCGTCTCGGGTCGCACGAGGGCCGCGCCCACCCCAACGGGAACGATCGCCGCGGGCAGCGTCCGCGGCCGTGCCGCGAGCACCCACCGGTTGACGGCCCCGGGGGCTGTCGTCATGGACGCTTGGGGAACTTCGAGAAGTCCGGCGCGCGATGTTCGACGAAGGCGTTGCGCCCCTCCTGGCCCTCTTCGGACATGTAGAAGAGCATCGTCGCGTCGCCGGCGAGCTGTTGCACGCCGGCGAGGCCGTCGTCGGCAGCGTTGAAGCCCGCCTTGAGCATCCGCAACGCGATGGGCGACAGGGTCAGGATCTGCCGGCACCACGCCACGGTCTCTGCCTCGAGGTCCGCCAGCGGCACCACGGTGTTGACCAGGCCCCAGTCGAGGGCCGTCGCGGCGTCGTACTGGCGGCAGAGGAACCACACCTCCTTGGCGCGCTTGAGGCCGATGGAGCGCGCGAGCAGCGACGAGCCGTAGCCGCCGTCAAAGGAGCCCACCTTGGGACCGGTCTGGCCAAATCGAGCGTTGTCGGCGGCGATGGACAGGTCGCACACCAGGTGCAAGATGTGACCGCCGCCGATGGCGTACCCGGCAATGGACGCGATGACTGGCTTGGGCAGACGCCGGATCTGGACCTGCAGGTCCAGCACGTTCAGGCGCCCGATCCCCTGTCGCGCGACGTCGTCGTCGCCGATGTAGCCGTCCTCGCCACGGATCTTCTGGTCGCCGCCGGAGCAGAACGCGTCGGGGCCCGCGCCGGTCAACACGATCACCCCGACGGCGGTGTTGTCACGGGCGCGCTCGAAGGCGTCAGCGAGCTCGAAGAGCGTCTGGGGCCGAAAGGCGTTGCGTCGTTCGGGCCGATTGATCGTGATCCGAGCGATGCCCTCGCCGACCTCGTAGATGATGTCGCCGTACTCTCCCTCGGTCTGCCACGTCGGCAGCGGCATCGTGCGGAACTGGTCCACGGGGTCGACGGGCGGTCCTTGGATAACGGTCTCGGTCATGGCGACCACGCTATCGCTGCCCTAGACCGGTGCGACCAGTCTTCCGGGTTTGGCCCGTTCAATCTCGCGTTCGTGGTGCGACACCAACCGCTGGTGGAGTTCGTCGCGAATCGCTCCGAGCGATGGGTCCTCGAAGCGGTTCACCCGCTGTCGCGAGTCCTCGGCCAGGTCGTACAGCTCGCCCTCGCTGCCGTCGTGCACCGTCCCGGGCCGATACTCCGTGTAGAGGTAGCGACCCGTCAGAACCGTCCGCAGGTGCACGTCGACGCCGAAGAGCGCCGAGTCCCACTCGGTGATCGTGTCGGTGAAGCCCCGCTTCGCCGCGTCGGCGTTGCTGAGGGGCAGCGGTGCGCCCTCGCACCACGGCGGCGGCGCCGTTCCGGCGATCTGGGCGAAGGTGGCCGCGAGCGAGACCAGACTCACTGGTTCGCTCACGACCGCCGGCGTCGGCTCGCGCACCGGTGCCGGGCGCCAGATCAGGGGCAGCCGCATCAGTGCGTCGACGTGGTAGGGACCCTTGAAGAGCAGGCCGAAGTCGCCCTGGAACTCGCCGTGATCCGTCGTGAAGATGACGTCGAGCTCGTCATCCCACCCGCGCGCGAGCAGAGCCCCGAGCACCCGCCCGATCGCCTCGTCTATCAGTTCGACCTCGACGGCGTTGAGTGCGTTCACCTCGCGAACCTGGTCGGCCGTCATCGTTGCGGGCACCCACGCGGGAGGAGCCTCGTAGTTGCTCACGAGGCGACCGTCGTACCACGCTCGCCAGTGTCGCGGCTTGGCGTCGAGCAGCGCTTCGCGTTCCTCGGCTCGTTCGGGGTAGTTCGCGGGCAACGGCACGTCGCGCCAGTTGACTCGGGCTCGCTGCGAGGCCGGTGGGTCCCAGGGGTGGTGGGGATCGGGAAAACTCATCCAGCAGAACCAGTCCTGATCCACGGGCTGGGCTGTGAGCCACGCGATGGTCCGATCGGCCACCCAGTCGGTGTGGTACCACTCGCGCGCCACCGGATTCACGCCCACCTGGGGCGCGTCGGTGTCGCCGCCTCCGGCGGCGTTCACGTTCAGGTCTTGGTCGACCACGGCGTAGAAGCCGGCAACCGCCTCGGGATGGTTCTGTCGTAGCCACGTCGCGTAGTGCAGCGGACCGAGCACGCCGTGGGTCGCGAGCTCGAGGTGGTCGAATCCCCGGTGGACCCCGCGTCGACCACCGAACCACGGTGAGTCGGCGGTCGGGATCCCGAGGTGCGCGAGCGCGTTCTCGACGAAGCGACCGAAGGGATCCAAGAAAGGCTCGAAGTGCGCCTTGCCGATCAACGCCGTCGCGTAGCCAGCGTCGTGGAGGTGTTCGGCGATGGATGGCGCGTCTACGGCCAGCGGCACTCCATTCATCCACGTCCCGTGGGTGCTCGGATACTGGCCCGTCAGCATCGACGCGCGCGACGGCATGCACACGACCGAGGTCGGCTGGCACCGCTCGTAGCGGATGCCCTCGGCAGCCAAACGGTCCAGGGTCGGCGTGCGCGCGACCTGCCCTCCGTTGGCACCGACCGTGTCGTAGCGCTGCTGGTCGGTCGTGATGAAGAGGATCCGCCTCGGCATCACGTGCCTTCGGCGATCCGCTTGATCGACTCGAGCGCCTCGGCGGTGGCGCCCCCAATCAAGAGGGCCAGCGTCGAGGGCTCGGCGCTGGTCGAATAGACGCAGAGCGTGTCGAGCTCGGCGAGTTCGATGACGTCGATCGTGCCCAGGTGCCACCGGTACTGGGGCGCCACGATCCGATAGGCGAATCGACGTTGCAAGGCATCGACTTCGAGGATCTCTTCGGGCATAACAATGCCACTTTTCAATTCGATTGTCCGCGTCGAGCCGTCGACGCTGGCGCTGACGATGCCCGGGAACCAGTTCGGTATCGACGCGGGATCTTCGATGATCTGCCAGACCCGGTCAGCCGACGCGGCGATGCGCGCTTCGTACCGCAGTGACGCCATACTCACCCCTGATCGTGAAGACTACCGTTCGAGCCCTGGCGCGGATCGCCACCATCGAGCGCGCCCGGGCACCCCTAACATCATCACGTGGCCGATCTCATCGCGTTGGACTTCGAACTCGGCCCGGACCTTGAGCGCGCCCTGCGCGACTGCGTCGATAGGGGGTGGGCGTTCTGCGTCCTCGACCAGCGGCTGAGTGAGCGACAGGCCCGAGAACAGTTGGCGGCCCTTGGCGCGACCGTTCGGTGGGGCCCCGACGGGCGAACGTCACTCGCTAACGGTCGCGCGGTCGACGACGAGGTCGGACTCGTCATGCTCACGTCGGGGTCGAGCGGGACGCCCAAGGCCGCCGAGATCACGTGGACCGCGCTTCGAGCGAGCGCCCGCATGACCCAGGCGACGCTGCGTCGCGGGTCGGACCCCGTGTGGTTCCCCGTCTTGCCCGCCAATCACATCGGAGGCCTCGCGGTCATCCTGCGAGCCATCCTCGACGAGGCCTCACTGAGCTGGGGCGACCCGACAGACTTCGATGGGGCCGTCGCACGCGGCGCCACGCACGTCTCGGTGGTTCGGGCACACCTGGCGCGATACGACCTCAGCCGGTTCGACGTGGTCCTGGTGGGCGGTGCCCGTCAACCCTCGCTCACCCAGACCAACGTCATCGCCACGTGGGGTATGACCGAAACCGGCTCGGGCGTCGTCTACGACGCCCAGCCCCTGGCGGGCGTGGAGCTGGCGACGGTCGGTGAGGAGATCATCGTGCGCTCGCCCACCCTCTTTCGCTCCTATCGGACGATGGACCGCCCGAGGATCGTCGGACCCGACGGTGCCGACGACTGGTTCCCGACCGGCGACGGCGGCACCTTCGACAACGGTCGTCTCGCCGTGCACGGGCGTCTCGATTACGTCATCAACACCGGCGGCGAGAAGGTCTGGCCCGAGGACCTCGAAGGCGTCATCGCGCGTCTCGATCACGTGCGTGACGTCGCGGTCACCGGTGTCGACGATCCCCAGTGGGGTCAACGCGTCGTAGCCCTAGTGGTGAGTGACGGCGAGCGGCTCGACGACGAGATTCGCGACTCGACGGCCGAGCAGTTCGGGCCATGGGCCAAGCCCAAGGAGATACGCTACGTCGCCGCCATCCCACGCACCGGCAACGGCAAGATCCGCCGAAGCGACCTGCCCTACCTGCAGTGACTCAGCTGACACCGCCCGACGGCGAGACCGTCGTGCCACCGTCCACGACGAACGTCTGACCGGTCACCCACGACGAATCGTCGCTGACCAGGCTCACCGCGAGGGACGCCACGTCCTCGGGCTCGCCGATGCGCCCGAGGGGGATTTGGCTCGAGACGGCATGCTCGCGCTCCTCCCAGAGGCCGCGCGCGAATGCCGTTCGAACCAGGCCCGGCGCGATCGCGTTCACGCGGACCCGCGGAGCGAGTTCGAAGGCGAACTGCTTGGTGAGATGGATGACGGCGGCCTTGGTCACGTTGTACCAGCCGATTCCCGGCTCGACTGACAGTCCACCGATGGAGGCGATGTTGAGCACGGCGCCACCGTGGTCACGCATCCACGCGTACCAGGCGGCGGACACGTGCGTGACGATCGCGGCTTGGTTGACCTCGAAGGTCTTGGTCATTCGAACGTCGTCGATGTCCACGAGCGGTCCGAAATAGGGGTTCGTCGCCGCGTTGTTCACGAGCACGTCGAGGGACCCGCACGTTGTCACCACCCACGAAGCGAGATCCTTCGCCGATTCACGCGACCCCGCGTGTGACGAACGGATCGCGACGCGCGACGGGTCGGGGAACGTCGACGCCGCGGCCTCGAGCTCCTCGAAGTGCCTCGCCGTCAAGACCACGCGGGCGCCCTCGTCCGCACACGACCGTGCGATCGCGAGTCCGATGCCTCGACTGGCTCCCGTGACGAGGACGACGCGGTCCTGTAACCGACCGGCCTCGCGTGACACGGCTCTAGCGCGAAGGCGTCGAGCCGCGCCGGGCGACGGCGTCCATTGCGACCGCGACCAGCAGCACGAGCGCCGTCGCGATGTACTGGGTTGCCGCGCTCATGTTGATCAGCGCCATGCCGTTGTAGATGGTCGCGATCACCAAGCCGCCGATGACCGCATGGATCATCTTGCCTCGACCACCAAACAGACTGGTCCCTCCGATGACCGCCGACGCCACGGCGAGCAGCACGAGGTTGCTATCGACGTTATCCGAGATGCCGCCGAGCCGCGAGGCGTAGATGAGTCCGGCCACGCCAGCCGTGAAACCCGTGAAGACGAAGGCCAGGAGTCGGTATCGATTCACGTTGACGCCAGCGCGACGAGCTGCTTCGGCGTTGCCGCCGATTGCGTAGATGTAACGGCCAGCGCGGGTGCGCGTGAGAATGAAGCTGCCGGCGGCCAGCATCGCGATGTCGACGGGGATGGCGTAGGGCATGCCCTCGAGAACCGTGAACGTGCCACGGTTCTTGTTGAAGATCATCACGAGCACGATGCCGGCCACGAGGAGTGCCACCGCCTTGGCGATGGTGACGAATTGCGGCACCGCGTCGAGCCCACTCGCGCGGCGCGACTGGTCGCGACGAACGATCAGGTAGATCAGCACCGCGAGGCAGGCTAGAACGAAGATCCACGTCCACATCGGCGAGAGATTGGAGTTCACCAGGCCATAGAGGACCTTTTCCTGGACCGGGATGGTGCCACCGGTTCCCTGGCGGTCGACGAAGAAGATGAGCACACCCTCCCACCCGAGCAGTCCGGCGAGGGTCACGATGAACGACGGCAAGCGCAATCGAATGATGATGAATCCCTGCATGGTGCCAATGACGGTGGTAACCAGGATGGCGAGCGGGAGCGCCGCGAACCACGGCCAGTGGAACTGGTTGTCGAGCAAGATGACCGCCGTCGTGGCGCCGAGGGCGCTCACGAAGCCAACGGAGAGGTCGATCTCGCCGAGCAGGAGCAGCCAGATCTCGGCCATGGCGAGCAGGATGAAGATCGTCGCCTGGACGAAAAGATTGGTGAGATTGCCCGACGACAGGAAGACGCTGTTGCGAATCTCGAAGTAGATAACCAAGACGATGAGTCCGAGCAGGATAGGCAGCAGCCCCTTGTCGCCCTGGCGAAGCCGCTTGAGCTGGCCTCGTAGCGCGCCGGCGCTAACGCGCGGAGCGACCGCGGTCTCGGAAGTGTTAGTCACCGATGATTCCTTTGTTCGAGTACTTATTTGAACGAGGCCGTCGCGTCGGCCCGTGAGCCGCCCGTGGTGATGATCTCGACCGCGCTGGACGTGTCGTAGTTACTGGCGGGGCCGCTGCTGACGAGGGTGCCGAGATACATCACGGCAATCCGATCGGCGACCTCGAAGACGTCGACGAGGTTGTGCGAGATGACGAGCACCGCAATCCCTCGCGACGCGAGGCGCTTGATCAAGTCCAGCACCTGTGCGGTCTGGGACACGCCGAGCGCCGCGGTCGGCTCGTCCATGATCACCAGCTTCGACTCGTGCATTACCGCACGCGCCACCGCGATCGCCTGGCGCTGGCCACCGGACAGGGATCCGACCAACTGGCGCACGGATTGCACCGTCGACACCGAAAGTTCGCTCAACACGCGCTTGGTGTTTAGCTCCATCTTGATCTCGTCAAGGGTGAGGTGGCGGCTCTCCTCGTGTCCGAGGTACATGTTTTGGACGATGTCGAGGTTGTCGCACAGTGCCAAGTCTTGGTACACGGTTGCGATGCCCAAGTTCTCGGCGTCGCGCGGCGTGTGCAGGTTGACCTTGCGGCCCTCCCAGAAGATTTCGCCACTCGTCGGGGCGTAAATACCGGCGATGGCCTTGATCAGGGTCGACTTACCGGCTCCGTTGTCACCGATAAGCGCCGTGACCTGGCCGGCCGGTATGTCGAGGTCGACGTGCTTCAGCGCCTGGACGGCGCCGAAGCTCTTGGTGATGCCGCGCAAACTCAGCAGGGTCGATGACGCGACCCCCGAATCGCCGGATACCGACACCCCATTCGGGGGCGTTTGGGGACTCGTCGATTCGGGGGTCGTCGTCATCGTCGGGTACTACTTAATCCCGTACGTCGTGCAGTCCTGTGCGTACGTCGGCTGCGATGCGCCGGCGACGGTGGGCGACGCGCTCGTGCAGAGGTCTGACGCCTTGATGACCTTGTCCTTGATGACCGTCTTCTCGACGCTCGATGCCGTCACCCACTCAGCGGTCAGAAGGACCGAAGGAACCTTCTTCAGGCTGTTGATGGTGGCGACCGAGTCAGTCGACACGCCGTTCACGAGACCCGCCGGCGGACGAATGCCCGCGCGCAGGTAGATGGCCAACGCGGCCGCGGCCTGAGCCTCGAGCCAGATCGGCTTGTAGACCGTGCCGCACTGGTAGCCAGAGATGATGTTCTGGAATCCAGTCAGCGTCGCGTCCTGACCCGTGAAGGGGATCGTCTGGGGCTTGAGGCCCTTGCTCTGCAGGTAGCTGATGATCGGTGCGGCGTTCTCGTCGTTCGGCGTGACGACCGCATTGATCTTCGGGTTAGCGGTGTAGGCACCCTGGAAGTCCGTCAAGGCGACCGAAGGCGTCCACGTTCCGACGTTCTCGAGCACCGTGTTGGACGAGCCACTCTTGGTGTTGTAGCCCGCGCCGTTCAAGACGGCGTCGTAGCCCTGGGCAAACAAGGTGGCGTTGTTGTCAGTCGGTGCACCCTTCATGACGTAGACGACCGGGTTGTTCACCTTCCAGGCCGTCAAGCACGACAGCATGCCCTTACCGATCAACGTTCCCACTGCCACGTTGTTGAAGCTCACGTAGTAGCTGCGGGCGCCGCCTAGCGTCAAGCGGTCGTAGTCGATCACTTTGACACCGCGAGCCTTGGCGTAGGCCTCAATCACCGCACCAGTGGTCGAGTCCAGCGGGTCCAGGACGAGTACCTTGGCGCCACGGGCGATGGCCGCCTGCGCGTCGGTGTACTGCGTCGTGTCGCTGCCCTGGGCGTTCTGAATGGTGAACTGATTCGTCTTCAGGCCCGCCATCAGGAATGCCTTCTTCAGGTACGGTGCGTCAAATTCGGTGTAGCGCGTCGACGTGACGGTGTCTGGCAGGATGACCGCGATCGAGCCCTTGCCCTTCGCAGCAATCTGCTTCAGAAACTTCATCGTCGAGAAGCTCGTGTTGAATGTCTTGTCTGAAACTGTCCTCGCGCTTGCGGAGCTCACGCTCGGCAGCATGGCAGTCACAAAACTCCCCACCAACGCTACAGACGCGAGGGTCCTCGCTGTTTTGAACTTCATTCTCCCCAACCCTTCTGTGACGTCCCGCGACGTCGTTGTTTGTTAATGCTGTATGAACAATCCGTGACCGGCGTTCGAAAAGCAAGATAGCACCTGGGCTTACGTTTGTACCACCACCTACCGCGCCGGGTAAGACCCGACGACTGCAACGCACGGACCCGTCGCCAGGCGTCAGTTCGCTCTACGAGTGCGGAGATTTACGCTTGGCTGGCCTGAAAGGCGAGGACCCGGTCCATCGTTGCCATGATCGCAATCGTCTCGTCCAACGGCATGGCCGGACTCTCAATCTCACCCGACCGGAGGCACCTCGCTACCTCGGCCGCCTGGTAGTGCAGCCCCCGACCCTGGGTCGCGAAGTCGTAGCGTGTCGTCTCCCCGGTTCGGCTCGTGAGTGAGAAGCCTGTCGGACCGTAGAAGCCACCGTCCACGTCGATCCTCGCGTCGGTGCCCACGATGCTCGCGCGCGTCGCGCTGCGCGCTAACGACGTACACGTCAGCACCGCCTGAGCGCCCGACTCGTAACCGAACACCATCGACGTCTGTCCGTCCACGCCGGTGAAGCTCGGGGTGACGGTCGCCTGCACGCTGCTCGGCGTGCCCAGCACCATCGACGCAAACGAGATGGGGTACACGCCGAGGTCGAGCACCGCGCCGCCGCCCAGTTCCGGGGCGAACAGCCGGAACCGCGGATCTGACTCGAACCACTTGCCGTGGTCGGCGTGCACCGCCACGACGGTTCCGAGGGCTTGGCTCGCGAGCAGTTCCCTGATGGCAACGACGTGAGGCAAGAAGCGGGTCCACATCGCCTCCATCGCGAAGAGATTCCGCTCGCGCGCGGCGGCCACGACCCGGCGCGCTTGTTCGGCGTTCATCGTGAATGCCTTCTCGACCAGGACGTGCTTGCCGTGGGCCAACGCGAGCAGCGCATTCTGCTCGTGCATCGGATGAGGTGTCGCCACGTAGACCGCCTCAACCGTCGGGTCGGCGACGAGCGCCTCGTAGGAGTCGTGACGACCCGGGACCTGGAACGCGTCCGCGTACTGATTCATCGAGTCACTCGAACGCGAACCGACCGCGACGATGACGCCCTGTTCGATCAACTGCAGGTCGCGCGCGAAGGTTTGCGCGATTCGACCGGTCCCAATGACGCCCCACCGCACCGGCTCGTCCACCATAACTCCTCTTGACTCGCATCGCCCCGCCGGTGAGATGGTAGCCACCGGCGGCTTCGCCCTCTCGCTGTGCTCGGCGCAAACCAGCGGTGTAGCGCGGTCGCGCCGGAGACGCACGTTTCGTTTCGGGGGCCGTGAGCAGACCGTCGCACCGCATGAGGGCACCGCGGCCGTGACGGCATCGGCCGCGGAGCTCGGCGAGAATGTCGTCGATCTCGAGGTCGACGAACGTGGGGCCGTCATCCCGGTCTTGGGCCGTTGTCCCTTCACCGTCGCGCGCACGATGGCTCGGCTGGGGCTCGCGCCCCAGTTCTACAGTGGCCTCGCCGACGACCAATTCGGTCACGAGTTGCGCGACGCTCTCATCGCTGACGGCGTCGAGGTTGTCATCGAGCGGCCCACGGCCAACCCCACCAGCCTCGCGTTCGCCCAAGCGCATCACCGCAGAGTCACCTACTCGTTCTCCTTGGCGGGCACCGCGGCGTTCGACGTGGACGCGACGACCACTTTCGCGTCGTAGCGCGACCGTCCAGCCCCGGGGGCGCTGTACGTCGGCTCACTCGGCCTCGTCATCGCACCGATGCCGGGCGCCGCGCGCACTGGTCGAGGCCGCCGGGCCCGACACGCTGGTCGTGGTCGACCCCAACTGCCGACCATCGGCAATCTCCGATTCATCGCGCCCGACACCGATCCCCTCGACGCCGTGCACGACGTCGCCGCCCGCGGCGTGCGTTGGCTCATCGTCACCAATGGACAGCGCTCCGTCCAGGTTCTCGTTCCCACGGGCCTCACGATCCACCACGTCGATGACCGGCCAATCGTCGACACGATTGGCCGGTGATGCGCTTCTCGGCGCCTTCGTGGCGTGGTGAGTCGGCCGCGGTCTGGGTCGACAGCCCCTCGACGACATTCGCGCCGTAAACGACGCGGTCGCTGCCGCCATCGAAGTCGCGTCAATCACCGGTGAAGTCGAGGCGCCGTGCCACCACGAGCATCCGACGTCGTGCACAGCGCCGCGTGGCCGTGGCTGGCGGAATCGCGCCGGTCAAGTCTGTAGCCCGCGACCCGTAGCATCGCGCCATGAATCGATTGGCCTCGTCAGCGTCGGCCTATCTTCGTCAGCACGCCACCAATCCCGTCGACTGGTGGCCCTGGGGCGTCGAGGCGCTCAACCGCGCGCGTGACCTCGATCGACCGCTCTTCTTGTCCATCGGATACGCGGCGTGCCACTGGTGCCACGTCATGGCCCACGAGTCCTTCGAAGACGCGGCCATCGCCCAGTACTTGAATGAGCATTTCGTCGCGATCAAGGTCGACCGCGAAGAGCGACCCGACATCGACGCCATCTACATGGCGGCGACCCAGCTCGTCACGGGACACGGTGGTTGGCCCATGACGGTCTTTCTGGTTCCCGACGGTCGCCCCTTCCTCGCTGGCACCTACTACCCTCCGTCCGACCGACCCGGCGTCGCGGGGCTCCCGCGGATCCTTCGGGCGGTGCACGACGCCTGGACCACCGAGCGTGCAATGGTGGTCAATCAAGCCGCACAGCTCGACGCCGCAGTGCGACGCGAGGTCACCTTCGTCGACCACCTCGGCCCCTCGGACGAACCCGTCGACCTTGCCCCCGTGCGCCGTCGCTTGCGCGACGAGCTGGTCGCGCGCGTGGACGATGCCGGCGGCTTCGGGCGCGCACCAAAGTTCCCGCGGCCGAGCTACGTCGACGCACTCCTCGATGAGCGAGACGAGCCAGCGCGTCGTGCCGCTGATCTGACACTTCGTGCGATGGCCCACGGAGGGCTCTACGACCACGTCAACGGGGGCTTCGCGCGCTACAGCGTGGATGACCACTGGCGGGTCCCCCACTTCGAGAAGATGCTCAGCGACCAGGCGCTGCTCGCGTTGTCCTACCTGCGGGCGAGCCGCGAGACGGGAAACAGCGAGTGGCGCGAGGTGGCGCTGCAGACGCTCGACTTCGTTCGCCACGAGCTCGCCACGCCCGCCGGCTTCGCCTCGTCCCTCGACGCCGACGCCGCCGGCGTCGAGGGATCACACATCACCTGGACACCGGATGAGGTCGCCTCGGTCCTGGCCGACGCACACCTCGACGATCACCTCGAGCCGGCGCTGCGGCGCTGGCAGATCACCGCCTCGGGCAATCTCGACGGGCGATCGGTCCCCGCGCTAGCGCCCGACGAGCCGTTCACCACGCCCACGGAGCTCGTGGGCGTCCACCGCGCCCTGCGGGCGGCTCGCAGTCGACGTCCCCAGCCGTCGCGCGACGACAAGGTGGTGCTCGAGTGGAACGCGATGCTCGTCCGCGCCCTATTCGCCACCCTCGACGTGGCGCTCGTCGAGGAGGGCCGAGCGCTGCTCGAGTCGCTTCGCACGACGCACGTCGTTGACGAGCAGTGGTACCGGATCGGCACTGGCGCGGCGCGGGCGACCGCGAGCGACCTCGCGTGGCTCATCGACGCCGAACTCGATGCCTACGAGCTCAGTGGCGACGATGCATGGCTCGATCGGGCGAGCACCGACGCCGCCTACCTGCTCACCCACCACTGGGACGGACCAGTGCCGACGCGTGATGAACCGGTCTCGGGCCGTGGGATCTTCGAGTCGAGCGACCTCGTCACCGACGTCCTCGTGCGCACCAAGTCCCTCTTCGACGGCGCCACGCCATCGGGCCATGCCACTGCGGTGCGCGCCCTCGCCCGTCTCGGACTGATCACCGGGCGCTCGGATCTGCTCAGCGCCGCCCAACTCCTCGTCGAATTAGCACGTGACGTGCTGCTCCAACACCCCTCGAGCGTTCCCGATCTCGTCGCTGCCGCCGCCTACGCCCTCGACGGCGTCGAGGTGGTCATTCCCGGACCGCCCGGGCCCCTCAGCGACCACGTACGATTGACGTCCATGCGAAGCGCCGTACTCGTCACCGGAAGTGGATCCTCGCCCCTGTTGGTGGGGCGTGAAGCCGGTTGGGCCTACGTCTGTCGCCGCAACGTCTGCCAGACGCCGGTGCGCACGGTCGATGAACTGGACGACCAGCTCCACTCGATCCGCTGATGCCGATTTTCTCCCGCGATCCCGCCGTCCGAGCGATCAAACAGCTCGTCGAGGGCATGGTGCATCACCCGACCGTGGACCTCTCGCCGAATTCGACGATGTTCGGCCTCGTCCTGGGATCCACCAACGAGACCACCACGGTGATGGACCTCGCCTCGCACACCATCGTTCGCTGGCGTATCCCCTGGCCACAGGGCGTGGAGACCGACTTGGTCACCTTCGACGTGGTCGAAGGGCAGTTGGCCAGCGACATCGAACGAAACGACCTGGCCCAGCCCGAGGCGGTGACCATCGCCGAACTGCCCCGCCGGCTGGGCTCGTACCGCGGCCGGCACATTCGCCACTGGCTCGAAGAGTTGGCGACGCCCGCCGACGGACCGCTGTTTGGCTTCCGCGGACCGAGCGCCCCGTACTGGGAGCTGCGCGGCGAGCGCCCGAGCGTGGCCCTGATCGCCGCGGATCGGGGGCCGCAGTTGCTCCGGCGCCACGATGACGGCTCGACCTGGGTCCGCTTCGGGTGGTTCGGTGATGACGTCTGGCTCGTCTGTGAGGACAGCCACGCGATCCGAACGATGGAGGCGACCCGCCGCTCCTCACTCGCCGGCAAGGACCTGGCGACGTCGCTGGGCTTTCGCCCCGCGTACGTCCTGACCACGCTGTCGCGGCCCGTCGACGGGCACTGCTACAAGAGCTGCACGGGACTGCTACCGCGGGGCTAATCGCCCCGTCGTCTAGCGGGGCAGTTTGCCCGACGCCAGCGACTCGGCCATGGCCCAGCCGAAGGCGATCAGCCGCTGACCGTCCTCGGGGCAGAGTTCTGCGAAGAATTCTTCCGCGCCATCTGGGATAGCGCCCTTGGCGGCCACGTAGTCGAGGCAGCCGACCGGGCTGGAGGGAACCGTCATCACGAAGGTGTGGTCGTCGATCGCCTTCTCGGCGCCGAATCGCTTCGCCAGCCGCCGGCCCCACGCCCGGTCCTCGCCCGTGGGCTTGTAGCCCTTGCGCGGCACGATGTCCTCGAGGCCCGCGAACGCACGGAACCCGTCGGGCGATGACAGCCGCGCACCGAGCAAGACGTCCTCGTCGGGAAAGGCGAGCAGCGCGCGTCGGAACTGGTCGTGCAGGATCGCGCGCAGCGTCTGATCCGCCTTCGCGTTCCGGTCGACCAGGAGTAGGCCGATCAGCAATGCGGGCGTTCCGCCGATCCGCTCCAGCGTGCAGAAGGAGTAGCCCCGCAGCTTGGAGCCTTCGCGGACGTGGGTGACCAGCACCCACTCCTCGCGCTGCTTGGACAGAAAGCCGATGTCGAAGTTCGGTTCGCGGTCGACGCAGAGATCGGCCATCTCGACCAACTCGGCGTCACTAAGGGCCGTCGTGTCCTTCGTCGTCACAATCATCGCCATGACTGTCTATTCTACGGGTCTTTGGTGACCCCCCACGACGCCTAGGCCTTGATGACGTTCCGGCCGAATTCTGAGCGCAGATCGCCGACGACTCCGGCGATGTTCACGTTGAACTCGGGGCCGAGCTTGAAGGCCTTGCCCGACTCCCCCGTCTCGACGATCACCGGGGACTTGCCGGGGTAACGCGTCAGGATTTCGCGCAGCGAGGCGATCGACTTCGAGGTGAGGTCCTCGCTTCGAAGGGCCAACCGTAGTTCGCCGTCGTCGCGACCACGCGGCAGCGCGGTCAGGTCGAGCACGTTGAAGCGCACCTCTTCGTCGCGCACGTCGATGCGACCCTTGACGAGCACGATGTTGTCCTTGGCGAGGAATCCGCTGCACTCCTCGAACTTCCTCGCCGACAGGATGATCTCGAGTGCGCCGCCAAGGTCTTCGAGCACCACGCGCGCGTACTGGTGTCCGGACTTGGTCGTGCGGATCTGCACCTCGGCGAGGATCCCCCCGATGGTCACCGGCCGGTTCATCCGCGCCAACTCCTCGGCTCGCTCTCGAACGGCCACAATCGAGCCGTCGGTCTTGGCGGCGAGGACGTCGGCCACGGCGTAGAGCGGGTGATCGGAGATGTAGGTGCCGAGCATCTCACGCTCGAAGTCGAGCTTGACGGCCTGGTCGAACTCGACCGCGCCGATTGGCACCTCGGTGCCCTCCCAGTCGCCGCCGCCGGCCGGGTCGCCCAGCGAGGCGAACAGCGTCGAGATACCGAGCGACAGGTCCTTGCGACGGCTGAGGGTCGTCTCGATCAATTCGTCGGCCGCGAGCAACAGCCCCATGCGCGTGACCCCGAGCGAGTCGAACGTGCCGGCCTTGATCAGCGACTCCATCGTCCTGCGGTTCAGCACGGCCGGATCGACCCGACGCACGAAGTCATAGACCGACGTGAACGGGCCACCGGCCTCGCGCTCGCTGACGATCCTCTCGACCAGCGCCTCGCCCACGTTGCGCACCGCCGCCATCCCGAACAGGATCGTCATCGGGGCCCGCTGGCTTGGGGCGTAGTCGGCGAGGGACTCGTTGACGTCAGGCACGCCAACCGTGATGCCCATCTGGCGCGCCTCGTTGAGGTAGATCGCCGCCTTGTCCTTGTCGTCGCGGAACGACGTGAGCAGCGCCGCCATGTACTCGACCGGGTAGTTGGCCTTGAGCCACGCGTTCTGGTAGGCGATCAGCGCGTAGCCGTAGGCGTGGCTCTTGTTGAAGGCGTAGTCGGCGAAGGGCTCGATCTTGTTGAAGATCGTCTCGCCGAGCTCGCGACCGTAGCCCATGCGCTCGGCGCCGTCGACGAACTTGGTGCGCTGGGCCTGGATCATCTCGCGGATCTTCTTCGAGCAGGCCTTTCGCAGGTCGTCCGCTTCGGTCATCGAGAAGCCCGCGATGCGCGTGGCGACGCGCATGATGTCCTCTTGGTAGATCATCAGCCCGTAGGTCTCGCCCAGGTTCGCCTCGAGGTCGGGGTGGTCGTAGCGCACCTCTTGGCGATGGTTCTTGCGGTCGGCGTAGTCGTTGTGGACGTTCTCGCTGAGCGGTCCGGGCCGGTAGAGCGCGACCAGCGCCGCGATGTCGTCGAAGCTCGTCGGTGCGAGGCGTCGCATGAGCTGGCGCATCTTGTCGCCCTCGAGCTGGAAGATCCCGATCGAGTCCCCGCGGCGCAGCATCTCGTAGACCTTGGGGTCGTCGAGGGCCACGTGGTCGATGTCCACGTCCTCGCCGGTGCGCCGCTTGACGTGCTCCAGGGCCCGCTCGATGATCGCGAGGTTTCGCAATCCGAGGAAGTCCATCTTCAACAGGCCCAACTTCTCGATCGCGGTGGCCTCGTACTGGGTGACGATGGGCGCGTCCTCGGTCGAACCGTTGGGGCTCGACTTGCGCTGGATCGGCACGTAGTCGAGCACCGGGTCCTTGGTGATCACGACGGCGGCCGCGTGGATGCCGTCCTGGCGGCGCTTGTCTACGAATCCCTTGGCGACGTCCACCACGTGCTGGACCTCGCCGTCGGTCTCGTAGAGCGCCCGTAGGTCGGCGGCCTCGGCGTAGCGACCCTCGTAGCCCGGCGTCGGGGTGAAGCACGCCTCGAGGGGCAGGTCCTGGCCCATCACGAGCGGTGGCATGGCCTTGGCGATCTTGTCTCCGAGCTGGGGCGGGTAGCCGAGCACGCGCGCGGCGTCGCGCACGGCCGCGCGGGCCTTGATGGTGGAGAAGGTGATGATTTGGGCCACGTGGTCGGCGCCGTAGCGCTCGGCCGCGTAGCGGATCATGTCGCCGCGGTAGCGCTCGTCGAAGTCCATATCGATGTCAGGCATCTGGCGTCGACCCGGATTGAGGAAGCGCTCGAAGATGAGTCCGTAGCGGATCGGGTCGAGATCCACGATCCGCAGGCAGTACGCCACGCAACACCCAGCGGCCGACCCGCGGCCGGGGCCGACGCGAATCCCCTGTTCACGGGCGTGGCGAATCAGGTCCCAGACCACGAGGAAGTAGTCGGAGAACCCCATGTCCGCGATGACACCGAGCTCGTAGTCGAGCCGGTGGCGCACTTCGTCGGTCAGCTCGCCGTAGCGCTCCTGAGCCCCGCGCAAGGTCAGCTCGCGCAGGTACCGGTTCGCCTCGTCCTTGTGCGTGCCACCACTGAACGTCGCGGGGATGGGGTACTGGGGCAGCGCGTCGTTATCGAACTCGATCGTGACGTCGGCGCGCTCGGCGATCTCGAGGGTATTGTCGCAGGCCTCGGGGTGGTCGCGGAAGAGATAGCGCATCTCCGCGGCGGACTTGAGGTAGTGCTGGTCGCTCGAGAAGCGGAAGCGGTTGGGGTCCGCGACGAGCGAGCCCGTGCCGATGCACAGCAGCGCGTCGTGCATCTCGGCGTCGGCGTGGCGCACGTAGTGCAGGTCGTTGGTGGCGAGCAACGGGGCACCGATCTCCTTGGCGATGGTTAGCAGGTGTGGATTCGTCCGCGCCTGCTCGGGCATCCCGTGGTCCTGGAGCTCGATGTAGAAGTTCTCGCGTCCGAAGATCGTCTGCAGCCGCCCGGCCAGGTCCTTCGCCCTCGCGTAGTCGTCTTGGAGCAGCGCCTGGAGCACGACGCCGCCCAGGCAGCCCGAGGTCGCCACCAGGCCACCGGCGTAGCGCTCGAGAAGATCCCAGTCGAGGCGCGGCTTGTAGTAGTAGCCCTCCAGGAAGGCTAGGGACGAGAGCGAGCGAAGGTTGGCGTAGCCGTCGTTGGAGACCGCGAGCAGGGTCAGGTGGTGATAGAGCTTCTGGCCCCCTTCGATGTCCCCACCGGTGTCATCGATCTTGCCGCGCCGTGGCGGGCGGTCGAAGCGCGACTCCGCGGCCATGTAGGCCTCGAGGCCGATCACGGGCGTCACGCCGTACTTGCGGGCCGTTTGGTAGAAGTCGATGACGCCGTACAGATTGCCGTGGTCGGTGATCCCCACGGCGCGCTGGCCGTCACTCATCGCCGCTTGGATCAGGTCGTCAACGCGCGCCGCCCCATCGAGCATCGAGTACTCGGTGTGGTTGTGCAGGTGGACGAAACCCTCAACCATGACTGCTCAACGTCCTTTCCGATCCCACTCGCCCCCGCGTGGTTGCCACCCGCTCAGAGATATGTTCCAGCTCGCGGTTCGGGCGATCCGGGATTGAGGGAACGCTCGCGCATCTTCTCCAACTGTGCCGCGGCAGCCGCCTGCTGGGCGAAGAGCGAGGCCTGAATACCGTGGAACAGGCCCTCGAGCCAACCTACCAACTGTGCTTGGGCGATCCGCAGCTCGGATTCCGAGGGCACGTCGGCCGTGAATGGCAGGGCCATGCGGGCCAGCTCGTCGCCGAGGTCCGAGGACAGCGCGCCCGAGAGCTCGTGGATCGAGAGTTCGTAGATCTCGCGCAGGCGCGTCCGTCCGGGCTCGTCGAGGGGCGCACTGCGCGCCTCGTCGAGGAGGGTCTTGACCATTGCGCCGATACGCATGACCTTGGCCGGCTGGCTGATGAAATCAGTCGCCTCGGCCGATTCTTCCTCGGTCTGACCGGGCGCGAGGACCGAGTCCGGATCGACGGTCACGTTTTCTTTTTGTTCGTCTTCCACCCTTGCAGTGTGCCAGATGCCAGCCGGGGTCCACGCACATGCCGAGCTGCGCGCACGGTGGCGTGGCCCGCTGCGCCGCGGTTCTCGGCGACTCCTCACGCTCCGTCGCCCGTTCGACGAGCCCATCCAGCCTCGATGTTGTGTCCGGGATTGACCCGGACACGGACCACGCGCTCGAACTGGCCCATCACTACACTGAGGGCGTGAGGGTATCAACGCGAGGTGACTACGCGAGCCGAGCGCTTCTCAGCCTCGCGTTGCACGACGACCCGTCGCGTCCGACCTCGGTGCGCGACCTCGCCCAGCGTACCGGGCTACCCCAGCCCTACCTCGAGCAGATTCTCTTGGCATTGAAGGGAGTCGGGCTCGTGCGATCCAAGCGCGGCGTCGGCGGCGGCTACGTCCTCGCGCGCTCGGCCGAGTCCATCACCTTGGCCGAGGTTGTCGCCGCCGTGGACGGCCCGATCGTCGCCGGTGACTTCGGCCAGCCCCACCAGGACGGCGCTTGTGACCACGAGGGTCAGTGCGTGCTGCTCGCGGTGTGGGCCGACGTCGGCAGTCACATGCGCGAGCACCTGGCGAGCTACACCCTCGCCGACATGGTGCTCCAGGCGCGCGGCGTCCAGCCCCTACGCCGCACGCACTCGGCCTGACCAGCGGCACGTTGGCCACGCCCGGGCACAACGCGCCGGCAAGCCGGCGCCGGCGGCGGCGCCACTGAAACTTACGAATTTCTCACGTCGCGCTGATCGCCCCTTGCAGGTCCGGGAATAACTTTCCCCTTGTTGGGTTTACTGCTGTGGTAAATTAGTTATGCGGCGGTAGGAGAAATATGCCTCCCGCATACGGGTTGGGGAGACGACGAGGAGTGGCGATGATTACGAACCGGCGATCAAGTGTGAACACGAACGACATGCTCGGACTCCTGATGCGCGACCTCGACCGCTACCCGATGCCCAACTACGACGAGCAAGTCGAACTCGCCAAGCGGGTCACCGCCGGCGACGAAGAGGCAAAGAAGCAGATGGTGGCGGCAAACCTGCGCCTCGTCCTGCACTGGGCCCGCCGGTACCAGGACCGCGGCGTCGAGATGGTCGACCTGGTCCAAGAGGGCACGTTCGGGCTCTTGCGCGCCGTCGAGAAGTTCGACTGGGAGCGCGGTTTCAAGTTCTCGACGTACGCGACCTGGTGGATCCGTCAGGCCCTGCAGCGGGCGGTTCAACAACACGGCCGCACGATTCGCATCCCCCTGGAGGTCGGCGAGCAACTGCAGCGCCTCGAGGCCACGACGGCCGAGTTGACCTCACTGTTCGCCCGCAAGCCCACCGATGACGAGCTCACCGAGGCTACGGGCATGTCCAAGGCCGAGCGCGACAACCTGCGCGGCCTCGCGGGCGTGACCGCGAGCCTGGACCAGCCGGCGTCTTCGGACTCCGCGACGACCTTGGGCGACCTCGTCGCCCCGAGCCAGCACGACTGGGTCGGTGACATCGAGCAGACAATGGTCGACGAGCAACTGCTCGAGGCACTCGACCAGCTCACGGACATCCAGCGTGACGTGCTCTCGCACCGATTCGGCTTGAACGGCTCGTCGCCGCTCTCGCTCCAGGCGACGGCCAACGTCATGGACATCGGCGTGCGGCGGGTTCGCCGCGCCGAGGAAGAGGCCATGGCGATCCTGCGCAAGGATCAGGCGGTCATCGCGGCCCACGAGATGGCCTAGGGATATCCCCGGCGAGCGTCCGCTCGCCTCAGTGTCACGGACCCGAACAGCGTGGGCTTTCACGCACCCGCAGGGCTCAGAGCGCGCCCGACGGATCAACGAGCGCGGCGAGGTCCGCCGGTAGCGCGGTCTCAAAGGTCCGCCACTCGCCCGAGGACGGGTCGGCAAAGCCCAGCCGAGTTGCGTGCAGAAAGATCCGCTCGGGAGCTAGCCGGGGCTCGCGGCGATGGCCGTAGCGGCTGTCGTTGACCACGGGGTGGCCAATGGAGGCCAGATGGACACGGATTTGGTGCGTGCGGCCCGTTTCCAACTTCAAGCGCAACATCGTCGATCGCGGCGTTTCCAGCCGCGACACGATCTCGTAGGCGGTCCTCGCCCACCGACCATCGGTGCGCACGGCCATCAGCGTCGGCGTCCTCGTTGATCGTCCGATCGGTGCGTCGACCACGCCACGCGACTCGGCCACGTGGCCCTCGACCAGGCCGAGGTACATGCGCTCGATCTCGCGCTGGGCGAGTTGCTCGCGCAAGCTCGCCAAGCCCAAAGCGGAGCGCGCGACCACGAGTAGCCCCGACGTTCCCTTGTCGAGTCGGTGCACGATGCCCGGACGCGAGGGGTCACAGAGCCCGCTTTCGCGCATCGCGTCGAGTTCGGGGTAGCGCGCCAGCAGTCCCGCGACCAGCGTTCCCGTGAGCTGGCCGGCCCCCGGATGCACAACCTGTCCCGGGGCCTTGTTCACGACGATGTAGTCGTCTGACTCGGCGAGCACGTCCACCGATACGGCCTCGTCGGGGGCGACCCAGCCGTTGTCGACGTCGGGCAGCGCGGCCACGAGCCGCTGACCCGAGACGAGGGGCGTCGATGCCTTCTTCAGCGCCACGCCATCCACCGAGACCGCGCCGTCGGCGATCACCGCCGCGATCAGCGCCCGGGGCCGACCGGTCAGCATCGCGAGCGCGCGGTCACAACGGACGCCATCGAGGCCGCCCGGCACCACCACGTCGAGGACTCCCACCTCGAATTCGTCGCTCATCGTGTCATCAACGTATCGCCTCGCAGGACCACGACGATCAAGACCACGAGACCGGCCGTGACCGCGACGTCCGCCCCATTAAAGACCGGGAACGAGCCAACCGCGATGAAGTCGGTCACCTGGTGGGGCGTGGCCATCAGGCGATCGACCAGGTTGGCCACGCCGCCACCGAGCAGCAGGCCAAAGCCGACTGCCGGGGCCCCGTCGCGCGCGCGCAGCGAGGCCAGCAAGAGCACGAGCGCGATCAGTGCCGTGACGACCGTCGTGACGATTGGATCAGCTCGGTTCAGCGAGAACGAGATTCCGGTGTTGTACTGGAGTTTCAGCCAGAGCGGGCCGAGCACGTGCACCGGGCGCGCGAGCGCCCGTCGAGCCCAGGCCTTGCTCGCCGCATCGAGCGCGAGCACCACGAGGGCCGTGACGAGGACCGTTCGGTTCGGTGCGATTCTCAGCCGTTGGCGCGGCACGTCACACAGGTGAACACCGGCACCTGCGCCCGGAGCCGGTCCTTCGCGATCGGCTCGAAACAGCTGTCACAGCGGCCGTAGCTGCCGTCTTGGACCCGCGCGAGGGCGACGTCGATCAACTCAGTCTTTAGGCGCTCGTTGTCGAGCTGCATCTTGAGCTGGTCGCGGTCGTAGTCCGAGCCCGCGCTCGAGCCGTCTTCCTCGTCGTACTCGGGGCGCTCGCGACCCTCGAGGAGGTCGTTGACGGCGTTCTCGAGCACGGTGATCTGCATCGCGGTCACGGTCTGGGCCTCGAGGAGCAGGTCGCGCAGCTCGGCGAGGAACGCGGTGTCGGTGGCGTAGGGCTTGGAGTGCATCTTGCGCTCGAGGGCCTCTTGGCGCTTGCGCTCTTCAAGTTCGCGGCGCTCCTGGCGCTTCAGTTCTTCGAGGTTGCGCCGTTCGATCTCGCGCTGCTTGCGCAGCCGCTCGGCCTCGATTGCCTTCTTCTTCGCCTCGACTTCACGCTGCTTCTTCGCCTCGATCGCGGCCCGTTCACGCGCCTTGCGCTGGATCTCGTGTTCCTTAGCGGCGGCCTTGGCCTTGGCCTCGCGTTCCTTGGCGGCGGCCTTGGCCTTGGCCTCGCGCTCCTTGGCGGCGGCCTTGGCCTTGGCCTCGCGCTCCTTGGCGACGGCCTTAGCCTCGCGCTCGCGCTGGGCCTTGGCCGCGGCGGCGACCTTGGCCTTAGCGGCGGCGGCCTTCTTGGCGGCGGCGGCCTTGGCCTCGCGCTCGCGCTGGGCCTTGGCCGCGGCGGCGGCCTTGGCCTTAGCGGCGGCGCTGACGGTGCTGGGCACCTTCTTAGCCGTGCCCACGGTCTTTCCTGGTGCGGCCACCTTCTTGGCTGTCGTTGCCTTCTTGGACGGAGCCGCCTTGGCCGGAGCCTTCTTGGCCGGAGCCGCCTTGGACGTCGTCTTCTTCGCCACGGCAGCCCGCGAGGGAGCCGCCGACTTCTTTGCCACCGTCGTCGCCTTGGCGGCCTTGGTGACGGCCTTCTTGGGACTGGCGTGGCTGGCGGTCATCGGGTGCTCCTTAGGGCCGTTCGTTCGTGCTGGCCGACCCTAGCAGTCGTGACCCGACTTACGCGCGATCGTCCGTGGTGGGCGTATCGAACTGCAGCGCCTGGGGAACTACCGGCTGCTGGGCAGTAGCGCCAACTTCGCCAGCGGGCTGAGCCGGGGCCGCTGCGGGCGCCGGCGCGGCGGACTGCGCCGGGGCCGACGTCCGTCCACCCATGTGCAGTGAGGACTCGATCCATTGGGCGAACTCGCTCAGTGCGCCACTGAGGCGAGTGCGCTCGATGTCGAGCTGCCGCGTCAGTGTCTCCACGTCCTCGCTGAGGCGCTGCTTGAGGCCGTTGAGCCGGTTGACCTCGTCTTCGGCACGGCTGCGCGCTTCGGTCACGATCTGACGCGCCCGCTCCTGGGCGGCCACGGTGAGTTCGCGTGACTTCTCCTCGGCTTCGCGCTGGGCGTGCTCGATGAACTGCTGAGCCATCGCGATCATCGAGGTCACCTGTTCCGCGCCCGCGCCGACGACGCTTGGCGCAATCCGCGCTGGCGCGGGGGCGGGCGCGGGTGCGGGCGCGACGGGGGGTGCACTCGACCGGGAGGCCTCGAGCTGGTTGATGCGCTCGGCGGCCTGGCGCAATTGCTGGCGCTGCTGCTGCAGCTGGTCCTTTAACTGGCGCGCCTCGCCCGACAGACGCTCGAGGAACTCGTCGACCTCGTCGACGTTATAGCCCTTGAGGCCGACCTTGAAGGCCACGGTGTCGATGGAATCAAGGGCGGATCGGGCGTTATCGGTGCTATCCATACCCGCAACCATACATTGCGATTACCGCGTGAACGTGGCTCGTCCGCACCTAAAACGGCGCGACACGACCCGGCGAACGCTAGATGGCCGCGTTGATGATCTCGAGGGCGATGATCGCGACCAGCACCGAGAAATCGATGCCCACCCCACCGAACTGCGGCCGTGGGAGGATCTGGCGCAGGGGACGCAGCACCGGCTCAGTCACCGTCATCAGGGCCCGACGAACCGTCGCGACGCCGCCGCTACTCGAGGCGGGGAACCAGCTCAGCAGCGCCGCGGCGATGAAGACCCAGATGTAGAGCGACAACAGGAGGTGGACGAACCTCATAGGGCGTCAAACGACCGGTAGCCCGAGGCCCGCAGCGACGCCCTCGCGTCGGTACTGACGTGGGACCCTTGGGGGCAGACCAGGTAGACGCCCGGGTCCAGGGGCTCGATTTTGGCGCTCAGCGCGTAGGCCGTGCCCGACGCGAAGTCGACGAGGCGCCGCGCCACGCTCGGCTCGAGCCCGGTCACGTTGAGCACCACGACCCGCGAGCTACGCAGCAGGTCGGTGATCCGGCGCGACTCGTTGTAGGACTGGGGAAACAAGATGGCGGGCTCGTACTCGTTGGCGAGCGTCGCCGGCGGGCGCGGGCGCGGGCTCGGCATGGGCCGCACCCGCGGGGGCTCGCCCGCGCTGTCGAGCACCGAGATCGAGGACGGGCGACGGGCGGCCTGCTGGGTCCGCGGAGGCATCGGGCTCGGCGGAGCTGGCGCGTAGGGCCGCCCTGAGCTCGATGGCCCTGGTCGCCAGTCGGCCGGTTCCTCGTAGGGGGTCTCGTCGGTGAAGGGTCGCGAGGGGACGCTCGACGCGTAGTCGCCGTACTCGTCCTCGATGAGACCGAGGAACCCCAACGCCTTTCGGAATTTGTCTTTCATGTGCTCCCCTTGCGGCCACAACCAAGAACCATGTTAGGCCACCACATCACGCGGCCACCCTCGAGCCGAACAGCGCGCGACCGAGGCGTACCTCCGTCGAACCGTACTCGCACGCGAGCTCGAGATCGTCACTCATGCCCATAGATCGCTCGATAATACCCAGTTGATCAGCGAGTTCGCGCACGACCTCAAAGGCCCGCCGCGCCCCCTCGCGATCGGGCGGGGCAATCGTCATGAGCCCGCGGACATCGAGACCCCGTTCGCGGGCCTCGGCCACCAATTCGGTCGCCTCAAGTACTGTCGCCCCTGATCGTGTCGCGATTCCGCTCTCGTCGACCTCGACGTAGATGGCTGAACCCGGTGCCACCGCGGCGATCCGGGCAACCTCCTTGACTCGCGCGACCCCGCACAGTACGTCAGCGGCCCGCGCCGCCCGGGCGATCTTGTTGGATTGCAGCGCCCCGAGGAAGTGCCAGCGGACCGCGAGATCCGCGAGCGCCTCGCGTTTGGCCTCGAGCTCGACGAGGTAGTTCTCGCCCACCACCTCGATGCCCGCTGCCACCGCCGCGCGCACGGCTTCGGGCCCAAAGGTCTTGGTCACCGCGACGATTCGGACCCGTTCGGGCGTGGGCGAGGACGCCGCGATGCGCTCGCGCGCCGCGCGGACGTTCTCGCGAACTCGCTCGTACAGGCGGCCGTTAGCGGAGGAAGCTGGGGAGGTCGTCATCGCCGCCAACGTCGAAGAAGTCGTCGTTCGCGGAACTGAAGATGTCGGTGCGGGGCCCTTCGGTCATCACCGGCTGGCTCGTGGTCGTGGGCGCCGACTTGGCGGGGGTGGCCACGTGATCGAAACCGGCAGCGATCACCGTGACGCGAACCGCGTCACCGATCGAGTCGTCGATCACGCTGCCGAAGATGATGTTGGCGTCGGGGTGGGCCACGGAGTGAATGATGTTGGCCGCGTCGGTGACCTCGGTCAAGGTCACGTTCGAGCCGCCCACGATGTTCATGAGGATGCCCCTCGCGCCGTCGATCGAGGCCTCCAGGAGCGGCGAGGTGATCGCGGCCCGGGCGGCGTTCACGGCCCGACCCTCGCCCGTGGACTGGCCGACGCCCATGATGGCGCTGCCGGCGTTGCGCATGATCGCGTTCACGTCCGCGAAGTCCGTGTTGATCAGTCCAGGCACGGTGATCAGGTCGGTCACGCCGCGCACGGCTGACAGCAGCACGTCATCGGCGACCTTGAAGGCGTCGAGCATCGAGGTGTCCGCAGCGGTCACGGAGAGCAGCCGGTCATTGGGGATCACGATCAAGGTGTCGACCTTGCCACGCAGGGCCTCGATGCCCTTCTCGGCCTGGGTGGCGCGACGCTTGCCCTCAAAGGAGAAGGGCCTGGTCACCACGCCGATGGTGAGGATGCCGAGCGAGCGGGCGATATCCGAGACCACTGGCGCGGCTCCGGTTCCCGTGCCGCCGCCCTCGCCGACGGTGATAAACACCATGTCGGTGTCCTTCAGGGCCTCTTCGATCTCTGCGCGGTGCTCCTCGGCCGCCTGGCGGCCGATCTCGGGGTCGCTGCCCGCACCCAATCCCCTCGTCAACTGGCGACCGATGTCGATCTTCAGGTCGGCCTCGCTGAGCAAGAGCGCCTGCGCGTCGGTGTTCGCGGCGATGAATTCGATGTTGCGCAGCCCGGCTGCCACCATGCGATTCACCGCGTTGACGCCCCCGCCTCCCACACCGATCACCTTGATCACTGCGTGGTAGTTGTTTTGGCTCAAACTCATGAAACCCCCTTCGGGCGACTCTCCCTATTGTGACCCACCGCGCTGGGTGTCGCGCGCGTGCACGACCAAATGTCTTGCAGGCTAGTCAGTGGCTCCATTTCGGTCAAGAACCAAACTACCCTGCCGACGGTCCAGAAACCGCGAGTTCGCCCGGCACACGCACGTCCACGACGTCACCCGGGCTCAACTGGGTGTGCGCGATCACCGAGGCGATCGAGACGAACTTGTCGGTGAGGTCGGTCGGCGGACCAAGGATGAACGTGACCGGCGTGGTCATCTTCAGCGAAACCGATCCACTCGCGTTGACCGTGATCACCGAGACCTGCGCGGCGAAGGCGGGCGGCAGCCGGCCGGCGACCAGCGCCGCGTTGAATCCTGCGCGCAGGAACGGCCAGCTGCGCTGGAGCGGGTGCACGTACTGCAGGGTCGGCAGGTTCGCCGTGAGCGGCGCCGGACCAAGGTCGTGGCCCGTCGCGTCGACGTACTGGAGGGTGTGATTGGCGTTAAAGGCCACGGCCACGGGCTTGCGCTCGTGCACGACGATCTCGACCGTGCTCGGCCAGCGCTTGGTCACGACGACGGTGCCGATCCACGGGAAGACCGACAGGCGTTGAGCCACCGAGGCCGTGCTCACGTCGATCAGCGGTGTCTGGGTTGACAGCCCGGCGGCCGCCAGCACGGCGCCGCGACCCTCGTGGCGCAGCCCAAGCACCTCCACGTGGCGAACTCGGAACAGCGAGCTGTGCACCAACCAGTCCACACCGGCGCCGATCGTGGCGAGTACGAGGATCGCCGCCAGCCACCAACGCAGCCAGGTTCGGCGTCGGCGTGGCGCGATAGCGGCGCCCGACTCGTCCTCGCGCGTCTTGCGGCGCCCTCGCGCTGGCTTGGGCGTCTTTTTCGCGCGCGCTCGCGAACGCTTGGACGACGCCGCACGCCCCGGCGGACCCGTCGGGGCAGCGAGCGGCTTGCGTCGGCCCATCAACGCTCCTCGAAGCCGAAGAATCGGTTCTCGGTGACGAGGGTGATCCCTGTCTCGTCGGCGACGCGGGCGCGCACGACATCGATCAGCTGGCGAACGTCGTTCGCCGAGCCGTGCGTGTCGGCGATGATGAAGTTTGCGTGCTTGTCGCTCACGACCGCACTACCCACCCGCAGGCCCTTGCAGCCCGCCGCCTCGATCAGCCGGCCCGCGTGGTCGCTAGCGGGATTGCGAAAGACGCTGCCGGCGTTGGCGCCGCCCGGCTGATGCGCACGCCGCCAGCGCACGATCTCGCTGAGTCGCGCCTGACCCGCGGCCCGGTCGCCTCGCGCGAGGCGCACCGTCGCGCCGAGCACCACGTCACCGGCGGCGACCGCGCTCGTTCGGTAGCCGAAGGCGAGGCGGTCGTGGTCCCACGTCGTGATCGCCCCGTCGTGCCACAGTTCGACGGCGTTGACGCAGGCGTCCATGTCCGAGCCGTGCCCGCCGGCGTTCATCGCCACCGCGCCGCCGACAGTCCCGGGCACGCCGACGGCCCACTCGAACCCGACGATACCCTCGGTGACCAGGCGCCGGGCCATCACGGGCAGGCCAAGAGCACCACCGGCCGCGACCGAGACTGCATCACCCTGGTCTCGCCACGTGAGGCTCTCGAACTCACCGGCGAGGCGCACCGCCACGGCCCGGTGTTCACCGTCGGCGACGAGCAGGTTCGAGCCGTTGCCGATCACCACGACGGCCAGTGCCGTCGACTCGACGAGGGGCAGCAACGCCAGGGCGTCATCGCGTGACGAGATCGTCACGAGGGCTCGCACGGCTCCACCCACGCGATAGGTCGTGAGCGGTCCGATCGGCGCGTGCTCGAGTACGCGCGCTCCCCCCGTGGCGATGAGCTGGTCGAGACTCACGGCTCCAGGCCGCCGGGCAGCAGGCCGATCACGTCGGCGACGTCGCCGGCCCCAAGGAACAAGATCGCGTCGAACCCCGCGTCCGCTTCGAGCAACGCGACCACCTCGTCGAAGGTCGCCGCGTAGTCGACGCGCCCGCCAAAGACTCGGCCGATCGCGCTCGAGACGAGCTCGCCCGTCGCGCCGGTCGGGTTCGCCTCGCCGGCCCCGTAGATGTTGGTCACGATCACGCGCTGGGCCGCGTCGAACGAGGTGGCGAAGTCCTCGGCCAGGGCGATCGTTCGGGTCACGCGATGCGGCTGGAAGACGGCGGCGATCCGGTCGTAGCCCGCGGCGCGCGCCGCCGCCAAGGTCGCGCCCACCTCGCCGGGCAGGTGGGCGTAGTCCTCGTAGACGTCGGACCCGCGCCAGCGGCCGCGGAATTCAAAGCGCCGCGGTGCTCCGACGAAGGCGCCGAGTCCCGCGATCACGTGCTCGGCCGCGATCCCGACGCTGAGCGCCAGCACCGCCACCACCGCCGCGTTCGCGACGTTGTGCGCGCCCGTCACCGCGAGGTCGACCGCCAGGTGCTGGCCGTCGACTCCGGTGAGCGCGAAGTGCGACGTGCGTCCTGACACGCTCTCGTCGGTCACGACCCAGTCACCCGCTCGTCGCCCGACGGTGACGAGCGGGCGGGCGACGCGGGCCATCACGCGGCGATTGCCGGGGTCGTCCACCCACACCGCGACCGGACCAATCGTGCGTTCGACCAGGTCGGTGAAGGCGGCGTCGAGCGTGTCCCGATCGCCGTAGTAGTCGAGGTGGTCGGGTTCGACATTCAAGAGGCCGAGCGACGACGGCACCAGTTCGCGAAAGGTCCCGTAGCTCTCGTCAACCTCCAGCACGAGCGGCTCGTCACCCCAGTGACCGTTCGCCCCGATGCCCTTGACCGCGGCGCCGAGGAGCCGAGACGCGTCCACCCCGGCCGCGCGGAACACGTGGACCAGCATCGAGGTTGCCGTGGTCTTGCCGTGGGTGCCCGTGAGTCCCACCACCGGTCGCATCCGGGCGAGCTCGGCGAGAACCCTCGAGCGCGCGACGAGCGTAGCCCCGCGTTCTCGAGCCGCGACGAGCTCCACGTCGTCCTCGGGGACCGCGGGTGACCAGAGCACCACCTGGGCATCGGCGGCGACGTCACGGTCGTGACCGACGTGCACCGCGATGCCCTCGGCGCGAAGCTCGTCGAGGACTCCCGACGCACGAGCGTCCGAGCCAGTGACGACACAGCCCCGCATCGCGAGCAGCCGAGCGAGCCCGCTCATGCCCGCTCCGCCCACACCGATGATGTGCACCCGGGTCCCGCGTTCGAAGATCACGCTGCCTGACCCCCGACGTCGAGCACCACGCGAGTGATCGCCGCGGCGGCGTCCCGGTGGCCCAAACCTCGAGCGGCGCTGGTCGCGGCTTCGAGCCCCTCGGGCGCGAGCAGTCGATCGAGCGCAGCCTCGAGCGAGGCCCCGTCACAGTCCTCGTCGGCGAGCAGCACCGCGCCGCCCGCATCCGCGACGGCGCGGGCGTTGCGGGTCTGGTGATCACCGGGCGCGCCCGGCAGGGGCACCAGCACCGAGGGAATGCCGAGCGCCGTCAGCTCGGCCACCGTCGTCGCGCCCGCTCGGCAGACGGCCACGTCCGCGACCGACCACAGCGGCGCCATCGTCGCGAAGTCGATGATGCGATAGTCAAGCCCGTCAGTCCGAGGTCGGCGCGCGAGGACTCGAGAAGCGTCGCGCCGGCCGCTGACGTGAATGAGTGCCCGGTCCGTGCGCGACGACCATCGCTCGGCGAGGTCACTCACCGCGTCGTTGACCCGGGTCGCACCGAGCGAGCCTGACATCACCACCACCACCGCGCGTCCGGCGTCGATCGGTGGCTCCATGGCCCGCCGGGACCGTTGGCGCGCCTCGCGGCCCCGGTCCACCGCGAGAACGTCACGCCCGAGGGGGACGCCGGTCACGACGCTCGAATCGTCCGCCGGGCCGTAGGCCAGGCATCGCCGTCGGGCGAAGCGCGCGAGGACGCGATGAACTGCGCCGGGTGTCGCGTCAAGTTCGACGAGTACCAGCGGTCGGCGCCAGAGCACCGCCGCCGCCCCCACCGCGGCCGCCGCGTAGCCGCCGACGGACACCACCACCGACGGGCGCCAGCGGCCCACGCGCACGAAGGCGACCGCGAAGGCGATCGCGAGGCCGACGATCGCGCCAAGATTCTGGACGACGGCCCGGGCCCGCCACGACCGGCGGATCCCCCGCCCCGGCAAGAGTGTCAGATCGATCGGCTGGTCGGCCAGGAGCGCGGCCTCCTGGCCGCGACGGCTGCCCACGTAGTGGATGGCCGTCGCCGGCACGCCCGCGGCCACCAGTTCCTCGCCGATCGCCCGCATCGGGAAGATGTGTCCACCGGTACCGCCCCCGGTCACGACGATGGGTCGCACCATCAGTCGTACCGTCGGACCCGGTCACGCGGCTCCGAACCGTAGCGCGGTGGTGCCGTCGTCGCGCGCGGTGCGACGCGACGGGGCACGCCGACGTGGTCGGGGATCTCGAGTCCGCCGAGGCGGCTCGAATCGTGGCCGATGTTGTAGAGCACCCCGACACCGAAGAGCTCGGTGATCAGAGCGGTGCCGCCGTAGGAGAAGAACGGGAGCGGGATGCCGGTGACCGCCCAGCCACCCACGACCGAGGCGATGTTGATCACCGCCTCCAGCACGATCCAGGTAACCATCCCCACGGCCAGCAGTCGATAGACGGCGTTCTGGCAGTTCATCGCGATGCGCGTGGCGGCAAAGAGGAACCACACGAACAGACCGATCACTGCGAACGTGCCAATCAAGCCCAGTTCCTCGCCGATGATCGTGAAGATGAAGTCGGTGTGGGGGTTTGGCAAGAGGCCCCACTTCTCACGGCTGTGTCCAAGACCCAGGCCCGTGAGTCCGCCCGCGCCGAGGCCGATCTTGGACTGGAGCAGCTGGTAGCCGCTGCCCTGCAGGTCCTGGTTGGGGTGCAGGAACGAAAAGAATCGCCGTGACGAGTACGGCTTGAGCAACATGAAGGCGCCAAAGGCGAGCACCCCAAGTCCCGCTATGCGCGTCAGGAGTTGGCGGCTCAGACCGGCGATCGCGAGCACCACCATCGCGATGGCCACGACGACCGAGGACGTCCCGATGTCGGGTTCGAGAATGATCAGGCCAACGCCCGCCAATACCGGCGACGTCCAGAGCGCCAGGCGCCGCCACTCCCCCAGTTCCTCATGGTGGTACTGGATCAACCACGCCACGTAGAGGATCGTGACGAGCTTGAAGAGCTCGGACGGTTGGAGATAGATGACGTGCAGGTTCAACCATCGCTTGCCGCCATTTGCACTGACACCGATCGCCTTCACGGCGAGCAGCAAGCCAATGCCGCCGATCATCGCCAGCGGCGCGCGGCGCAACAGATACCCCAGATGGACCCGGGCGCCGAGGTAGAGCGCCAGGAGTCCGAAGCCCAAATAGACGACGTCGTGGATGGCGATGCTCCAGCTCGAGCCACCATTGGCCGTCGCCTGACCCTCGCTCGCCGAAGCGACGGCGACGGTGCCGTAGGCAACCATGATCATGGTGACGACCAGCAGCGACCGGGCGGCGGCGTTGCCCCGCGGCCACGCGTGGAGCAGTCGGCCCGATCGCCCCTCAGCCATCAGACCACCTTGGCGATCTTCAAGAAGTCGCCGTAAAAGATTCCCAGCGCGAGCGCCGAGCAGAGGCCCGACAGGATCCAGAATCGGATGATCACCGTCGTCTCGGGCCAGCCCAGCAACTCGAAGTGATGGTGGAACGGAGCCATGCGAAAGATCCGACGCCCGAAGAGTCGAAAACTGAGTACCTGCAGAATCACCGACGCTGTCTCGGCGACGAAGAGCCCACCGAGGACCACCAGCAGCAGGTCGAGGTTCATCAGAAGACACAGGGCCCCGAGCCCCGTACCAATCGCTAGCGAGCCGGTATCGCCCATGATGATGCGCGCGGGCGCCGCGTTCCACCAGAGAAAGCCCAGACACGACCCGACGAAGCCGACGGCGACGAGCCCCAGGTCCAGAGCGCTGTGCAGGTGGTAGATCGAGAAGTGGCGGAACTGCCAGTACCCGATGATCGATAGCACGGCGAAGGCGAACGTGGCCGACCCGCCAGCCAGGCCATCGAGGCCATCGGTCAAGTTGACAGCGTTCGAGGTCGCCACGATCACGAAGACGGCGAGGAGGATCCACCCCACCACCGACAGGTTCCAACCCGGCAGTGAGAACCGCGTGAAGGATAGGTCCGTCGAGGTCTTGACCCAATAGATCGCCAGCGTGGCGAAGGCTGCCGCAATGAGCAGCTGGCCCGCCAACTTGCCCCGTTTGTTGAGTCCCAGGTTGCGCGCGTTGCGAATCGCCAGGTAGTCATCGGCGAAGCCGACGATCCCCGACGCCACGGTGACGAGCACCGCCAGCACGCCGGCGCGCGTGAAGTTGATGGCGGTGCCTACGTGACCCATGAGATAGCCGATGACTCCCGCGAGCACGATGATCACGCCACCCATAGTCGGGGTACCGGCCTTGGCCTGGTGCGACGACGGACCGTCGGAACGGATGTGCTGACCCATCGAGCGCCGGCGTACGAAGCGAATCCATATCGGCGTGGCGAGCAGCGACACCAGGAATCCGATGCCTCCCGACTCCATCAAACTCAGCATCGTCGACTCATTTCATCAGCTCCCGGATGACCGCTCGGTCATCGAACTCCAACACGGCGTCGCCGATCGACTGCGTGGTCTCGTGGCCCTTGCCGGCGACCACCACGACGTCCCCGGGGCGCGCCTCGCCCAGGGCCAAGGAGATGGCTCGACGTCGATCGACCTCGCGGTGGACGTTCGATAGGTTCTCGACGCCCGCCATGATGGCATCAATGATGCCATCTGGATCCTCCGTTCGAGGATTATCCGAGGTCACGTAGACGATATCCGAGAGCGTGGCCGCGGCGGCCCCCATGGCCGGGCGCTTGTCGTGGTCGCGATCGCCGCCGCAGCCAAAGACAGTGATGATCCGCGCCGAAGGCGCGAGGGACCGGACGTCGCGCAGGAGATGGTCCAGACCCGCGGGCGTGTGTGCGTAGTCCACGATCGCCACGACGTCGTGGCTATGCACGATCTCGAATCGACCAGGCACCGCTCGAACTTCGGCGAGCGCCTCGGCGACGAGGGATTCATCCGCACCGAGGGCGCTCACAATCGACAGTGCCATCACGGCGTTGTCGACGTTGTACGCCCCGACCAGTGGCGAGCGAACGAGGTGACCGCGCCAGAAGAAGGTCGTGCCAATGAGCGACATCGTGACGCTCGAGACGTCCGCCATCGACACCGCAGTCGTCGCGATCGTTGACTCATCGGCGAGCCGGGCTCCGTAGGGATCGTCGACCCAGATGACCGCCCGGCGCGCTCGCTCGGGCGTGAACAGCTGCGCCTTGGCACGGTAGTAGGCCTCCATCGAGCCGTGGTAGTCGAGATGGTCATGGCTCAGATTCGTGAACGCGGCCACGGCGAACTGCAGCCCGTCGACGCGCCCCTGGTCGAGGGCGTGGCTCGACACCTCGAGCGCTAGAACGGATCGAGCGGCGGCGGGGTCGAACCCACGCACGATGGCGTCGATCGTCCGGAATAGCTCCGGTGCTGCCGGCGTGGTCCGAACGTTGGTGAGCGTGCCGATGTTCGCGCCGTTCCAGCCAAGACGCTGCACGAGTTGCGCGACGAGTGAGGTGACGGTGGTCTTGCCGTTGGTTCCCGTCACGCCGACCAACGCCACCCGTCGATCGGGATGTCCGACGATGGCCGCGCTGACGTGAGCGACCATGGCGCGCACCTGCGACGGCGGGATGACCACCACTGGCGCGCCGACGTCCATCGGCGCGCTGGCCATGACGGCCACCGCCCCGCGGGCCACTGCGTCGGCGACGTAGCGAGCGCCGTCCTCGCGCGAGCCGGGCACCGCGAGGAAGAGCACCCCCGGCCCGCACGCCCGCGAGTCGATCTCGACGCGGTCGACCTCAATGCTCGCCGTGACGATGTCTAACGGGGCGTCGTCGAACAGGTCACCGAGCTGCATCACGTCACGTCCGAAGCGATCGACGCCAGCCCTTTGAGGGGCTTGACCGTGATTCCCGACGACGGAATCGAGTAGTGGTGCAGGGCGTATGACATCACCTGCTGAAAGACCGGCGCCGCGGCAGTGCCGCCGTACACGGTCGTCAGCGGACGTTCGACCACCACGATCATCGACAGTACTGGGTGGTCGGCCGGCGCGAAGCCGACGAAGGTCGCGTCGAATTGACCCGACAGCAGCAAGTCCTTGCCGGGATAGGGAATCGTCGCGGTTCCCGTCTTGCCCGCGACCGGGTACCCGGGAATGATCGCGTTGGTCCCCGTTCCCGCGAGCACCACCTGCTCGAGCATCTTGGTGAGCGTGGACGAGACGGTGGAGGTCATCACCCGGCGCGTCGTGCTCGGTGGCGCCGCCTTCACCGCCCCGTTGGCCAAGACGTAGCCACGCACGAGTTTGGGCTCGACGAAGACGCCGCCGTTCGCGATCGCGTTGTAGGCATCGAGCACCTGGATCGGCGGCACGGCGTCCACCTGGCCAATGGGCATGGCGGCCATGTCGCTCGGATACCAGTTGTTGGCGTTCACCAGCAGCCCGGGCGTCTCGCCCGGGAAGTTGAGCGAGGTGAGCTGTCCGAAGCCCAGCCGCTCGACCTGACTGAGCAAGCCGGCCTCGCCGAGGCGGTCGGTGATCTTGTACGTGCCGATGTTCGATGACTGGGCGAGGATTTGGGTTGCGGTGAGGTGCTCGAGGCCGTGGGTCTCCGCATCGTGAAAGACGCGCCCGCCGACGATGATGCTGTTGGGCACGGAGAAGACCGTCGTCGGCGTGATGATGCCCGCCTGCAGGGCCGCCGAGAACGTCACCGCCTTAAAGACCGAACCCGGCTCGTAGGCGAAGCTGAACGCCAAATCGTTGATCGTCTGCTGTATGCCCGGGACTCCGACCGAGACCCCCCACGACGGCACGTGACCGAGGACCCCAGGCTTGGCGTGCACGTTCATCAGCGACGCGTTGGCCAGGATCTCACCGGTGTGGACGTCCATCACGATGGCGGTGCCGGCGACGGCATCTGTGGACGCGATCGCGTGCGCGAGCGAACGCTCGGTGACGAACTGGAGCGATGAGTCGATCGTGAGTTCGAGCCCGACGCCCGGCTTGGCCTTCTTGATGACGGTGGTGTGCGTGCTCGGCAGATTGACGCCCGAGGCCGACACGAAGGCGCGGGTAATACCAGTCTGACCCGCGAGGACCTTTTGATACTCGTACTCCAGCCCGGCCGAGCCGACCCCCGAGGCGTTCACGCCACCCAGGAGCGCGGTCGCCTCGGTACCGTTGGGGTAGGACCGCACCGAGGAGTCCTGCACGACGATGCCCGGAAAGTTCATGGAGGCGAGCTGGCGACCTGACGTCAGGCCGAGGTGGTTGTTAATCACCACGTAGCCGTGCCGCTCCGAGAGTAGACGCGTCAATTTGGCGACGGGAACATCGACCACGGGCGACATCGCCTGGGCTTCGGTGACGGGATGCGCAATCTGGAAGTCATCGGCAATCACGAGTGACGTCGGCCTGGAGACGGCCAGAATCTGGCCGTAGCGATCGTAGATACCGGCGCGCAGCGCCGATGTGACGAGGTCCTCGCGGACCTGACCGACCGAGAGCCGCGCGTAGTGCGCGTGATCAACGATCTGGATCATGAACAGTCGCACGGCCAGCAAGGCGAAGAGCGTGGCCATCGTAAAACGGAAGAGCCGAAGCCGACGGAGCGATCGGCTCGTCCCCGCGTGCGATGGTGTCCGGTTGCGGGGTCGCCGTGGCGGCGTCGATGTCGGCGACGTCACCGACTCGTCCTTGATGTGACCGGTGCGTACCCGTTGTACTGCGGCAACGGCAGCGGCCTCTCAAGCGACGTGGCGGGGACTTGCGTCACCGACGTGGGGTCAACCAGATGCAACGCGCCCGCCCTTGACGCGATCTGACTCGGTGCGGAGGCGTTGGTCGCTGATCCGACTTGCACGGCGTAGTTCGACTGTGCCTGCAGGAGGGCACTCTGGAGTCGTTGGAGCTGCACCTGCCGGTTGGCCACCACCATGCTCCCGCCCAGCGACACCACGAGCGCGACGCCCATGACGATGACGGATCGACGGGCCGCAGAGACGTTGCGCCAGCGCGCGCGCGCGCGGCGCCGGTGCGACACCTGGGTTCGTGAGCCGGCGGTCCTGGTCGCTGGTCGGCTCGGCGAACCGAGCCGTCGTTCGACGCGTCGGGGGAAAGCTATGACGCTCATCGCGCCAACTTCCATCCGACGCGTAGTCGAGCGGATCGCGCCCGTGGATTGGACGCAATCTCGCTAGGGCTAGCCAGCACGGCACTCGCCCGAAGAATTCGCGCTTGGGGAACCGCCCCGCACACGCAGCCGAGCTCCGGCGGGCAGTGGCAGCCGCCCGTGGACAGCTCGTGCAAGAACGTCTTGACCGCGCGGTCCTCGCCGGAGTGATACGAGATCACCATCAGGACGCCGGTGGGCGACAGCGCGTCGAAGGCACCTTGGAGGCCGTCGTGGAGCTGGCGTTCCTCGTCGTTGACCGCGATGCGCAACGCCTGGAACACCCTCGTTGCGACGTTTCCTCGCCGCCGAGCCGGGATCGGAACGGCGCGCTCCACCAAGCCAACCAACTCACCAGTGGTCGTCGGATGGCCCTCGAGCACGGCCAAAGCGATGGCCCGGGCGTATCGCCCCTCACCGTTGGCGCGTAACAACTGGACAAACTCGTCTTGGGAGATGCGAGCGATCAACTCCGCGGCGGTCTCGCCGCTTGAGGCGTCCATGCGCATGTCGAGCGGGGCGTCGAAGCGGAACGAGAACCCTCTTGACGGATCATCGAGTTGATGCGACGAGACGCCCAGATCCAGCAGCACACCGATGATCGACTGGTCGCCGACGAAGTCGCTGTTCGATCGGAGCACGGCCGCGATGTCGGCGAAGGACGCCGAGACGATCCGCGACCGGTCGCCGTACGGCGCGAGGCGCGTCGCGGCGGCGGCGCGCGCCTCCGCGTCCCGGTCGATGCCAACGACCTTCACGTGCGCGACGGCATCGAGGATGGCCGCGGCGTGCCCGCCACCGCCCAAGGTGGCGTCAACGATGATTCCGGCGGGAAGGTCGCGGCACAGTTCGACGATCTCGTCGACGAGAACGGGTCGGTGGTAGTCCTCAACCATGCTCACGCTCGCGCGTTGGCACGGTTCGACTGGCGTCGGGGGCTGCAAGTCGTGTGCCGAGTACCTCGCGGTCGTCAGCGTGGCGGCGTTCGTCATTCGCCACCGTCTTTGAACATCCGTTCTGCCGGACCGACGGCCGTTGCGTAACGTTGCGGGTCCCACAGCTCCACGTGATCGAGGGCGCCAACGATCAGAACGTCGTCGCGCAGACCGCCGTAGTCGCGAATGACCGACGGGAGCGCGAATCGGCCCTGGCGATCGAATTCGACATCAGACGAGTTCGCCGCCCAGTACCGCGCCTGCTGACGATCCTGTGCCCCACCGCGTCGACTCTGTGCCAACCGCTCCTCGGTCTGGCGGGCGAACTCACCGGGTGTCCAGAGCGCGATGCAGCCCTCGGTATTGGGACTGAGATGACCGCCCCGCTCGAACTCGCTGCGGAACCGCGCGGGCAGGATGAGGCGTCCCTTGGCATCCAGCGAATGCTGGAACTGGCCAACGAACCCGATCACCTCACGCCTCCTCTAGATCACCACTTTGCCCCACTTCGCGACACAATACACCACCCAACTCCTTTTTGCACCACTTTTTGGCCGCTCCTCCCCCTTGGCGCGACTCGTGGAACATCACACCCCGGTGGCTCGCGCAGGGTCACGCGCCCCCTCGATCGTGCCTGCTTGAGCGGAAGTTGACCGGTGCACCCATGGGACTTGCGACACGAGCCGTAACGAGACGTCACGATGCGCGGCGCTTCGCCACCTCGCCCATCGCACCGCAGGTGCTGGACCGACAGTCAGTCAGACAGCAGAAGTTGGCGCGCTGTCCACGGCCCGTCAATCAACACCAAGTTGCGCACGATCGCATCGGCGTCGAGGCCGAGTGATGCCGTGGTGTGATGTCCGAGGGCCTGCTCGATGCCCGGGGGCGGGTCAGCCAAACCGGCGACGAGCGGCAGGGTTGGATGTCCGTGCAGCACCGTCGAGACGAGGGTGCCTTCGCGAACGCGCCACTGGGTGACGCCGACCACCTTTCGATCGCCCATGAAGACTTCACCCGGGCCGCGTCCAGTAAAGCACACGACGCCTAAGGCGCCATCGACCTCGAGCGGTCCGTCGTGCACGGTGAGCTCGCCGACGACCTCGCCACGAAGGGCCTCGCGCCACCGATGACCACCCTGTCGCGACGTCTCGCGCAAATCGGCGGACCAACGACGGTCGCTCGATGGGATCCACCAATCGACCCAGAAATCGCCGGGCTGAATGAGCACGATTCCACCACCACCACGGCGACGCCGTATTGTGCATGACCTTCGAAACTCGTCGGTCAAGAGGTCGACCCGCTGGCGACTGCCGAGCACGACAGTCGACTCTTCAACGTGCACGATGAATGCGGAGGGCTCAGTGACGGCCCGTAAGGCGTCGTAGTCGTACAGTTCCTCAATGTCCTCGTCCGACGCCGTCACGACGCACGGGGCAGATAGGGCTCCCACAGCGGATGTGAGTCGGGCAGGTAGCGCCATCGCCACCAGAGGCCATCGGGAACCCGCGGCTCAATCTGCAACCGCCATCCGAGCTCTTCGAGGAGTCGATCACCCTTTTGCATGTTGTGTCGACGGCAGGCAGCGACGACGTTCGTCCACGAGTGCTCGCCACCGCGACTGCGTGGCACGATGTGGTCGATCGTGTCGGCGTGCTCGAGGCAGTATGCGCACCGATACCCGTCGCGAAGCAGCAGGGCTCGGCGAGTGAGCGGTGGTGTGCGCACCTTCGCCGGTAGCTTCACCATCTCACTGAGTCGCACGATCGCCGGAATCGGGACCGCGATCGACGCCGACCGGAAGACGATCGGGTCTTCGTCAGTGGCGATTGGCTCGGCGCGACCACCCAAGACCAGGACGACGGCTCGGCGCTCGCTGACCAACTGGAGAGGCTCAAAGGTGGCGTTGAGCAACAAGACGCGGCCCACCGGCCCAACCTACCCTCTGCTCCGCTGATGATGCGACCATCTCGCCGCCTCAACCACCTCGCGGGGATCGAGGCGCGCCGTCGGCGAGCCATCAAAGGTGCTCAGGCGGAATCGCCAATACGCATCGTCGGGAATTGGCAGGTACGGCGCCCGCCGCCACCACCGGTTTCGCCGCATCGCCCACGCGCCAGCGATCACCAGGGGTAGGTCTCGGGGGTGCGTCGCCAAGTATCGACCGAACTTCGGCGGCCACCACGAGCTCATGACGCGACCCCGAGCCAGGCGACGTACGCCGCGCCGAGGAGTGGACCATCGGCGCCCGGTCCGGATGGTTCGATGTGCAGGTCCGTCGTGTAGGGCATGGCCGATACGTGGGTCGCCGCGGCATTGGCACTGTCGAAGAACTCGTCGGCGTAGCCGAGGGCGAACGAACCCGCACAGCCCGCGCCATCGGCCGCGACGTTCTTGCCCGTTGGCAGCGTGCGAAGCATCGACACGGGCCCAGCGGCAATGTCACCGTCGTGCGCGAGCTCCAGCAGACGACGTTCGTGCAGGATCCCGTTAGCAGCGGCCAGCGCCACATCAGTCTTGGTCGCGCCAACGTTGACGGCCAGCACCGGGGCGCGGCACAGGTCCCCCGAGGGGATCACTGGTCTTTATTACGTTGGCGCGAAAACCAGTCGCGAAGCGACCGGGCCCGTGGGCTCTCGGTCGTGTGCGTCTCATCACCACGAATGTGACGCGTGAGATCCTGCCAGGATGCGCGGCCGAGCAGCCGAGCGTTGCGCTCAATGACGATGGCCGAGATGAACATCAGGAGCACACCGCCGAGTCCGATGACGATGGATCGCGAGAAGAACAGGACCAAGATGGCTAAACCAACGACGAAGCCGGCGGCGCCCCAGCGAACGCGACGGCCACCGTGCGAATAGACGTTGGTTTCGCGCACTGACTTTGCGAATCGGGGATCTTGCTTGGAAAGCGACTCTTCAAGCTCGGCCAAAATCCGCTGTTCGTGCTCTGACAGTGGCATCGCTTCCCCTTTCCGTCTCGGAATTATCGTACCGTCTTGTTGTCAAAGAACGCACGTCAAGTTCTCACCCGTGGCGACGTCAGGAAGGTTTATGACTCAACTACACGTCGCCGTGGTTTGCACGGGAAATATCTGTCGCTCGCCAATGGGCGAGGTTGCACTGAACCACCTGCTCGCAGCGACCCCGACGCTCGGACCGCTGGTCGCGGTGAGTAGCGCGGGCACCGCCCGGTGGCACGTCGGGTCGCCCATGGATTCGAGGGCGCGACGCGCGCTCGATCGGGCCGGATTCCCTGAACCGGGCTCGCGAGCGACCTACGCCGATACGGCGTACCTCGATCGACAGGACCTCGTCTTGGTGATGACTCGCGAGCACCGCGTTGACGTCCTCGATCGCCTGACCAACCCGAACACCGAGGTCGTAATGGTTCGCAACCTCCTTCGCCCGGGACTCGACCTCGACGTAGCCGACCCCTACTACGGCACGGATGACGACTTCGACGCGTGCCTTTCGCTTCTGACTCAAGCCGGCCAACGACTCATCGACGGCTGGCACGTAAAGTTGGGCCACCCGTGAGCAGGGAATCGGAACCGCAGTGACCGAGCCGGGTGGAACGCTACGACTGCTCGACCGAGACGCTGCGCCAGCCTTCACCATGGTCGGCGGTGCGCTCGCCGCCCTGGCGTGGTCGTCGATGAACCCGATCGGTTACGAGCGCATCGTCAACCTCGGCTGGCGGAGTCGCGTTGCGAAAGACGTCGGGCTCACCTCGCCCCACGACGTTGCGGCCTCGATTCTGATGGCGGTGCTCTTCTTTGGCGTTGGGCTCGAACTGGTCCGCGAGCGGCGCCGGGGAGCCCTGGCGCACTGGCGCCACGCGGCAGCACCGGTCCTCGCCGCCGTCGGCGCGATGACCGCGACTGCGGCGCCGGCGATCGTAGTGGGCTCGGCGCCTCGACCATCGCCGCAATCATCGGCGCAATCGGGCCACGCCGCCTCGCCAACTCGCGGTACGGTCGTGCCGACGGAGGGGACGCGTGAAGACACGACTGACAGAACTGCTAGCGATCGACGTTCCGGTCATGCTCGCCGGCATGGGTGGTGTCTCCTATAGCGCACTGGTCAGCGCCGTCTCGCGCGCCGGCGGTTTCGGGTGCCTCGGCGCATCGACGATGACCAGCGACGAGCTGGTCGCCCAAATCGCCGAGGTTCGCGCGGCGACCGACCGCCCGTTTGGCGTTGACTTGCTCACCGCGTTCCCCGAGTCGCTCGAGCGAAACGTCGAGCTCTTGATCGAAGGTGGCGCGACGGTCTTCGTCGCAGGTCTGGGCGTGCCACGCCACGTCATTGACACGTGCCATCGACAAGGCGTGCTCGTGATGTCGCTGTGTGGCAAAGTGGAACACGCCCGTCGCGCGCTCGACAGCGGCTGTGACGCCGTTATCGCCCAGGGTACCGAGGCTGGTGGCCACACCGGCTCAGTGGCCACCATGCCACTCGTCCCCCTCGTGGTCGACGCGGTGGGCGATTCGATTCCCGTGGTCGCCGCCGGCGGGATCTTCGACGGCCGAGGACTCGCGGCGGCGCTCGCCCTGGGCGCCGCCGGCGTGTGGATTGGCACCCGATTCATTGCCACGCCCGAGGCGCGCGCGGTACGCGGATTCAAAGAGCACATCGTTGGCGGCGCCGAGGACGCCACGACCATCTCGCGGGCCTACACCGGCAAGACAATGCGCGTGCTGCGCAACGAACGAACTGATCGCTACGAGGCCGACCCGGCCCTGTTACGACCATTCCCCGACCAATTGCTCGTATCACTCTCGGATGGCTCGTTTCACCTCGGCGGTGACGATGCCACACCAGGCGTCGATGAACGGATTGAGGCCTACCCCGCCGGCCAGTCGGTTGGCGGCATCACCGAGCTCGTGGGAGCGGGCGAGCTCGTCGCGCGAATCAACGCCCAGGCCGAGTCGATCCTGCGGGGTCTCGCCCGTTAGCGACCGAGAAGCCCAATCGGACAACTCACGCCCGTGCCACCGATGCCGCAGTACCCATCGGGATTGGCCTGCAGGTACTGCTGGTGGTACTCCTCAGCCAGGTAGAACGGACCGGCCGGTTCGATCTCGGTGGTAATCGGACCGAAGCCCGCCGCGAGCAACTGACCCTGGTAGCGAGCCGCAACGTCGACGGCGATGCGAGACTGCTCCTTCGACGTCGTGAACACCGCACTGCGGTACTGGGTACCGACGTCATTGCCCTGCCGGTGTCCCTGGGTCGGATCGTGCCCTTCGAAGAAGGCCGCCAAGATCGACGAATACGAGAGCACCGACGGATCAAAGACCACCCGAACGGTCTCCGCGTGTCCGGTCAGACCGGTGCAGACCTCACGGTAGGTCGGGTTCGGCGTGAAGCCGCCCTGGTAGCCGACCGACGTTGAGACGACACCCGCCAGGCGATAGAACAATCGCTCGGCTCCCCAGAAGCAGCCCATCGCGAGGTAGGCGACTTCGTGGGCTGGATCCACCGGCGCGTCGAGGTCGGTCCCGAGGACAAGGTGGGGTCGATCGACCACGATTGGCTCGGAGCGACCCGCCAGGGCCTCGGTGGCGGACACCATTGTTTGAGACGAGTGCATAGGGGCAGATTACGGGACTCAGCTCGATTCGCGTCCGGTCTAATCTCGGTCGATGGACCGCGATCGATTCGAGGACATCCTGTCGGCCCTTCGCGCCGACGGCAAACGGGTGACCGTCGCCAAACGAGCCGTCGCCCGCGTTCTCGTCGAGCAGTCCGATCACCTGAGCGCCGAAGAAGTCACCAAAGCGGCGCAGCGCTACGCGGCGGACCTCAGCCCTTCGACCGTGTACCGCATCCTCGAAGAGATGGAGCGACTCGACCTCGTCGTGCACGCCCACGTCGGACACGCAGCGACGGTATACCACCTGGCCGGGGCGGTCCACGGCCACCTGGTGTGCACCAATTGCGGCGTCACCATCGAGATTCCGTCGCGACACTTCGACGCTCTGAGTGCCGACCTGCTCAAGTCCTACGACTTCAGACTCGACCGACACCACGTGGCCATCGCCGGACTCTGCGCCCGTTGCCGGGAATCCTGAGCACCCGTCGAACCCCGGTTCGATAATCGCCTCGGGTCACTAGATTCGAGCGCAACGTGATAATTGTCGACCACCTGACCAAGCGCTACGGCGACACCCTCGCCGTGAACGACCTCAGTTTCGAGGTTCGCCCTGGGGTAGTGACGGGCTTTCTCGGACCCAATGGATCGGGTAAGTCCACCACCATGCGAGTCATCATGGGCCTGGACGCCCCCAGCTCGGGCCACGTGACGATCAACGCCCAGCGGTACCAGGAGCTGAAGGCGCCCTTGCGCGAAGTGGGCGCGCTCCTCGACGCCAAGGCCGTGCACCCCGGACGAACGGCCCGCAACCACCTCCTCGCCCTGGCGGTATCCAACCGGATTCCCACCAGTCGAGTCGACGAAGTCCTCGAGTTCACCGGCATCGCCTCGGTTGCCGACAAGAAGGTCGGGGGTTATTCGTTGGGGATGTCCCAGCGGCTCGGCATCGCCGGTGCCCTGCTCGGCGATCCGCCGGTCCTGCTGTTCGACGAACCGGTCAACGGCCTGGACCCCGAGGGAATCCGGTGGATTCGCACGTTCTTTCGAAGCCTCGCGGTCGAGGGGCGCACCGTGTTCGTGAGCTCGCACTTGATGAGCGAGATGGCCCAGAGCGCCGATGAGATCGTCGTGATCGGCCGGGGTCGGCTGATCACCCAAGGCACCGTCGACGAGCTCACCGCGTCAGACGCCGGTTCGGTCCTCGTGCGCTCAGCGGACAACGCAGCCCTGCGCAGTGTCCTCGAGGCAGCGGGCAACACCGTGGACACCGCCAACGACGGGACGATGACGGTGCGCGGCGCGAGCGCCGAGGCGATCGGCCAGGCGGCCCTCGCCGCTGGTGTCGCGCTCACGGAACTCACGCCGCAGCGCGCGTCGCTCGAAGAGGTGTTCATGGACCTCACGGCCGACGACGTCGAGTACGTCAGCTCGCTGGATGCGACCAACCATGGATAGCGTCACCGTCGCGTCGGTCACGCACGCCGAGTGGATCAAGTTCCGCACGGTTCGCTCCACCATCGTCGGCTACGTCGTGACCGTCGTGCTGACCCTCGGCCTCGGCGCGCTCATCACATCGGCCATTCGCGGTCATTGGCAGACGATGGAACCCTTGCGCAAGCTGACCTTCGACCCCGTGTCGACGAGCCTCGGCGGGACCCTCTTCGCCCAGTTCGCCGTAGGCGTCATCGGCATCATGTTCATCACCAGCGAGTACTCCTCTGGGTCGATCCGCACGACATTGGCCGCGACCCCGCGGCGCGTCCAAGTCGTGGTCGCCAAGCTGATCGTGCTCGTGAGCGTTACCGCGGTGGTGGCCGAGGTCGTCGTCTTCGCGGCGTTCCTCATGGGCCAGCGCATCTACGAGGGCGTGGTTCCCACGGCGTCGCTGGCCTCGGGCGCAGTGTTGCGCTCAGTCATCCTCGGCGGCGTCTACCTCACGCTGCTCGCCACCCTCGGCTTCGGACTCGGCCTCCTGTTACGCCAGCAGTCGGCCGCCATCAGCGTCTTCACGTCGCTGCTGCTCATAGTGCCGATCATCGTCTTCGTCCTGCCTCAAAGCTGGCAGACGTCGGTCACCCGCTACGAACCGTCATCGCTCGGGCACGCGATGATGTCGGTCACGCCCTCGCTCGACATGTTCGGGGCGTGGACCGCGACCCTCGTTCTAGCGAGTTATGTCGTGTGCGTCGTCGTCCTCAGCACCGTGACGCTCGTGCGCCGCGACGCCTGAGCGCCGCGCGAAGCCCGACTATAGGGTGGGCGCCATGGAACTCCTCGACGCGATGCGAACGACCGGAGCGGTTCGCGCGTTCACCGACGAGTCGGTTTCGGAGGCCACGATCAGCGCGATCCTCGACGCCGCCCGATTCGCACCGTCGGGTGGCAATCGCCAGTCCTGGCACGTCATCGTGATCCGCGACCCGTCGATCCGGCGCACGATTCGCGACATCTACCTCGACGCGTGGCACGTCTACGTCGCGCACGTCCTCGCGGGCGTCGTACCCTTCTCGCCCGTGGCCACTCCGGCGGACCGGGCGGCGGCCCTGAGCCGGTACGACGACGCCGTGCGCGCTTCGCGGCCCGACGGGTTCCCCGAAACTCTGGACGCCGTTCCGGTGATGCTCGTCGTCTGCGCCGACCTCTCATTGCTCGCCGCCACGGATCGCGACCTCGAGCGCTACCAGTTCATCGGCGGCGCGTCGGTCTACCCGTTCGTCTGGAACATCCTGCTCGCCGCGCGCGAATTCGACCTCGGCGGCGTCATGACCACCGTCGCCACCCGCAACGAGCCGGCACTGCTCAGTGCGTTGCGGATCCCCGACACCCACGCGGTGGCCGCAGTCGTCGCGCTCGGCTACCCCCGACAGCGCCTGACCAAGCTGACGCGCCAGCCCGTCGCGGCCTTTACCACGGTGGACGCCTTTGACGGCCCGGCGCTATCCGAGGTCGCCGAGTAGTTCGGCCGTGTCCTCGCCCAGTCGGCGCGGACCCCGTCGCACGGGCGGTCGCGCGCCGTCGACCAGCAGCGGCGAACGCATGACCCTCGTCGGCCCCGCCGGCGTGTCCATCATCCCCACGAAGTCGCCGTCGGCGATCTGGGGCTGCGCGAATGCGCCCGCGACGTCAAAGATCGGCCCGTGCGGCACCCCGGACGACGCGAGTCGCCCGAGCCAGTAGTCGGTCGGCTCAGAGGAAAAGATCTCGTCGAGCGCCGCGCGGAGTGCCCCGAGATTGGCCACGCGCGCGGCGTTCGTCGACCACTCCGTGTGTGCACGAAGCCCGTCGTCGTCGAGCATCGCGACGAGGCGCTCGTACTGACCATCGGTGCCCACCGCGAGCAGGACGTAGCCATCGGCCGTCTTCACCGGCCCGTAGGGTGCGATGCTCGGATGATCGTTGCCCAGTCGCTTCGGGTTGACCCCGGTGGACAGGTAGCCCTGCGCCTGGTTGATCAACGCCGACATCGTCGACTCGAGCAGCGGCGCCTCGAAGCGTCGTGCGCCGCGCCCGACGGCGCGGGCGTAGAGGCCAGTGAGGAGACCGATCGTCGCGTAGAGGCCGGTGACCACGTCGGCGAGCGGTGAGCCCACCTTGGTGGGATCGCCGTCGCTGCGACCCGTCACGCCCATCAGGCCCGATCGCGCCTGAGCCAACAGGTCGAAGGATGGCTGCGCGGCCACCGGTCCGCCCGATGTGGCGGGCGTCACGCTCACCCAGACGCAGTCCGGGTTCGCCGCCTTGAGACGGGCGATGTCCAGCGCCGCGAGCTGATTGGGCAGGTAGTTCTCGACGACCGCGTCGGCCTGACGGACCAAGTCGATGATGGCGGCAGCGTGCAGCGGATTGCGCAAGTCCGCTACCACGTTTCGGCGGTGGCGGTTGACGGCGAGGTAGTAGGTCGCATCGTCGCCGAGCCGGGGCGGGGCCAATGCGCGAACCGGGTCGCCGTCGGGTCCTTCGACCTTGACGACGTCGGCGCCGAGATCGCCCGCGATCATCGCACAGAGCGGTCCCGCGAGCACCCGCGAGAAGTCCAGCACCCGCAAGCCCTCCAGGGGTAGTCCCGTCCCGACGTTTGACTCGTGAATCTCCCAGCGCACTACAGCACTTTAGACAAGAAGCTCTTCAGGCGATCTGACGACGGTGCCGTCAAGACCTTGCGTGGGTCACCCGACTCCTCGATAATCCCCCGGTCGAGGAAGTACACGGTGTCGGCCACCTCGCGCGCGAAGCCCATCTCGTGCGTGACGACGATCATGGTCATTCCGCTTCGCGCGAGGTCCTTCATGACGTCGAGCACCTCGCCCACGAGTTCGGGGTCGAGCGCCGAGGTCGGCTCGTCAAAGAGCATCAGTTTGGGTTCCATGGCGAGCGCCCTCGCGATGGCGACGCGTTGCTGCTGGCCGCCCGAGAGCTGGCTCGGGTAGTTCTTCTCCTTGGCGTCGAGCCCCACTCGGGCGAGCAGTTCGCGCGCGCGCGTGGCCGCTTTGTCTGGCGCGACGTTCTTGACCTTCACCTGGCCAATCGTCACATTGTCGAGCACCGTGAGGTGCTGGAAGAGGTTGAAGCGTTGAAAGACCATCCCGATGCGGGATCGCTCGACACAGATCTGTTTGTCGCTGCGCTCGTAGAGCTTGCCGTCGCGAGCCTCGTAGCCCACGAGCTGGCCGTCGACGAGCAGCTCACCGGCGTCGTGCTTCTCGAGGTGGTTGATGCAGCGCAGCAGGGTGCTCTTGCCGGACCCCGACGGCCCGATGAGACACGTGACTTCGCCGCGGTTCACGACCAAATCCACACCCTTTAAGACCTCGACGCCGGCGTAGTGCTTGCACACCGCGCGAGCCTCGACCATGGGGACGGCGCTCACGGCGCTCTCGGCGCTCACGCCGCCACCTCACGGGTCATCGCGGGTCGGGGCGTGCGGAACTTCGCCATGATTCCCTTCGCGTCCTCCCGGAGGCGGGCGATGGGGGTCGGTGGTGGCGTTCGTTGCGCCCCGCGTGCGAAGTGCCGCTCGAGGTAGAACTGGCCGATCGACAGAACGGTCGTGATGATGAGGTACCAAATGCTCGCGGTGATCAGCAGCGGCATGACCTCGTAGTTCGCGGCGTAGATGTTCTGGGCGGCGCCGAGCACTTCCACCACCGAGATCGCGCTGGTGAGCGAGGTGGTCTTCAGCATCGAGATGACCTCGTTGCCCGTTGGCGGAATGATGACGCGCATGGCCTGGGGCAGCACCACGAGGCGCAGGCTCTGGCCCCGGGTCATGCCGAGCGAGCTCGCCGCCTCGATCTGACCCTCGTCGACCGCGATGAGGCCCGAGCGCGCGATCTCGGACATGTAGGCACCCTCGTTCAGGCCCAGTCCGATCAGGGCCGCCCGGAACGGCGTAAAGAGGGCCACGGCGTTGATGTGCAGGAAGGTCACGTGGAGGAACGGCACGCCGATGGACAGCGTCTGGTAGATGGCCGAGATGTTGAACCAGAACAGCAGCTGCACGTACACCGGGGTGCCCCGGAAGAACCACGTGTAGCTCCAGGCGGTGGACGAGAGCAGCCGGTTCGGCGACAGCCGCATGATGGCGATCGAGATGCCGAGCACGATGCCAATCACCATTGCGAGGATCGTCAATTCGATCGTCAGGACCAGCCCGTGGAGGATCTCTGAGGACGTGAAGTAGTGGAACACGATGTTCCAACTGAATCGCCAGTTGACAACCGGGTGACACGACCGAACACCGTTGACGGTGTGACACGACGTCTGTCCCGTTCCCACTTTCGAGAACAAGGTGTGCACCAGCATTGCCACGATGACAGCCATCACCGCTCCGGCAATCCACCGTCCGGTATGCCGGACGGGCACGACCTTCACCGCTCCTCCCCCACCTGAAGTCATGGTCACGTTTCTAACACAATCGCCGAGGGACCAGATCTGTCCACTCGGACCAAAAATGTTGCGGCGAACTTGCCGAGTCGACAACTGCGGACCTCGTCCAGGCGCCGACAACCACGTGGGCGCCAGCAGCGTCGATGGGCGTCTCAAGAGCAGGACGAGCGCATCGCAGAGCGCGACCGGCGACGGTGACGGCCCTCTCGGACCGGTCCGAACAGCATGGTGGTAGGCCGCCGTCGACCAGTGCGCGCAGGACTCGCGAACCTACCCAATCGTCACCGCAGGGCGTGCGGTCAAGGTCACCGCACGACTGACGACGCGAAGCGGCGGCCCCCACCGGGAGCCGCCGCTTCGATAAATCATCAACGGGTCAGGGTCGCAACTCGCTGCGGCTAGGTCGCCGCCGCGCGCTGCACTTCCCGACGCGTGCGCGTGCGCTTACGACGTCGCTCCGTTGAGCTGGATGCGACCGACGGGCAGCGCCCCGGCCTGGACACCGAAACTGGTCAGGATCGCGTGGTACGTGCCGTTGGCGATCAGGACCTTCAGCGCGGCCTGGATGGCCAGGGCGAGCTGGTGTCCGGCAGCGGTCTTGGGCGTCGCGATGCCATACGGCGCAACGTTGACCGCCTTGCCGACGAGCTTGAAGGCACCCTTCGACGTCGCCACGATGTAGCCGGCGATCTGGCTGTCGGCGAAGCCGAACTGGGCGTGTCCCGACGAGACTGCGACGTTCGCCTCGGTCTGGGTTGAGAAGGTCAGGACGCTCAGCTTCTTGGTCGCCGGGCAGCTCTTGGCCGTGGTCTGGGCGTCGGTCTGCTCAACCGTGCCGGTCTCGACCGCGACGCTGTGACCGCAGAAGCTCTTCAATCCAGCGAAGCCCAGCGTTGACGAGGACTTCGCGTAGACGCCCTCGCCGGCTTGGAAGTAGTCGACGAAGTTCACCTGGGCCTCGCGGGCCTTGGTGTCAGTGAACGACGAGTTGCCAATGACGTAGTGGCCCGACTTGATGCCGGCGATGATGTTGTCGAAGGTCACGTTGTTCTCGTTCACCTTCAAGCCGAGCGTGGTCGCAATCGCGTTGATCAGCTGCACGTCGAAGCCAACCATCTTGGTGCCGCTCATGTACTCGTCGGGTGCGTAGGTGGCGTCGGTGGCGACCTGCAACACCTTGCCCTTGTACGCCGCGGGTACCAGTTTGGCGGCTGCGGCGTTGTAGTGGCCGGTCGGGGCCGCTCCCGCGACTGCGCTGGAGGCCAAGACGAGCGTCGTGACGCCCACCGTGGCCAGTGCTTGACGCACGCGTGAAATCCGCTGCATGAAATCTCCCTCACTGTGTTACGTCGTTGTGACGCAACCGTTATTGATATCAGATTGGCCCGGCCGACGGGGGGTCGGGCGCCAGCCCGACTCCGGGGTCGGGCTCGGTCAGTTCGCCGTCGGCGGCGGGACCGCGGCCTGACACCGAACGAAGTGTCAACACTCCTGGTCGCGCTGGTTGTCCACCTGATCAGACCATCACGGAGTGGCCAGCGGCCATCGACCCAAGCGTTCGCGTCCGAGAACCATGTCCGTCAGATCCCGATCCAAGTGTTCTTGGCGCCAGACCAGTTGCTCCTGGGCGGCGGCCAGTACTCGCGCGGTGTCTCGACACGGCGTGCGCCACGTCGGATCGGCGAGGAGGTCGAAACAGCGATAGCTGCCATCGCCAAATTGCACGTAGGCCGCGTCGTCGCTCACCGAAACCGCCAGGTTTCGTCGTGAGAGCGACCGGTTGCGGGGCCACTGGTCCTGGGTCTCACCAATGAACAGGTAGCGATAGTCCCACTCGTAGTGCGCGGCGCTGCGCCACGGTACGTCGAGTCCGTCGAGCAGTGGCACGAGTGATCGGCCATCGCATCGGGCGGGCGTCTCGACGCCGAGCGTGTCGGCCAGCGTGGGCAGAATGTCGACGTTCTCCGTGAAGCGGTCGACGGTGAATCCCGGGGCGCGGCGCCGCGGATCGCGCCACAGTCCGATCACGTGATAGCTCTGCGGGAAGAAGCCCAACTTCTGGATGAGTCCGTGGTCGCCGAGTTGGTCCCCGTGGTCCGAGGTCACGATCACGACAGTGTCGGACCACTCGCCCCGATCCTCGATCGCACGCAGGACTCGACCGAGCTGCGCGTCGACCTCGCTGATCATGCCGTAGTACTGGGCTCGCAGGTGGCGCATCGCACCTTCCGTGGTCGGTGCCGCGCTCTCCTCGATGGACAGGGCCGCCTCGTGGAGTGGGTGACGGTCAACGTCAGCGGGTGCGATCGGGAGCTCGACGTCGTCGGGGTCGTACATCGAGGCGTAGCGCCCCGCGGCCGCGTAGGGGGGATGGGGTCGTAGGTAGCTGAGGTGCGCGAACCACCCCGAGTCTTGATGGCCGAGCCACTGGAGAAAGCGCGTCGTGAGAAAGCCGCTCAGGGAGTCGTCTTCGTGGCGGTCGGGCTCGCCGCGCAGGGCGGGCGCCCATCCACTGGGGACGTCGTAGCCCTTGGCCCGCAGGTACTGGATCCACCCGGCCTGACTCTCGGGCAGGTACAGACCAACCGAGAGCCCGGGCAGCACACCGTCGTAGTCATCGAGTCGCGGATCGTCCGAGCCCTCAGCTGCTCGGGGATCGAGGCCCTGGTCGGTGTAGCCGAAGAGCGTGGGGTCGTAGCCCGCCTGGCGCGCCACGCTGGCGACGCTGGCGGCGTGCGCGCCCAAGGGCGTGCCGTTGGCCACCACGCGGTTGTTCATCTGGTACGTGCCGGTGTAGAGTGCCGCCCGTCCGGGCGCGCACGGGGCGGCCTGGGAGTAGTGGCGACTGAAGCGAACGCCCTCGCGGGCTATGCGGTCGAGCGTCGGCGTCTGGACGAGGGGGTGGCCGGCCACACCAAGGGTGTCGCCTCGGAACTGATCAAGCGTGACGAAGAGGACGTTCACGAACGCTCGACGAGCCGGTGCATATGTTCCGCCAGGTCGTCGACGATGGCCAGCGCCTCGGGGAAGGTCCCGCCGAGACGGATGAACCCGTGGATCATCCCCTTTGCTTCGAGGAGTTCGACGGGCACGCCGTAGTGCTCGAGCAGACCCGCGTACGCCACGGCCTCGTCGCGTAACGGGTCGCACGACGCCACCACGACGATCGCGGGTGGCGAGTCCGCGAGATCGGTGCCAAGCAGGGGCGAGACGCGCGGGTCGGTGTGGTCCGCGCCAGCGAGGTACTGGCCGTAGTCGTAGCGCAGGTGGTCGAGCTCCAGCCAAAAGCCGGTGCCGTAGTCGTGCGCCGAGTCCGTGAGCATCTCGGGTCCGAGCGTCGGGTAGAGCAGTACCTGGGCACCGACGCCCAGGCCCTCGTGCCGCGTGAGCGTCGCGGCCACCGTGGCCAGGGTCGCCCCTGCGGAATCACCCATGACGAACAACGTCGCTCCCGGATCGCCGAACTCGGCGCGATGCCCAGCCACGTAGCGCAGCGCCTCCACGACGTCGTCCAGACCGGCCGGGAACGGGTGCTCGGGCGCGAGTCGATAGTCGATCGCGAGGAAGCGCATGCCGGTGTCGACCGCGAGACGCCGACAGACGCCATCGTGGGTCTCGAGGTCGCCGACCACGAAGGAACCACCGTGGAAGTAGAGCACGAAGCCTCGTGATTCGTCCGCGGTGGGAACGTAGAGCCGGCCCGCGACCGTCCGACCAGGCAGGTCGAGGGCGCACTCGCGGACCTCGGCGAGCGCGACGGGTTCTGGCCAGAGCGCGGTCGCCCCTTCGCGGTACGCGGCCCGCCGTCGCTGTATGTCGACCGTCGAGGGGTGCGGCGCCGGATTCGCGCGTATGTCGTCCACGTACTGCTGCAGTGCCGGGTCAATCATGGAGCCTCCTCGCGTGCAGCCTAGGCAACACCCAGGTGACGTTGGCGCAGAATTCCCATGGCCTTCGCCGACTCGATCAGCGAATCACGGGCCCGCGGATTCGCCGCGCACGCGATGATGGCCGAAGCCTGGTCGCACTGGCTCTGACCGAAGATCGAGGCGATGCCCTGCTCGGTGATGATGGCGCTGTGCTGGAAGGAGCACACCGGACTGGTCAGCAGTGGCACGATCGTCGACTGGTCCGACTTCTCGTGCCAGGATCGCAACGCCAAGACCGCCTGTCCGCCGCGGGAATGCAAAGCGCCGCTCACGAAGTCAGGCTGACCGCCAAAACCCGAGTAGACCGCACCGCGCACGTAGCTGGCGTTGGCCTGGGCGAAGAGATCGACCTCGAGCGCGGTGTTTATCGACAGCATGCCGGCCTGCTCGGCGATGCGCGCCGGATTGTTCGCGACCTCGGTCCGTCGCATAACCACCCGGGGATTGCGATGGACCCACCGGTAGAGGTCGGGCGTGCCATACAAGAAGGTGGTGGTGATGACGCGATCGGGATCGATACTGCCGGACCGGTCCAAGCCCATCACGCCATCGCTGATCATCTCGGACCAGACGCCAAGGTGCCGGCGACCGTGCATAAACGTCAGCGCCGCATCGGGCAACAGGCCAATACCCATCTGCAGCGTCGTGCCGTCGCTCGCGAGGGACGCGATGTGCTCGCCGATGGCCGCCGCCGCTTCGTCGACGACCCGGGCCGATGGCGACGGAAGTGCCTCGTCGACCTCCAGGGCCAGGTCGACCAGCTCGAGGTCGATCTCGCCATCACCCATGGTGTAGGGCATCTGCGCGTTTACCTGGGCGATCACCAGCCCACCCCGCCGTTTTACCTCGTGAATCGCCGCGGGCAGAATGTTCACTTCGATGCCGAGCGAGATCCGGCCCCGATGGGGCGCGGAGGATTGCACGAGCACCACGTCGGGGGGGCGCGACGTCGCGAAGAGCCTCGGCACGAGCGATAGGCGCATGGGCAGGAATTCGACGTCCTCGGACCCTCGGGCGCCCTCGCCGACGAATGGCGACTCCGTAATCAATCCCTCACGGTGTGGCCAGCCACGCTGTGGGTTGAGCACGAAGGCCCGGTAACGCTCCAGCGCCCGATCGACGATCCCGAGCAACGTCCAGGGTGTCGCGAAGTTTCCCGAAACCACGACGCGCGGTTCGACGATCCCGAGCGACGCGACCCGGCGTTCAATCTCTTCTGCGCCAACGATTTGCATGCCGCTCCTTGGTCAACCCAAGTGTGGCAGGTCACGTCGAGACCTGTTCATCGATTTGCGCGATACCCGAAATCGACTCTCGTCGCCACCACGGGGCCGAGGGGGTCATCGTTTCCCCGTGCGCCACCGGCATCGTGACCGAAATCCTGTCTGGAGCGGACGACCGGGCTCGAACCGGCGACCTCGACCTTGGCAAGGTCGCGCTCTACCAACTGAGCTACGTCCGCGTCAGCGACCAGTGTAGCCGACGAGCGACAGCGTGCCAACGCGCTGCTGAGCTACAAGTTACCGACCCGAGCTGCCAAAGCCGCCGGCGCCGCGCGCGGAATCCGGCAGCTGGTCCACGACCCGCAGGTTGACCGCGGGCACAGCCGTGATCAGAAGCTGGGCGACTCGGTCCCCGACGTGAACGACGTACTCGCGTCCAGGGTCGTGATTGACCAGCGCCACTCGGATCTCACCGCGATAGCCCGAGTCGATCAGTCCCGGCGCGTTCGCGCACGTCACGCCGTGATTGATGGCCAGTCCGCTCCGAGGCAAGACCAAACCGGCGAAGCCCTCGGGAATCGCTATCGCCAGGCCCGTGCCAATCAGAGCCCGTCCTCCGCTGGGGGCGAGCCGGTACTCCTCCACCGCCACCAGGTCGAAGCCGGCGTCGCCCTCGTTGGCTCGCCGCGGCGCCACGGCGTCGTCGCGCAGCGTGGTGAAGGCAACGTCCATCCGTCCGAGACTATCGCCGGCTCGCGTCGCACTCGGTAGTGTCGTGGAATGCTCGCCTGGATGGACCTAGAGATGACCGGACTCGAGCCGGATCGCCACGTGATCGTTGAGATCGCCACGATCATCACTGACGACCACCTCACGATCATCGCCGAAGGTCCCGACCTCGTTCTCGGCGCCACCGAGGAGCAGTTGAGCCAGATGGGTGACTTCGTCACCCAGATGCACACCAAGTCCGGACTCCTGCCTGCGATTCGGGCTTCGACGATCACCATGGCCGACGCCGAACAGGCGACCCTCGACTTTCTGCGCGAGCACATCAGCGAACCGGCCACGGTACCGCTGTGCGGTAACTCCATCGGCACCGATCGGCGCTTCCTCCAGCACTACATGCCGGAGCTTGAGGCGTTCTTCCACTACCGCAACGTTGACGTGTCCACGCTCAAGGAACTCGCCCGACGATGGCACCCCGACGTGCTCGCGACCATGCCCGAGAAGGAGACCACCCATCGGGCCCTGGACGACATTCGCGAGTCGATCGCCGAACTCGCCCATTACCGGGACCAGTTGTTCAATCGGCCAGTGCCCGACTCGTCGCGCCACGATGGGTGACCCGCCGCTCTCGTTAGCTCAGGCCACGGCCCTCATGACAGCCCCGGGCCAAGTCTTCGAACTCGAAGAACGCCTCGTGAACGGCGTGCCGACGACGGTGTGGAAGAACGCGCCGGCCACGTTGCGTGACGTCTTCGAATCGACGTCTCGCCACGGCGAACGCGAGTTTCTTGTCTACGAGGACGAACGCATGAGCTTCGCCGAGCACTATCGACGCGCCGCGACGCTGTCGCGGCGCTTGGTGGAGGTCGGCGTCGGGCCCGGGGACCGCGTCGCGATCGCCTCGCGCAACCTACCCGATTGGGTGTGCGCGTATTGGGGGATCGTCATCGCGGGGGCCATCGCGGTGCCGCTCAACGCCTGGTGGTCGAGTGACGAGCTTCGATACGGGCTGGCCGACTCGGGCGCGCGCGTGCTGTTCGTCGATGACGAGCGACTCGACCGCGTCAGGCCCCTGTGGGACGACCTGGTCGATCTCAACTACGCCGTGGTGCTCTCGACCGGCGAGCCCGTCGCACGGGCGACCGACCAGTCCGGACGGGTGCGCGTCGTTTCCTTCGACGACTTCCTGGGCACGGTCGACCGCGACGCGACACCCGTCGACGTCTCGATCGAGCCCGACGACGACGCCACCATCTTTTACACCTCGGGCACCACCGGACGTCCCAAGGGAGCGGTGGCGACGCACCGCAACATCGTCACCAATCTGATGAACTTGTTCTTCATCGGTCAGCGCTCGACGCTGCGCTTCGGCGACGGACCGGCCGGCGCGGCAACGTACCCTACGGCCAACCTGCTCAACATCCCGCTATTTCACGCCACGGGCTGTCTCGCGGTCATGGTCGTGAACGCCGCCGCCGGAGGCCGACTGGTCATGATGCACCACTTCGACGCCGGCCAAGCCCTGGCGATCATCGAGCGAGAGCGGATCACGGCCATCGGTGGCGTGCCGACGGTGGTGATGCAGCTCCTTGACCACCCCGACTTCGAGCGATTCGACACCTCGAGCGTTCGACTCGTCTCCTACGGCGGCGCGCCGTCGCCGCCCGAGCTCGTCCGGCGCATTGCCGAGGCGTTCCAACTGGCCCAGCCGGGCAACGGCTACGGCCTGACCGAGACCGCGGCCGCCGTCGCGCTTAACAACGGCCCCGACTACGTGGCGCGACCATCGAGCTGCGGACCCGCGGTCCCGGTCTGTCGCGTCGCCGTGGTGCCCGATGGGTACACCGAGGACGAACCACCGGCGTTGATCAATCCCGTGCAGGTCGGCGAACTCTGGATCAAGGGACCCAACGTGGTGCGGGGCTATTGGAACAAGCCCGAGGAGACCGCGCGATCCTTCACGCGCGGGTGGCTCCACACGGGCGACGTCGGACGAATCGACGCCGATGGCTTCATCTACATTGTCGATCGCGCCAAGGACATGATCATCCGAGGCGGCGAGAACGTGTATTCCATCGCCGTCGAGGCCGCCCTCTTCGAACACCCTGACGTCGCCGACTGCGCGGTGATAGGGATTCCCCACCCCACGCTCGGCGAGGAGGTCGCGGCCGTCATCGTCGTTCGACCAGGTCGGACGGTGCGCGCCGAGGAGCTGAGTACCCACGTGCGCCAACGCCTGGCCCACTTCGAGGTGCCAACGCGCTACTTCTTTCGCGGCGAACCGATTCCGCGCAATCCGCAGGGCAAGGTGCTCAAGACCGCCCTGCGCGAGTCGCTACGAGCCGACTGAGGGAACCGAGGCCAAGCGGTCTAGCCCGGCGAGGACCTCGGGATCGAGGTCGATCTCGCCCGCCGCGCAGTTCTCCTCCAGGTGCGCGACTGACGACGTGCCCGGAATCGGCATCATGACCGGGGAGCGCCTAAGCAGCCAAGCAATGGCCAGTTGGGCAATGCTGCACCCCGCGCGGGCGGCCAACTGATCTAGTTCGCCACCCGGTCGCGCCAGCTTGCCCGCCGCCACGGGATACCACGGTATGAAACCGATGCCGTTGGCTTGGCAATACTCAAGCGCGGCCTCGCTATCGCGACGTGTGACGTTGTACAGGTTCTGCACGGTCGAAATCGGCACCACGGCGCGAGCGTCGCTGATCTCCTTGACGTTCACCTCTGAGAGTCCGACCGCGCGGACCTTACCTTCGGCGAGCAAGTCGGCGAGCAATCCGAACTGCTCCGCAGCGGGAACGGTCGGGTCGATTCGGTGCAATTGGAAGAGGTCGAGGGACTCTTGCTTGAGCCGGCGTAGCGACAACTCGCACTGCTGGCGCAGGTACGTTGGCCGGCCGCAGGGTGTCCACTGGTCCGGTCCGGTCCGCAGCAGCCCGGCCTTGGTCGCCACGCGAACGTGCCCGAAGGGGTGCAGCGCCTCGGCGATGAGTTCTTCGGAGATCGTGGGGCCGTAGGAGTCCGCGGTGTCGATGAAGTCGACGCCGAGTTCGACGGCCCGCCGCAGGACCGCTATCGCCTCGTCGTGGTCCCGCGGCGGTCCCCAGACGCCCGGCCCGGTGATTCGCATGGCGCCAAAGCCGAGCCGGTGCACTGTCTGGCCGGCGAACGTGAACGTTTTAGCCATCGATCTACTCGCTTCTACGCAGTCGGCACGGGCGTCGCAGCCCACGACCGAGTCTTACTTGTTCGGCTGGGGCGTGAGGCGCAGGTAGTCCTTGAGCTTGCGAAAGCCCTTGGGGAACTTCGTCTGGGCCTCATCGTCGGAGATCGAGTTCGCGATGATGACGTCGTCGCCATCGCGCCAGTTCGCCGGCGTGGCGACCGAGTAGCCGGCGACGAGCTGGAGCGAGTCGAGGACACGAATGATCTCATCGATGTTCCGGCCGGTGGAGGCCGGATAGGTCAACGTCAGCTTCACCTTCTTGTCAGGACCGATGATGAAGACGCTGCGCACGGTCAACGTGTCGTTCGCGTTCGGGTGAATCATGTCGTAAAGCGCCGCGACCTTGCGCTCCTCATCACCGATGATCGGGAAGTTGAGCGCAGTCCCCTGGGTCTCGGCGATGTCGCCCTTCCACTGCTGGTGTGACGCTACGTCGTCAACCGAGACACCGATGATCTTCGTGTTTCGACGGTCGAATTCGGCCTTGCGCGCGGCGAATGCACCCAGTTCGGTCGTGCAGACCGGCGTGAAGTCCTTCGGGTGCGAAAAGAGAATCCCCCAGCTGTCGCCCAGCCATTCGTGGAAGGTAATAGGGCCGTCTGTGGTGTCCGCCGAGAAGTCCGGGGCCACGTCACCGAGACGAATCGTCATGATCGCTCCTTCTGTTTCCTTAGTCAATCGACTGCGCGCTCAGCATAACGGGACGACCAGTGCGGTCGGCCGAGAACGCTCGTGCGCCACGAGGGACGACCTGGCCAACTTGGAGATTCTCAGCGCACCGATGGCCTACGCCCACCAGTGGTCGACTGTGCAAGTTCAAGCCGCGTCGTCGAGTCCGACGAACCACCACATCGTGGACCATCGCCTCGTCGGTCGGTAACTGGCCACGCGAGGTTCCAAAGCCTGGGAGACTGAACGAGTGCCAGACTCCAATGTGTCTCCCATGCCCGTGGTCGCCGCGTTCGACCTCGACGGAACCCTCACGGAGGGTGGCAGCGTCTTTCGATGGTTGCGCTGGATCGCCGGTGCGCGGCGAACCTACCTGGCCGCCCTGCGGCTCGCGGTTCCTCTGACCGTCGGCGCGGTTCGCAGCGGACGGGCGGCGGATAACGCCAAGGAGCGCCTCTTTCTGGCGCTACTCGCGGGCCGTTCCGAGGCTGAGGTGATTGAGCATTCGAGGGCGTTCATCCTTGAGCACCTCGGAGGGAGGCTTCGCCCCCGGACGCTCGCACGGTTGCGCTGGCACCTCGAGGCCGGACACGAGGTGGTCATCGTGTCGGCGTCTCCCGAGATGTACGTCACCGTCGTCGCCGAGCAACTCGGCGCCCACGGCGCGCTCGGCACTCGACTCGCCACCGACCCTCTCGGCTTTTTGACCGGGGGGTACCTCGGCCGAAACTGTCGCGGATCCGAGAAGATGCGCCGAATCAACGAGTGGATGGCCGAACGCCACTATCCGGTTGAGCCCGTCGTGTACGCCTACGGGAATTCGAGGGGCGACCGGCGACTACTTCGCCTCGCCACCTACCCGTTCAACGCCGGCAAGATGGGCCGCCTCGGCGCGCTGCGTCGCTACCCGCGACTGTCGAGCGAACCACCTACCACTGCGTGACCGACGACTCGATGCCGACCACGCCCGATGACCGGCCGTCGTAGAGCACCTGCAGTGACGCGGCCTTCTCGCGCCACGCGAGCATCGTCGCGCCCTGTGGCTCAACGAGGCCAACGTTGATGTCGTAGACGCCGTCAAGCAGCGGCACGTTCGCGAGCTCGACACCGACCTTGTTGACACCAGGTCGCAGCGTCACGGGCGCGGCCTCCGCGTCATTACGACTGACCAGCAGTCCGGTTCGTGTGAAGACCTCGATCACCAGATTGCCGCTCACCGCGTGGTCACAGGACAGCGTCGCGTCAAAGCGCAGGTTCGAACCGTGTCGTACTTCGAAAGATCCCGATGGCGCACTGAGTCCGTCAATCGAGACGACGCCCGAACCGCCGGGGCGGTGATCGATCATGTCGCCCAGCAGTCGCTCCCGGAAGATCCGCAGTGCGTCAGTCACGGGCCCGTCGGCGACCATGTTCCCGTGGTCGAGGACGATGGCCCGGTCACAGATCGCGCGGACGGTGTCAGCCTGGTGCGTGACTAGGAGAATCGTGCGACCTTCACGCTGAAAGCGCCGGATTCGGTCGATGCACTTGGCCTGGAATCGTTCGTCTCCCACGGCGAGAACCTCGTCGACCACGAGGATGTCAGGATTGACGTTGACCGCCACCGCGAAGGCCAGCCGAACGTACATGCCGCTCGAATAGAACTTCACCGGCGTGTCGATGAAGTGCTCGAGCTCGCTGAAGGCCACCACGTCGTCGAAGATCGCGTCGACCATCTTGCGGGTGAAGCCGAGCATCGAGCCGTAGAGATAGACGTTGTCCCGTCCCGAGAGCTCGTGCTGGAACCCGGCACCAAGCTCCAGCAACGCGGCGAGGTTGCCCCGAAGGCGGATCTGGCCCGTCGTCGGCTTGAGGACGCCGCAGATGCATTTGAGCAGTGTTGACTTGCCCGATCCGTTGTGGCCAACGATACCGAGGGTCTCGCCTTGCGCGACACTGAAATTGATGTCGTTGAGTGCGTCGAAGATCTCTGACGAGCCCGAACGCGGATGCAAGATGCGCTCCTTGAGCGTCTGATTGCGTTCGTGGTGGATCGTGAAACGCTTGGAGATGTCCTGGACTTCGATGACAGTGGTCACTACAGTTCCGACTCGAAATTGCCTTCAAGGCGACCGAAGATGACCAATGCGACAAGGAACAGGACGATGGCAAAGGCGAGTAAAGCGACGTTGACCGTTGCGAAGGTCGCCATCGACCACGCCGGCAAGATGTGCAGCGGTAGCCCCGTTGTCGTTGAGCGAACTGTCGTGTTGACGTAGAAGATTCGCTGGAAGGTCAAGATGATCGGGGTCATCGGATTGATGAAGTAGAGCGCCGTCAGCCCGCGAACCCGCAGCGCGGGCGCGATGGAGTTCTCGTAGGAGTAGACGACCGGTGACACCCAGAACCACAGCTGCAAGACAACGTCCATGAGGTGGCGTACGTCGCGGAGATAGACGGTGATCGCCGACATCACCACGGCAATCGACGCCGTGAGCAGGTACAGCGCTAGGAACGAGATCGGCAGGAGCCAGAGGAAGCTCCACGCGGGCGCATGCCCGATGATCGCGAGGAAGATGGCGAGAACCACGATCTGAATCACGAAGTAGATAACCGACGCGCCAACGTTGGAGAGCGCGAGGATCTCGCGCGGGAACGACACCTTCTTCACGAGTCCTGCCCGATCCACGATCACACCGGTTGCGCTGCTCACGGCGGTCTGGAACATGTTCCAGACAATCAGTCCGGCGAAGAGATAGACGACGAAGAGCGGAATGCCGTTCTTGAGAAACACGGAGAAGACGAGGTAGTACGTGGCCAGCGTCAGTGCCGGCGACAGCATGGACCAGAAGAGGCCCAGCGCCGAACCCTTGTATTTGATTCGGATGTCCGACGTGATGAGGCTCAGCAACAATTCGCGCCGTGCGACCAAGTTCGAGAGCCTCGTGCGCAGGCTCGCCCGTGCGCTGACCACGCGCACCGGTGACGCGACGAGCGATCGTTGCTCCGCCGCCGAAGGCTCGTCCACTAGGCCCCTTGGCGAATGGCCGAACGGTCGATCACGGCATCGATGAAACCGTACTCAACCGCTTCCTGCGCGGTGAACCAACGGTCACGATCCGAGTCGGCCTCGATGCGCTCGACGGGCTGACCCGTGTGGAACGCGATGCGATCGGCGAGCATCTTCTTCATGTACACGATCTGCTCCGCCTGGATCGCGATGTCCGACGCCTGGCCCTGCATCCCGCCCAGTGACGGCTGGTGCATGAGGATCCGGCTGTGCGGCAACGAAAAACGCTTGCCCGGCGTGCCAGCACAGAGGAGGAACTGACCCATCGATGCCGCCATCCCGACACAGATGGTCCGGATGTCGCAGTTCACGTACTGCATCGTGTCGTAGATTGCCAGGCCGTCGGTCACCGAACCGCCGGGCGAGTTGATGTACAGGCTGATGTCCTTGTCTCGGTCTTCGGCCTCGAGCAGCAAGAGCTCGGCGCAGATCCGATTCGCCGTGTTCTGGTCGACCTGTGAACCGAGGAACACGATCCGTTCGCGCAGCAATCGCTGATTCAGGTCGTTTGCACCCATTCCTTCGGCCATGGCGGAATTATTCATGGCACCAATCTACTGGACGTGCACGCGCCCGCTTCGTTGAGGGCCTAGTGTGGGACCACTCGCGGGCGTGGCGGAATTGGCAGACGCGCTGGTTTTAGGTACCAGTTCTTCGGAGTGTGGGTTCGAGTCCCTCCGCCCGCACGCACTCACCCAGAAACCCTGAGACATGTTGTCTCGCTAACCCTGGACCTTGAGACCTCCGCCCGCACGCCGCCGTCGCGATTGTGTCGACTTATCGTGGCACTCGTACCCGCCGACAGCGATGTTCCGGTCACCACCCGAGGCGTCACGGCACCGGTAACACCCGGTCCCACGACTTGCGGCGCGGGGCGAGCGTTCACCGTTGCGGAGCAACGACCACCTGCTCGGTGTCCAGATGCCGCACGTGCGGCACGTGCGGCGATTCCACCTGCTAGTGTGTACGGGACGTTCGCCGCACCTCGCGGTGGAGACCGATTCGACCGTGACATTTCGGGTTGGGCTCACCTCAACCCCACAGGAGTCATTGTGTCCGTATCTTTCGCCGACCTCGGCGTGCCCACCAACCTGGTCGACCGCCTTCGCGCCCGCGGAATCACCGACGCCTTCCCCATTCAAGAAGCCGCGATTCCTGACGCCCTCGCTGGTCGCGACGTCGTCGGCAAGGCGGCGACTGGCTCGGGCAAGACGCTCGCCTTCGGCCTGCCGATGCTGGCCCGGCTGGGAACGGCGCGGCCGCGCCAACCGCTCGGCCTCATCCTCGTCCCCACTCGGGAACTGGCGACCCAGGTTCAAAAAGAGCTGGCGCAACTGACTAACGACCGCGGACGGCGCATCATCACGATCTTCGGCGGCACGTCGTACAACACGACGCGCAAGGCTCTCAACGCGGGCGTCGACCTCGTCGTAGCTTGCCCCGGGCGCCTCGAGGACCTCCTCGAGCAGCGTGCCCTCGACCTGTCCTCGGTGACCACCGTGGTCGTCGACGAGGCCGACCGGATGGCCGACATGGGGTTCCTGCCGGCCGTGCGGCGCATCGTTGGCACGACACCGGCGAATCGCCACGTCATGCTCTTCTCGGCGACCATGGGACCCGACGTCGCGACGCTGGTCAACGCGTTCACCACTGACGCGATCGTCCACGACGTCGTCGGCGACGAGTCGCCCAGCGACGTCGATCACTTCTTCTGGCGCGTCGCGCGCGACCAGCGCCCCCAGGTCACCGCCGAAATCGTCGAAGAGTACGAGCGAGCCATCGTTTTCACGCGCACTAAGCACGGGGCCGACCGGCTCGCCCGCCAGCTCGGTGAGCGCGGCGTGTCTTCGGTCGCGCTGCACGGGGACCGAACCCAGGCCCAGCGTGAGCGCGCCCTACGCGCGATGAAGAACGGTGAGACGCGAGTCCTCGTGGCGACCGATGTCGCCGCCCGCGGCATCCATATCGATCTCCTGCCCGTCGTCGTGCACTACGACCCGCCGACCCAGGCGACTGACTACCTGCACCGCTCGGGTCGCACGGGTCGCGCGGGTGCCACTGGCGCCGTGATCTCGCTCGTGAGCGATGACGTCGCCGGGCACGTCAAGCGCATGCAGCGCTCGCTCGGGATTCCCGCGACCCTCGACGACCCCGAGAGCGCGACCGCCATCCGCCTCGGTGCCGTTGACGACAACGCCGCCGCTCAGGTCCTGGACGAACGTCCGCGTTCGCGCTCAACTCGCCCGTCCGAGTCGAGTCGACGTGACAACGCCAATCGTCCGACCGGTCGATTCTCGGAGCGTTCACGCGAGCGCACCGAAGGCCGCCACACCCGCACCGCACCGAGCACCGACGGGCGAGCGCCGCGCGCTTCGCGCGATGAGCTCCGCGGTGGTTCGCCCCGCGTCGCGGAGCGGTCGGCGCCGCGCCCGCAGCGCGAGCAGTATCGCGAGTTCAAGCAGGCCGGCGCCCCCAGGCGTTCAGCCGCCGGCCACGCGGTCGTGAGTTTCTTCAACGACTCGAAGGGATTCGGCTTCGCGAGCGACGAAAAGGGTGATGACCTGTTCATCCACTTTTCCAACATCGTTGGCGATGGCTTCAAGACGTTGAGCCAGGGACAGACCATTGCCTACGACGAGGCGACTGGTCCCAAGGGCCGTGAGGCCCGTAACGTTCGCGTCGTCACGGGCAATTCACGCCGCCGATAGCATTGTGACCCGTGACTGAAAAGCCTCTCGTCGAACCACACCTGGGCGAACCGCCCGCCGAACTGATCATCGAGGACCTCGTCGTCGGTGACGGCGCGGTCGCCGCGGCCGGCCAGACCGCCGTCGTGCACTACGTGGGCGTAAGTGCGTCGACTGGCCAGCAGTTCGACGCCTCGTGGGATCGCAACGAGCCCTTCTCGTTTCCACTCGGTCGCGGTTACGTCATTGCCGGATGGGACCAGGGCGTGCAGGGGATGCGGGTCGGTGGACGGCGACGCCTCGTGATTCCGTCGCACCTGGGTTATGGTGAGCGTGGCGCAGGCGGCGTCATCGCACCCGGCGAAACCCTCATCTTCGTCGTAGACCTGCTGGAATCTCGTTAGCCCAGCAGATAGGTCGACGCGTCGCGTGCCAGCAGGCGCTGGTAGTCCCCGTAGCGCTCGCAGCAGATCTCAGCCACGAGCCGAAGTCGATCGTTGGGATTGCTCAGGCTCAGCACCTTGAACTGGTCGAGCGTTGACATCGGCGTCATCGCGCACAGTTGCCAGCCGCGCACTGAGGGATCCGAATCCATGACACAGTCGTGCCGCAACGACTCGTCCATCACGACTTCGCTGCGCAGCGCCCGAAGGGCGCGCACCGCCGACTCCGTTGAGCGGAGCAAGTCGGGCTCGATCTCGATCTCGTCACAGCAGCGCTCGCGCACGGCCGCACGTGGGTACGGCGAGTCGGCGAGCCACGATGCGACCTCGACGCACTGGGTGCCCTCGACTCGCAGGAGAGTCTGGCCGTTGGGCAGCGTCTGGGACCCGAGAATCCGAAGCACCGTGCCCACGCTCGTACGGACATCCTCGCCGCCAACCTCGGAGCCTCGCTCAATCATGCAGGTTCCGAATTCTTGGTCGCGCAATTCGGTCAACATCGCCCGGTAGCGCGGTTCGAAGACGCACAGGCCGACCACCTGGTGTGGAAAGACCACCATCCCCAACGGAAACATTGGTAGGACGCCGTCGTTCACGCTTCCAGCCTAAAGGTGAACGTCTCGTGAAGCACCGATCACGGTCGGAGCCGTTCGGCCAGCGCCGCCAGCGCACGCGCTCGATGCGAGATGGCGTTCTTCTCCTCGGCTGACACTTCAGCCAGGGTACGCCCTCCGAGTTCGGCGCTGGCGAACACCGGGTCGTAACCGAAACCTCGTTCCCCGCGCGCTTCCTCGACGATCCACCCGTCGAGGACTCCCTCGACGGTCACGGCAGACCCGTCGGGATAGGCAACGGCAATGACCGTCCGAAATCGTGCAGCGCGATCCGCGTCGTCGACCTCTGAGAGCGCGCTCAGCAACTTTCGCACGTTGTCCGAGTCGATCGCGGCCGGTCCGGCGTAGCGCGCACTGCGCACGCCGGGATCACCGTTCAGCGCACTCACGAACAGTCCAGTGTCATCGCCGATCGCCGGCCGCCCCGTCGCATCGCAAACCGCGCGTGCCTTGAGCAGGGCGTTACCTTCGAGGGTGTCACTGGTCTCGTCGACGTCGGGGACTCCCACCGGTCGGGCGATCACGTCCATGCCCACCTCGGCGAGTACCGCGCGGATCTCAACGGCCTTGTGCGCGTTGGCTGTTGCGAGCACGAACTCCAGCCCCATCATCGCCCCCGGGGCGCCGGCGGCGTTGAGAGGACCAGGCGCTGGGCGTCGTGGATCGACTTGATTCCCATCGCCGCCAGGTCGAGCAGCTCGTCGAGCTCGGAGCGGCTAAAGGCGGTTCGCTCGGCCGTGCCCTGAACCTCGACGAATTCGCCCGACCCGGTCATTACGACGTTCATGTCTGTCTCGGCCGACGAATCCTCTTCGTAGGGCAGATCGAGCATCGGAACTCCTCCAACGATCCCCACCGAAACAGCGGCCACGAGATCCGTCAACGCGTGCGTGCGAATCGTGCCGTCCACGACGAGCCTCGTAATGGCGTCATGCAACGCCAGGTAGCCACCACAGATTGAGGCTGTGCGCGTGCCGCCGTCGGCCTGCAACACGTCGCAGTCAACGACGATCTGCACGTCCGCGAGGAGCGTCAGGTCGGTCACGGTTCGAAGCGATCGTCCGATGAGCCGCTGGATCTCCTGGGTGCGACCCGACTGCTTGCCTCGCGCGGCTTCGCGCGAGGCGCGCTCGGGCGTCGAACCTGGCAGCATCGAGTACTCCGCGGTCACCCACCCCTTGCCCGACCCTCGAAGCCAGCGGGGCACGTCGGTCTCAACTGAGGCGGTGCAGAGGACCCTGGTGCGACCGACCTCGACGAGGACCGATCCGGCTGCCATCTCGGTGTAGTCGCGGACGAACCGCAGGGGTCGGGCTTCCGCAGGATTTCGGCCATCGGCTCGCGTGGTCATGGTGTTCCTCTCATCGGTGCGACCACCGTAGTGGAATCGCCGACCGAGTTAGAAGTAGATGATTCGCTTCGCGCGTTCGACCACGTCGTCGATGTCGTCGCTCCACGCCCCCGTCGAAAGGTATTTCCACCCGTCATCGCAGACGATCGTGACGATCGTGGCCGCCTGATCCTCGGGAATCGTCAATGCGCACTTCACCGCGCCCGCCATGATCGCCCCCGATGAGATCCCCACGAACAAGCCGACCTCAGTCATGGCCCGTGTCCACTCGATCGATTCGCGCGGTCGAACGACCACCTTGCGGTCGAGCAGGTCGACGCCGTGGTTGTCGATGAAGATCGGTGGGATGTAGCCGTCGTCCAGACTGCGCAGGCCATCGACGATCTCGCCACTCGGTGGCTCAATTGCCCAAACCTGAACCCCGGGCTTGTGCTCCTTGAGATACCGCCCGACGCCCATAAGCGTCCCCGACGTTCCAAGGCCGGCCACGAAGTGAGTCACCTCGGGCACGTCAGCGAGGATCTCGGGACCGGTGGTCTCGTAGTGCGCCTGGGGATTGGCGGGATTGGCGTACTGGTAGAGAAAAACCCAGTCGGCGTGCTCGGCGGCGATCGACTGGGCCAGCCGCACGGCGCCGTTCGAACCCTCGGCACCGGACGAGTCGATGATCTCCGCGCCCCACGCCAGGAGCAGTTGACGGCGTTCGGGCGAGACGTTCGTGGGCATCACGACCTTGAGGTGGTAGCCCCGCAACCGACACACCATCGCCAGGGCAATTCCCGTGTTGCCCGATGACGGCTCGATCACGATCTGACCGTCTTGACCAGGGATGAGTCGACCATCTCGCTCCGCCGCGCGAATGAGCGACACGGCGACCCGGTCCTTCACGGATCCAGCTGGGTTGCGCCCCTCGAGCTTCGCCAGGATTGTGACGTTGGTTCGTGGCGAGAGCGCGCTGACGTCGATGACCGGTGTCGATCCAACCAAGTCGAGAACCGATTGGACACGCGCCACTAGAGGAAACCCCCGGCGACGGCGGGCAACAGGGTGATCTCATCGTCATCGGATACCGGCGCGTCCACGCCACCGATGTAGCGAACGTCGTCGTCGTTGACGTAGACGTTCAAGAAACGGTGCAGCGACCCATCTTTGTTGAGCAGCTGGCTCTCGATCAACGGGTACGTGGACGTGAGCTCGGCGAGTACGGCGCCGATCGTCGCTCCCTCGACCGACACCGTCGTCAGTCCGCCCATCGCTGGCCGTAGCACCGTGGGAATTCGAACTGTCGCAGCCATCGCACTCTCCTCCTGTGGTCAAATTACGACCGTTTCGGTCGAATTTAGCGGCCGTGTTGCGGGGCGTGACCTACGCGGACTGCGACGGCCGATAGAACGCCGCGAGCTGCGCACCGGCAGCACCAAGTCCTACGAGTAGGGTCACCGCGAGATGAACCGACGGTGACCACGCGAAGATGTGCCACAGGTGGTCGAGAGAAAATCGACCGGCGCCGAAGGTGCCGGGCACGAGGGTCGCGACCGCGATGCCGAGGGTGTATTCGACGCCTTCGCCCTTGTTGAAGACGAAGAAGCCATTCTTTCGGTGCACCGTCGCGATTGCCACCAGCATCAGCGACATGAGACCGGCGGACGCCAGTGTCGTGAGCAGTCCGAACACGAGCAAGACGCCGACGCCCACCTCCGTAGATGCCGCCACCAGCGCGTTGAGTCCGCCGTAGCGCACGCCTATTGACTCGAACCACTTCGCCGTCCCCGCCAGACGGCCGCCTCCGAAGAACTTCCGGTACCCGTGCGCAAAGATCATCGAACCGAGGAAGAGCCGCAAGGCGAGCAGCACCAAATCGTAGGAAGTCGAACTCGATGCGATAGTGGTCACTATCCGGACCTCCTCGTGCCGACAGGCGACTCGTTAGTCCTCAATGTAGATCTCTTCGCTCGTGACCGTGTCACCTTCGATCCTAAAGCTGCGGACGACGGCCGGTATGTCGCGCAGGGAGACCAGGATGTAGTGCCACTGCGGATCCGGTGCCTGACGAACGTCCGTGGGGCTCGGGTACGCCTCGGAATGCGTGTGCGAATGGAATACGCCAAGTACCGACAGTCCCTCCACGTCGGCTCGTCGAAACGCTTGGAACAGCACCCGGCTGTCGACTTCATAGATCCGCGCCGACTCCGCGACGTTCGGACTCGCCACTACCTCGGTCACCGTTGCGTCATCGCCCGCTACTCGCCCGAGAATGAGTCCGCAGCCCTCATTGGGCAGGGCCCGAATGCACGTCGCGACCATCGCGTCTCGCAACGCCGGGGTCAGGTTCAGCACGAGCCCACCCTACCGACCAACGATGCGGCCGACCCCGGTCACTACGCTGGCATTGTGGCACGAGCCAAACAGATGCAAGAGCGCCGGGCCAACGCGAAGGCGAACGCAACGGGCGACCACGTGGTCGCCACGAATCGCCGTGCGCGTCACGACTATGAGATCGTAGACACCCTCGAGTGCGGCCTCGTGCTCACCGGCAGTGAAGTCAAGTCGCTTCGTGAGGGAAAGGCACAGATCGCGGAAAGCTTTGCCCGGATCGACGATGGGGAGCTGTGGCTCTTCGGATCACACATTCCGCCGTGGAGCTACGCAGTTGGGTTCGGTAGTCACGATCCAGATCGAAAGCGCAAACTCCTCGTCCACCGCCACCAAATCCACCAGTGGTGGGTCAAGACCCAAACGCAACCGCTCACGATCGTGCCACTCAAGGTGTACTTCAAGGACGGTCGTGCGAAAGTCGAGTTGGCGCTCGCCCGAGGACGCAAACAACATGACCGCCGCCAGGCGCTCGCCAAGCGGGACGCCGAGCGCGAGATTGCCGTCTCGGTTCGGAACTTCGAGAAGTTCGGCTAACCGCCGGCCCCCGTTACGAGCAGCACGACCTTACGCCGGACGCGATGCGACGCCCGTACGGTACGCTGAGTATGCGGTCAGAGTGATCGTGCAGTGCCGAGGGGGTGATTGGTTTCGACGTTGGTCGAAATGGTGAAAGAAGCGAGCCGTGGTCTCCGGAGCCACGTTAAAGAGCCGGAAACAAAAATAAACGCGAACTCTACAGCTCACGTTGTTGTTGCCGCTTAGGTAACACGTCCGTCTATACCCGGCCTTGCGGTGTAGGTCACGGGCGTCATGAAGCAGGGCTCACCGTCATCCTTTGTCAATGAGGACGTCGGGAAAACTTAGTTGACTACGGGATTGCAGCGGTGCTGGTGTCGATGCTCCCCCCCGACAATTCCCATCAGCTGCGCTCGGAGAATGTTCACTTAGAAGCCGACGGACCTGGGTTCGATTCCCAGCACCTCCACAACCGCTTTGATCAGGTATTCTCTATAG
>JAKAFH010000032.1 GCA_021818025.1 Actinomycetes bacterium | reverse complement strand
GTCTGGTTTCACGCCACGTCCTTTCGAGGTCGAGCCCCTTACATGGGGTAGCCGTCGAGCCGGGCGAGCACCTTGAGCATCACCTCGTCGGCCCCACCACCGATCGACGCCAGGCGCATGTCGCGAAAGAACCGGGCCGTCCAGTTCTCCTCCATGTAGCCCACGCCGCCGTGGAACTGCAGGCACAGGTCGGCCACGTCGCGCGCCAGCCGGCCGGCGGTCAGCTTCGCGACGGTCGCCTGGCGGGTGATGTCTTCGCCGGCGCTGAGGTCGCTCGCGCACTGCAGGTTGTGGCTGCGCAGGAGGTCCACGCGCGCCGAGAGCTCGGTGAGGCGGTAGGCGACGTACTGGCGCGAGGCCAGCGGCTCGCCGAAGGTGCGGCGCTCGAGCAGGTAGTCACGGGTCCGCTCGAGGGCGTAGCGACACTGCCCGGCGATCGAATACGCGGCGCTCATGCGTTCGAGCACGAACTGGCGCATCTGCTGCTCGAACCCACGATCGGCCTCGCCGATCGTGTTCTCGAGCGGCACGCGCACGTCATCGAGCACGAGCTCGGCGGTGTCCGAGGAGCGATTGCCGAGCTTGTCGAGGCGACGCGCCACGCTGAAACCGGGGCTCGACGTGGGCACGATGATCTGGGACATCCCGCGGTAGCCGCGCTCGCCGGACGTGCGCGCGAGCAGACAGACCCAGTCGGCCTGGGCCCCGTTGGTTATGTAGAGCTTGCGTCCGGTGATGACCCAGTCGCCGCCGTCGCGCACCGCGCGCGTGGTGATCGCCGCGACGTCGCTGCCCGCGTCGGGCTCGGTCACCGCGATGGCCGCGACCGCCGTGCCGGCGATCGCCGGGGCGAGGAAGCGCTGCTTCAACTCGTGGGTGCCGAACTCGGCGAGGGCTGGCGTGGCCATGCTCGTCTGCACGCCGATTGCCATCGCGACGCCCGCGGCGCCGATCCGGCCGTACTCCTCGCCGGCGATGAGCGAGAAGAGGGGGTCCGCCCCCTCGCCGCCGTAGGCCGGGTCGTACTCGAGGCCGAGCAGCCCGTAGGACGCGAGCCTGGGGAAGAGCTCGTGCGCGGGGAAGGCGCCGCGACGCTCCCACTCGTCGACGTGGGGGTTGATCTCACGATCGACGAGGGACCGAACGGTCGATCGGAAGGCGTCGTGCTCGTTAGAGAAGCGCACGGCCGCAGCGTAGCAGCGACCCGTCGGGCCAGCCGGGTGTCGACGGGCTAGTCGGAGCCGTGCTCGGCGTGGTGGTCGCCCACCTCGACGGGGTCGAGCAGGGTCATCTCGTCGTCGGTGAAGACCGTCGAGCGGATCAAGAAGCGAACCCCCTCGGGCGCCTCGAGCGAGAAGCCACCGCCGCGGCCCGCCACGACGTCGACGAGCAGGTGGGTGTGGGACCAGTACTCGAACTGGTCGGCGCCCATGTAGAACGGTGTGCCGGCGACCTCGCCGAGGTAGACGTCGCGCTGGCCGATGCGGAACTCGCCGCGGGGATAGCACATGGGGCTCGAACCGTCACAGCAGCCGCCCGACTGGTGGAAGAGCAACGGACCGTGCTCATCCACCAGTCGGGCGACGAGTGCCGCCGCCTCGTCGGTGATGTCGACGCGACGAAGTTCGCTCATGATTAGAAGAACCCTAACTTGCGGGGCGAGTAGCTGACGAGCAGGTTCTTGGTCTGCTGGTAGTGGTCGAGCATCATCAGGTGCGTCTCGCGGCCGATCCCGGACCCCTTGTAGCCCCCGAAGGCGGCGTGGGCGGGGTAGAGGTGGTAACAGTTGGTCCAGACGCGCCCCGCCTGGATCGCGCGACCCACGGTGTAGGCGGTGTTGACGTCGCGGGTCCACAGTCCGGCGCCCAGCCCGTAGAGGGTGTCGTTGGCGATGGCGATCGCCTCCTCGGTCGTTGCGAAGGTCGTGGCCGAGAGCACCGGTCCGAAGATCTCCTCTTGGAAGATGCGCATCGAGTTATGGCCCTTGAAGATCGTCGGCTCGACGTAGTAGCCACCGTCACAGCCCTCGACCTGGCGCTGGCCGCCGCCGACGAGCACCTCGGCGCCCTCGCTGCGGCCGATGTCGAGGTAGGAGAGGATCTTCTCGAGCTGGTCGTTGGACGCCTGGGCGCCGACCATGGTGTCAGTGTCGAGCGGGTTGCCGAGCGTGATGGCGTTCACCCGGGCGATGCAGCGCTCCATGAACTCGTCGTAGATCGACTCGTGGATCAGCGCCCGCGACGGGCACGTGCAGACCTCGCCCTGGTTGAGCGCGAAGAGCACGAGCCCCTCGATCGCCTTGTCGAGGAAGTCGTCGTCGGCGGCCATGACGTCGGGGAAGAAGATGTTCGGGCTCTTGCCGCCGAGCTCGAGGGTCACCGGGATGATGTTCTCCGAGGCGTACTGCATGATGAGCCGACCGGTCGTCGTCTCGCCGGTGAAGGCGACCTTGCCGATGCGCGGCGAGGAGGCGAGGGGCTTGCCCGCCTCGACGCCAAAGCCGTTGACCACGTTGAGCACGCCCGCTGGCAGCAGGTCCGCGATGAGTTCGACGACCTTCAGGATCGACCAGGGCGTCTGCTCGGCGGGCTTGAGCACCACGCAGTTGCCCGCGGCGAGGGCCGGCGCGACCTTCCAGGCGGCCATCAGGATCGGGAAGTTCCAGGGGATGATCTGGCCGACGACCCCGAGCGGCTCGTGGAAGTGGTAGGCGACCGTCGTGTCGTCGATGATCCCGATCGAACCCTCCTGGGCGCGCAGGGCGCCCGCGAAGTACCGGAAGTGGTCGATCGCGAGCGGGATGTCGGCCGCGAGGGTCTCGCGGATGGGCTTGCCATTCTCGTAGCACTCGGCGATCGCGATGGCCTCGAGGTTGGCCTCCAGGCGGTCGGCGATGCGCAGCAGCACGAGCGACCGCTCGGCGGGACTGGTCGCGCCCCACGCGTCCTTCGCCGCGTGGGCGGCGTCGAGGGCGAGCTCGACGTCCTTGGCGTTGGAGCGGGCGATCGTCGTGAAGACCTGACCCGTAATCGGTGTGACGTTGTCGAAGTACTTGCCGTCCACTGGTGGCACCCAGCGGCCGCCGATGAAGTTGTCGTACGCGGGCTGTACGGTGACTGGACTGCCGGGCGAGCCGGGAACGTCGTAGAGCATGATCCCCCCAATTTCCTTGCTGGCGCGAGCGCCGAACCTGCGTTGCGTGTCTCGCAACGGGCGAATGGTAGGGGCGATCAGGTTGGGAAAAGGTTGGCCCGTGGCGCCATCGCGTCGGCGTCGGTGCCACGGTATGGTTCGCACGGGACAGACGTTGTCACCGAGGTCTGGGGGGACGTGAATCGCGAGCTCAAGGAGCGTCGGGGCGACGCCGAGGCAGTCTGGCGCTACGCCGTGCAGGCGCGTGGCTCGACGAGCGCGGCGCGCCCGGAGGTGTTCGCGTCCTGGCAACGGTCGGCCCAGGCGGTGTCGGTCGACCTCGCCCTGGCGCCGATGGTTGAGCCCGGCGTCGTGACCGCCCAGTTCGCGGAGTCGCGACTCGGCCGGGCGAGTCAGGTCATCCTCGATGACCTGCGCGAGCTCAGTGCCGACGGCGACCTCGTCGCGGCGCTGACCGACGACACGGTGACCATCACGTGGCTCTCGGGGGGCCGGCGAATGCGCCGCAACGCCGACGCCGTCAACTTCACGCTCGGGGGGTGCTGGAGTGAGGGGTCGGTCGGGACCAACGCGCTCGCCCTCGCCCACGAGTTGGGCCGTCCGGCGACGGTCTTCTCGGCCGAGCACTACGCGCCGATGGTCCACGACTGGGTCTGCTACTCGGCCCCGATCATCGATCCCGCCGACGGTCGTTCCCTCGGGGTCATCGACGTGTCCTCGCTGTGGAGCAAGTTCAACCCGTCGCTGCTCACCATGGTGCGCGCCCTCGCGCGCAACGTCGAGTACGAGCTGGCCCGCGATCCGGTGGCGGCGGTCGCGGTCGTCTCGCCCGAGCCGCGCACCGAACTCACGCTGCGCGTGCTCGGATCATCGGCCGTGACGGTCAACGGCTCGCCCGTGCGGGTGAGCCCCCGCCAGCTCGAGCTGCTCGCGATCCTGGCCATGCACGACGACGGCCTCTCGCTCGACGAGCTGACGGCGCTGCTCTACGGCGACCAGCCAATCAGCGTCACCACGGTGAAAGCCGAGCTCTCGCACCTGCGCCAGCTGGTCGGCGGGGTCATCGCGTCGCGGCCGTACCGACTGACCGGCCGCGTGGACGCCGATCACGCGCGGGTGCTGCGCACCCTCGCCAGTGGCGACCTCAGCGCCGCGCTCGACCTGTATCGCGGGTCGTTGCTGCCGAGCTCGCAGAGCCCCGAGATCACGTCGTGGCGCTACCAGATCGACGTCGCGATCCGCAACGCCGTCATCCGCTCGAGGAACCCCGAGCTGCTGTACCGATTGAGCGCGTGCTGTCCCGACGACGGTGACGTCGCAGAACTCGCGCTGATGCTCATGGCGGCCGACGACGTGCGTCGCGGGGTCGTCGCCGGGCGAAGCCGCCGGTATTGAGGCGAGTCGTTACTCACCAGTTAGTCCAGTCGGGCGAATTGGCTAGCGTACGAGCCAGGTGGAGTTCAGAGCGAAGGGGTGTGGGCGGTGCCATACGCATTTTCGGAACGGGGTCTGGAGACCCAAGCGGCGGTCCACCGGTTCATCGAGCACGTGATCGAGCCGAACGAGCAGACGTTCTACGACCAGCTCGATGAACTCGGGATAGACGGGTACCCGCCGATCCTCGACCGGCTCAAGGCTCAGGCCCTCGAGCGGGGACTCTGGAACCTGTTCTTGCCGCACCTCAACGCCGACAGCCCCGGGACGCCGCTTTCGAACCTCGACTACGCGCCGATCTCTGAGGAGCTGGGCCGCTTCTCGTTCGCCTCCGAGGCCATGAACTGCAACGCGCCCGACACCGGCAACATGGAGATCCTCAATCTCTACGGCTCCGAGCGCGTCAAGGCCGAGTGGCTCGCCCCGCTGCTCGCGGGCGAGATCCGCAGCGCCTTCTCGATGACCGAGCCCGACGTCGCGTCCTCGGACGCGACCAACATCGGGCTGTCCATCGTGCGCGAGGGCGACGAGTACGTGCTCAACGGGCGCAAGTGGTTCTCGAGCGGTGCCCGCTCGCCGCGGTGCAAGGTGCTCGTCGTGATGGGCAAGACGGACCCGTCGGGCCCGCGCCACCGCCAGCAGTCGATGATCGTCGTGCCCCGCGACGCGCCCGGCGTCGAGATCGGCGTCGAGCCGCACGTCTTTGGTTACGACGAGCGCGGCGGCCACCCCGAGGTGATCTACCGCAACGTTCGCGTGCCCGTCGACTACCTGCTCGGCGAGGAGGGCGGCGGCTTCGCGATCGCCCAGGCGCGGCTCGGGCCGGGCCGGATCCACCACTGCATGCGCACCATCGGCGTCGCCGAGCGGGCACTCGAGCTGATGGTGACGCGCTCGCTCGAGCGAAAGACCTTCGGCACGAGCCTCGCGCACAAGGGACTCATCCAGGACTGGATCGCCGAGGCGCGCATCGAGATTGACATGGCCCGCGAGTACGTGTTGCACACCGCCCACCTCATGGACACGGTGGGCAACAAGGGGGCGGCGGCCGAGATCTCGGGGATCAAGGTGGCCGTGCCGAACATGGCGCTCAAGATCATCGACCGGGCGATCCAGGTGCACGGCGCCGCGGGCGTGACCCAGTTCACCCCGCTCGCGCACCTCTACGCCGGCATCCGCACACTGCGCATCGCCGACGGTCCCGACGAGGTCCACAAGATGACCATCGCCCGGCGCGAGATCCGCAAGCACAGCCGCGACTTCCACCTCGGTCCCACCGAGTAGCCGCTAGGACCGGCCGAGCACCTCGCTGATCGCGTCGGGCAGATCCGAGGACCTCGCGTAGCGCGAGAGACGTGAGCCGGCCGCGCCGTGCGCGTAGGCGGCCAGGGCGGCCGCGTCGAAGGGGTCGTGACCGCGTGCGATGGTCGCGCCGACGAGTCCCGCGAGGACGTCGCCGGTGCCGGCGGTCGCGAGCGCGCTGGTGCCGGACTGGATGACGCGTACGTGCCCGTCGGGGTTCGCGACGACGGTCGTGGGACCCTTCAGCAGCACCACGCAGCCACTCGAGCGTGCGAGGGTGCGCGCTGCGTCGAGCCGGTCGGCCGACGGGCTCGACCCGACGAGCCGTTCGTACTCGCCGTCGTGGGGTGTGAGGACCCACGGGCCGCCGCGGCGAACGCCGAGCACGGTTTGATTGAGTCCATCCGCGTCCAGCACGACCGGCACGCGCACACTGGCCAGTCGCGCCGCGAGCCACGCGGTCGCGTCGCTGCCCAGGCCGGGGCCGGCCACGACCGACCGGCTGCGCGCGTCGGGCGGTCCGTCGGTGCGCACGACCTCGCTCGCGATGCTCACGCCGGCGCCGATCTCGCCGTACGTCGCGAGCCGGATCATCGAGGCGCCGCCAGCCAGGGCACCGCGCGTGACGAGGTCGGCCGCGCCCGGCATCGTCGTCGAGCCGGCGATCACGTCCACGGCGTGGTGCCACTTGTGGTCGCTCTGGTTCCAGCGAACGAAGTCGGCGAGGTCACCACGCTCGAGCAGGCCGTCGCCGTCGTCGCTCTCGATGCCGAGGGAAAAGAGGCGCACCTCGCCGGCGTAGGCCGCGGCGTGCCCGGTGACGTGGGCGGGCTTGAGTGCCCCGAGCGCGACCGTGACGTGCGCCTTCATGGGCTGTCCAAGCACCTCGCCGGTGTCGGCGTCGACGCCCGACGGCAGGTCGGCCGCGACCACGATGGTGGTCGGGGGGACGTGGGGCGCCCGGTAGGGCCGCGTGCAGCCCAGCCCGAAGGCCGCGTCGATCACGAGGTCGTAGCCGCGCAGCGCCGGGGGCTGGTCGGCGACCTCGATGACCGTGACCGTGGCGCCGCGCCGGCGCAGCTGCTCGGCCGCGACGCGACCGTCGGCGCCGTTCAGGCCGGGCCCGGCCACGACCGCGACGCGCGCGCCGTAGCACGAGCGCAGGTGCTGGCTGGCGACGAGCGCGATGGCGAGGCCCGCGTCACGCACGAGGGCCTCGACGCCGCGGCGAGCCACCGCTCGAGCGTCGGCGCGGCGCATCGCCGCGCTGGAGAGAATTGGGATCATGTCAGCCGATTGGTTCGACGACCACCGCCGTGCCGTAGGCGAGGATCTCCTGGTAGGTGTTGGCCAACTCGTTCGAGTCGTAGCGCATCGCGATCACCGCGTTGGCGCCGAGGGCCTGGGCGGCCTCGCTCATGCGCTCCAGCGCCTCGCCCCGGGACTGCTGGAGCTGCTGGGTGAGCCCGCGCAACTCACCGCCGCCAATCGCCTTCAGGGCGGCGCCGAGCTGGGCGCCGACGTTTCGTGTGCGCACCGTGAGCCCGTTCACCTCGCCGATCACCTTGGTGATGCGATACCCGGGCAGGTCGTTGGTCGTGACTATGAGCACTGTGACCTCCTTTGCTGGCCACTGTAGGCCGGTGCGCGACACCCACGGCCACGCCGTCGTATCGTGAGGACAGCGACCGAGTTGGAGGCTCGAGATGGACACGATGAGTGACGAATTGGCCGGCGCGCGACGCGTCGGCGAGCCGGGGACCCTGACGTGGCTGGGCCACGCCACGGTGTTGCTGGTGACCTCGACGGGCACCCGGGTGATCTTCGACCCCTGGCTCGAGAACCCCAAGAGCCCGGTGTCGATGGACGACGTGGGGCCGGTGGACGTGATCGCGGTCACCCACGGTCACTTCGACCACATGGGCTCGGCGATCCCCCTGGCGATGGCGACGGGCGCCACGGTGGTGTGCGTGCCCGAGATGGCGGCATATTTCGCGACCCAGGGTCTGGCGAACATCATCGAGATGAACAAGGGCGGCACCGTTCGCGTGGCCGACGTCGGCCTGACGATGGTCACGGCCGACCACTCGTGCGGCGTCGCGGCCGGCGATGGCCTCGCCAACATCTACGGCGGGAATCCCGTAGGGTTCATCGCCCACCTGCCCGACGGGGACGGGGGACCGGTGTACGTCTCGGGCGACACGAACGTCTTCGGGGACATGGCGCTCATTCGTGAGCTCTACGCGCCCGAGATCGCCCTGATGCCGATCGACGGGCACTACAACATGGGCCCGCGCGAAGCGGCCTACGCCGTGATGCTGCTCGGCGTCAGGCGGTTCACGCCGATCCACTTCGGCACGTTCCCGATGCTCGCGGGTACCCCCGACGAGGTGGCGCGACACCTGAGCGAGCGCGAGGCCAGCGCGCGCGTCGTCTCGGTCGAGCCGGGCGGCTCGGTGCCGCTGGCGCGCTCGTAGCTCAGCCGAGCAGGCCTGTTCGCCAGTTCGCGGCGTAGGGCAGCACCGCGACCGCGGCGATCACGCCGAGGCCGAGGGCGACCGCGAGGGTCCACTGGCGCGCCGAGGCGCCCTTCACCTGGCGACGGGTGTAGGGGAACATGTCGCGTGGCGCGAACTTGGCCGTCTCGACGAGGTGGCCGAGCACGTGGATCGTCATGGCGCCGAACCACAGGACGAACGAGGCCCGGTGGATCGTGAACAGCTGGGCGCGCCACGAGACGGGCGCCCCGACGACGAGGCCGACGCCCGAGGCGAGCAGCACGATGGTCAGCACGATGATGATGGGTCCGAGCAGGCGCAGGATCGGCGCCGGCGGGCCCTTGTGACGGTACTCGCGACTCCCGGCGTAGTACTTCACCATTCGCCACGTCGTCGAACCCATCTTGAGCAACACCGGCGGGATCAAGAGGACCCCGATGACGATGTGGGGTGTGAGCAGCGAGCCGATGCTGAGCAGGGTTAGCCCCTCAACGAAGAGCAAGATGAGCAACAGCGCTCCGAGCGAACTCGTCAGGCGGGTGTTGCCCTCGACGCCCGAGGTGCGCGATCGGGTTCGAGGGTCTCGGGCGCCACTGGCGCGAAAGCCTTCGCGGGGTCGGGCGTGCAGGGGGGTTCGTCGTGCCATGGTGGACCGGTGCCTCGTGTCGTCGAGCATCGAAAACGTGCACTGCAACGCTACCAACGGGCCTGTGGCCCAGCGACGCCACAACATAATGACTGGCTAAAAATCAGTGGCGTGAACGATCCGGCCCGCCGGGGCCGTTGAGTAAGGTCGCCACATGATCCCTGAGCCGTCACGCACCGGTACCGTCGCCTTCGGCCCCTACGAGACCTGGTACCGGGTGACCGGCGACCTCGACGCGGGTCGAATCCCGCTCGTCGTGCTCCACGGCGGGCCCGGCGCCGCGCACAACTACCTCTTGCAGATCGCCAACCTCGCCTCGACCGGTCGGCCGGTGATCCACTACGACCAGCTGGGTTGTGGCAACTCGACGCACCTGCCCGGCCAGGGTGGCGAGTTCTGGACGGTCGATCTCTTCCTCGACGAGCTGACGAACCTGGTGGCGGCCCTGGGACTGGAGCGGTTCCACCTGCTCGGCCAGTCCTGGGGCGGCATGCTCGCCGCCGAGTACGCCGTCACGCGCCCCGCCGGGCTGGCGGCACTGGTGATCAGCAACTCGCCCGCGTCGATGGATCTGTGGGTCGCCGAGGCCACGCGGCTGCGCCACGACCTGCCCGCCGACGTGCGCGACGCCCTCGACTTGCACGAGGCAGCGGGCACGACCCAGGACCCGGCGTACCTCGCGGCCACCCAGGCGTTCTACGACCGGCACGTCTGTCGCGTGGTCCCCAACCCGCCCGAGGTCCTCGCCACTGAGGCCCAGCTCAACGAGGACCCCACCGTGTATCACACGATGAACGGGCCCAACGAGTTCTACTGCATCGGCACCCTGCGCTCGTGGTCCATCGTCGATCGGCTGTCGTTGATCGCCGCGCCGACCCTGCTCATCTCGGGGCGCTACGACGAGGCGACCCCGGCGACGGTCCAGCCCTTCGCCGACCGCGTCGAGAACGCGCGCTGGACGATCTTCGAGCACTCCAGCCACATGCCCTTCGTCGAAGAGCCCGAACACTACCGCGACGTGGTTGGCGCATTCCTCGACGAGCACGACTAGCCATGCGACTCGTCGTCCTCGACAGCGTGCTCGTCGACCTGACGCTGCGCGTGGCGGGGCTGCCCGAGCGCGGTGGCGACGTGCGCAGCTCGCGCTCGTCGCTGTCCACCGGCGGCGGCTTTAACGTCCTGGCCGCCGCGCGGCGCCAGGGCCTCGACGCCCGCTACGGCGGCCGACTCGGCCGCGGGCCCTTCGCCGACCTGGCGCGCGCGAGTCTCGCGGGCGAGGGGATCGACTGTGGGGCGAGCGACGGCGATGACGACCTGGGCGTCTGTGTCGTGATCGTCGAGGACGACGGTGAGCGCACGTTCATCACCGCCCCCGGGGCCGAGCTCGGGCTCGACGCCGCGACCCTCGACGGTCTCGAGGTGGGGGCGGGCGACCTGCTCTACCTGTCGGGCTACAACCTCGCGCACCCCGAGCTCGCCCCCGTCATCGCGCCCTGGGTGGCGACAGTCCCCGAGTCCGTCGTCGTCGCCTTCGATCCCGGTGCGCGCTTCGCCGACGCCGAGCCCGACGTGCTCGCCGCGGTGCTGTCGCGAACCGACTGGCTCCTCGCGAGCGCTACCGAGTGTCGCGCGCTCGGCGCAACCCAGGACCTCGAGGCGGCGGTGCGCGCGCTGCTCGGACGCGTGCGCGTCGGTGTCGTCGCCCACGACGGATCGGCCGGCTGTGTGGTCGGCACCGACCGCGAGGTCGTGCGCGTCGCCGGCTTCGAGGTCCAGGTCGTGGACAGTAATGGCGCCGGTGATGCGCACAACGGCGTCTTTCTCGCGTCACTCGCTGCGGGGCTCGAGCCCCGGGCCGCGGCGCGGCGCGCCAACGCCGCGGCCGCGATGGCGATCGAGTCCTTCGGCCCGGCGATGTCACCAACCCGCGACGCGCTCGACGAGTGGCTCGACGCCCGGACCTGAGCCGGTGTCAAATGGATGAACGAAAGGGCGTTACGGCGCTCGATTCGAAGACGGAGGCGTGATGCGGGCATTCCAGGACTACTACCCCGAGCACCTGTCGCACTGCTACGGCTGCGGCCGCCTGAACGAGCACGGCTACCAGCTCAAGACGGTGTGGGACGGCGACGAGAGCGTGACCCGGTTCACGCCGGCACCCTTTCACACGGCGATCCCGGGCTTCGTCTACGGCGGGCTGCTCGCCTCACTGATCGACTGCCACAGCACCGGGACCGCCGCGGCGGCCATGTACCGCGCCGAGGGTCGCGCGATGGACACCCTGCCGGCGTTCCGATTCGTGACCGGATCGCTCACCGTGCGCTACAACGCCGCTACGCCGCTCGGCCCGGCGCTCGAGATCCGTGGCCGGGTGACCGAGATCAAGGGCCGCAAGGTGACCGTGGCGTCCACCCTCTACGCCGGCCTGCAGGCGACGGTGACCGGTGAGGTCGTCGCGCTGCAGATGCCCGAGGACTTCGGCAGCTGACGCCCCGGGGCCCCCGCGTGGGGCCTAGCGGTAGTTCTCGCCGAGCTCGTCGCTCCAGGTGGGCGTCGTGAGCTCGCCGCTCGGGACGCTCCACTGGAACACCGGCTTGATGTCGAGCACGGGCGTGCCGTCGATGCCGTCGAGGCCCCGCACGGTGAAGGAGCGCTCGGCCAGGCTGTCGATGGGCAGCGTCGTCAGCAGCAGCCGGTTCGGGCGGTCCTTGTTGCGCTGGGCGAAGACGCCGACGTCGGGCCAGTTCGGGTTGCCCCGGGGGCGCCGGTGCCACGGGGCGGGCGGCACGTCCTCGGCCCAGTCCGCGAAGAAGATCAACTCCACGTGCGAGAAGTCCTCGAGGCCGCGGAGCGCCTCGCTGGGCACGTCGGCGGCCAGCTCGACCGTACTCAGCACGTCGTCCCAGTTGTCGTCGAGCGCCTCGCTGCGGTCGTTTCGAATGTAGGCGATGGCTCGCACCGAGTAGTCCATCGCCCCAATCTAGCCAGCACCCCAAGCCGGCGACGGCCTGGGTTGTAGGGTGATTGCCCGGAATGGGGAGCGATGGCTGAACTGACTTTCACCTACGGCACGATGGCGGCCGGCAAGTCCACCCTTGCCCTGCAGCTCTGCTGGCAGCTGCGCCAGGGCCGCAGCGACGTGGCGCTGTGGACCTTCGGGGACCGCAGCGCGACCGGCACGGTGACCAGTCGGATCGGCATCGAGGCCGAGGCCGAGGCCGTGGCCCCCGGCGCCGATCTCAGCGAGTCCGTCCAGCGCCTCTTCGAGCGCGGCGTTCGCATCCTCGTGATCGACGAGGTGCAGTTCGCCAGCGCCGACCAGGTCGACACCCTGGCGCGCCTCGTCGACGACCACGACCTGGACGTGCACACCTTCGGGCTCTCGTCGGACTTCCTCTTGAACATCTTCCCGGGTTCGGCGCGGCTCTTCGCGATCGCCGACTGGGCCCACGAGCTGCCGCTCACGTCCTCGTGCTGGTGCGGGCGCCGCGGGCGCTGCAATGCGCGGGTGGTAAACGGCGTGGTCGCGCGAACCGGCGATCAGTTCTTCTACGGTGACGTGGCCGCGGGCGACGTGCACTACCAGGTGCTCTGTCGGACCCACTACCGGCTCGGCCAGCTCGGGCCCGCCGGCGCTTAATGGGACTGGAAGGTTGGCCTCGTCTGGGGCAGGCTTTCCACCGAGCCGCTAGAAGAAGGCGGCGCAGAGGTCGTAGAGCTCGCGCGGCACGCGCCGCTGGCCCTCGGCGACGACGCTGAGCGGCTGGAGCTCGATGCGACCGCCGCGCACCAGGGGGATCGTGCCGAACTGGCCCGCCAGGGCGGCCTCGTAGGCCGCGGCGCCCACGCGCGTGGCCCAGATGCGGTCATAAGCCGTCGGGCTGCCACCGCGCTGGAGGTGTCCGAGGACCGTGGTGCGAACTTCGAAGCCGCCGTGCTCGTCGATTCGCGTGGCGACGAACTGGCCGACCCCGCGCGTCGCGAGGCGCACGCCACGCACGCCCTCGGTGGAGAGCTCGCCGAGCTCGGTGCCGCCGAGGGTGCGCAGGTTGACCCCTTCGGCGACGACGACGATGGAGAAGGCATTGCCGGCGCTACGCCGTTTGACCAGGTGCGCGACGATGTCGTCCATGGTCATCGGGAACTCGGGGATCACGATCAGGTCAGCGCCGCCAGCGAGGCCCCCGAGCGCCGCCACCCAGCCAGTGGCTCGACCCATGGTCTCGACGACCATGACGCGGTGGTGCGACGCGGCAGTCGTGTAGAGCCGGTCGAGCGACTCGGCCACCAGGCTGATCGCGGTGTCAAAGCCGATGCAGTAGTCGGTGCCGAGCAGGTCGTTGTCGAGGGTCTTGGGCACGCCCACGACCGGCGCCCCACGCTCGGCGAGCCAGTTCGAGATCCGCTGCGTGCCGTCACCGCCGATGGCGATGAGCGCGTCGAGGTGCTCGTTGATCGTCGCGAGCACGGTGTCGCGGCCCCCGGCGGGATTGTCCAGGTCGTAGCGCGCGGTGCCGAGGATGGTCCCTCCGAGGCCCACGATGCCGCGGAAGTCGTCGGTGCCAAGGCGTCGCCCGGCGTAGGGGGTGGCGAGACCGGACCAGCCGTTGGCGATGCCGATCACCTCGTGGCCGTCGCGCAGCGCCATCAGCCCGACGGCGCGAATCGCCGCATTCAGTCCCGGCGCGTCGCCGCCGGCGGTCAGGACGCCAATGCGCATGTCCCCTCAATCGCTCGTCTCGCCCGTAACTTTAGGCGACTGCGCCAACGGGCTTACCCGGTCAGGGCTACGGAGAAATGTCTCGGGCATTACGTCTCGTTCACCTGGCGTTCACCTTGGGTGTTTACCATCGGGACAAAGCGCGAAGGGTGAGGATTCATGGATGAAGTAGTCAGGCCGGACGTCGACCCCAAGCGGATCGCGTCGGTGCTCACCGAGTTGGACCCGGACGCCGATCGGCCGGCCAACGTCATCGAGACCAGCGGACTGAACCTTCACTTCGGCGCCAAGTCGATCCTCGCCGGGGTCAACATGACCTTCGCCCGCGGCACGATCACCGCGCTCATCGGCCCGACCGGATCGGGAAAGTCGACGTTCCTGCGCACGCTCAATCGGATGAACGACCGGGTGTCGGGATTCCGCCACGAGGGCGACGTCCTGCTCGACGGCCAGAGCATCTGGGCGCCGTCCCAGGACCTGCTCGCGATCCGCCGCCGCGTGGGCATGCTCTTCCAGCGCCCGAACCCGTTCCCGATGTCGATCAAGGACAACGTGGTCGCCGGCGTGCGGGCCCACGGCATCGCCAAGGGCAAGCAGCTCGACGTGGTCGCCGAGATTCGCCTGCGCGAGGTCGGCCTGTGGGAAGCGGTCAAGGACCGGCTCAACGAGTCGCCCTACCGGCTCTCGGGAGGTCAGCAGCAGTTGCTCTGCCTCGCGCGCGCCCTGGCGGTCGGTCCCGAGGTCCTCTTGCTCGACGAGCCGACGTCGGCCCTCGACCCGCTCTCGACCGAGTCGGTGGAGCAGCTGATGCGCACGCTCACCCCGGCACTCACCCTGATCGTGGTCACGCACAACCTCGGCCAGGCGCGCCGGGTGTCGGACAACACGATGTTCTTCTACGAGGGCCGTCTCGTCGAGCACGGTCCCACGAGCCAGGTCTTTGACCACGCGCGCGAGAGCGACACGGCTCGCTACGTGAACGGACTGATGGGTTAATTCGAGCGTTCGGAAATAACGCAGAAATCAGTTTTGTCTCACTGTCGAGACACGCGCAGTTCACTTGGCCTCCATACCGTGACTGCATCACCTACTAGGAGGAATGTTGTGAAGTTGACTATTCGTTCGAGCGCGCGGCTGGCGTCGACGCTCGCGCTCGCGGGATCGATCTCGCTGGCGGGTGTGGCGAGCGTCGCCTCAGCCGCAACCAAGCACAAGCCCAAGCCCAAGCCCGCCCCGACGTTCGTCGTGGAGAAGCCGGGTGCGGCCAACCTGACCGAGACGGGCAGCACGCTGCTGTACCCGCTGTGGAACCTGTGGGCTCCCGACTACCAGGCGGCCTTCCCCAAGGTGACCGTCAGCACCGCCGGCACCGGCTCGGGCACGGGCATCGCCGACGCGGCGAGCGGCACGGTCAACGTCGGCTCGTCTGACGCCTACCTGTCGCCGACGACGCTCGCGACCTCGCCGAACCTGTTGAACATCCCCCTGGCGATCTCCTACCAGGTCATCATGTACAACATCCCCGGCCTGACCGCGCACCTCAAGCTGAACGGCACGGTGCTGGCCCAGATCTACACCGGCAAGATCACCAACTGGAACGACCCGGCGATCACGTCGCTCAACCCCGGCGTCAACCTCCCGAATCTGCCCATCGTGGCCCTGCACCGCTCTGACGGCAGTGGCGACACGTTCCTGTTCTCCCAGTACCTGGCCCGCCAGGACGGGGCGGACTGGGGCTCGACCAACTACGGCACGACGGTGACCTGGCCCGCGATCAAGAACTCGCTCGCTGAGCAGGGCAACGGCGGCATGGTCTCGGGCTGCTCGGCGACCCCCGGCTGCGTGGCCTACATCGGCGTGACCTTCCTCACCCAGGGCCTCGGTGACGGCCTCGGCTACGCCCAGGTTAAGAACGGCGAGGGCCAGTACGTCATGCCTACCGCCAAGGCGGTCGCGATCGAGGCCAAGGGGTACACCAACATCACCCCGGCCAACGGCACCATCTCGATGATCAACGGTCGCGTGAAGGGTGGCTACCCGATCATCAACTACGAGTACGCCATCGTGAACAAGCAGCAGTCGAACTCGTCCACGGCCCAGGCCGTCCGTTCCCTGCTCGAGTGGGCCGTCAGCCCGAAGTTCGGCAACTCCAGCCAGTACCTCAGTCAGGTCCGCTTCCTGGCGCTGCCCACGCGCGTCGCGGTGCAGTCCTTCAAGCAGATCCACAAGATCAAGTAGTCAGTCGGGGTTGGGAGGAGAACATTGACGATCAACCCCGCGACCGTTGACCCGATCCGCCGAGACAGTTCGTCTCGGCGGATCGGGCACTTCGTGCGTCGACACGAAGAGGGCGTCTGGCGCGTCGGTGGACGCACCGCGTCGCTCTTGCCCGTCGCCGCACTGCTGTTCGTCGTCATCGTGCTCGCCGTGAAGGCGTGGCCGGCAGTCAAGGTGAACGGGTTCGGCTTTCTGACGAGTACGTCGTGGCTGCCGGGCAACACCTACGGTGGCGTCGAACACGTGCACGGCGTGATGATCCCCGCCGGCGCTCGTTACGGCGCCTGGCCGCTCATCGCGGGCACCCTGCAGACCTCGGCCATCGCGCTCATCATCGCCCTGCCGATCTCGATCGGTACGGCCTTCGCGCTCACCGAGCGCCTACCCAAGTGGATCGCCCAGCCCGTCGGGTTCTTCGTGGAGATCCTCGCCGGCATCCCGAGCGTGCTCATCGGCCTGTGGGGCGTGCTCGTGCTCGGACCATTCCTCGCCCACGACGTCTACCCGATCGTGGCCAACCACGTGCCCAACGTGCCGGTGCTGCGCTACTTCGCCGGTTCCGTCGGCTACGGCGAGGGTCTGCTCACCTCGGGGCTCGTGCTCGGGCTCATGATCGTGCCGATCATCGCCTCGACGACCCGCGACCTCTTCTTGCAAGTCCCCCCGCTGCCCAAGGAGGGCGCCGAGGCACTCGGCATGACCGACGCCGAAGTCGCGCGTCGCGTCACGATTCCCTGGGTCCGCTCGGGCATCATCGGGGCCACCGTCCTCGGGCTCGGTCGAGCCCTCGGCGAGACGATCGCCGTGGCGATGGTGTCGGGCTCGGTGCTCGGCGCGATCGCTCCCAACGTCTACGGGACCATGACGACGATCGCGGCGACCATCGTGAGCCAGCTGGACTCGGCGGCGACCGACGGCACGGGCTTTGCCATCGCAACACTCGCCGAGGCGGGCCTGCTGCTCGCGATCATCTCGATCGCCGTGAATCTCCTCGCGCGCTTCATCGTGCGCCGATCGTCGCGCATGTCGGCGCCGGTGGGAAGGGCCTAGGCATGTCCGTCGTCACCGTTGGCTACCCCAAGACCGGATGGCGCCGCGCCAAGGCGATTTCGTTCCGACTGTTCACCTGGGGCTCGCTGCTCTTCGTCGTCGGGCCGGCGCTGTGGCTCATCATCGGCGTCGTCGCGCGCGCGCTTCCCAATTGGCGCTGGAACGTCCTCACGACGCTCTCGCAGGGCACGAGTGGCGGACTGGAGAACGCGATCGTCGGCACCGCGGTGCTGATGCTCGGCGTGCTCGCCATCGCGGGCACCGTGGGCGTGCTCACCGGGATCCACCTGTCGGAGTTCGCCATCAGCCGCACGGGCCGGGCGAGCGGTGGGACCATGCGCGTGGCGATCGACGTGCTCTCGGGCTTCCCGTCGATCGTGCTCGGCTACGTGGGTTACATCGCACTCTGCGTGGGGCTGCACTGGGGCTTCTCGCTCCTGCCGGCGCTGCTCATCTTGTCGATGATGGTCGTGCCCTACATCGCCAAGTCGACCGAGTCGGCGCTTCGCCAGGTGCCCACGAGCTATCGCGAGGGCGCGGACGCGCTCGGCATGTCCACCGGCTACGCGCTGCGCAAGGTGGTCGTGAAGTCGGCGCTGCCGGGCATCGTGACGGGTCTACTCATCGCGCTCTCGATCGCCGGTGGCGAGACGGCGCCCCTGCTCTACACGGCGGGGGTCACCAACAACCTGCCGACGTGGTCGATCCTGCACCACCCGATCGCCTATCTGACCTACTACGTCTGGACCGACTGGAACCAGCCGACGGCCGAGGCGCACATCGTGTCCTTCGACGCGAGCCTGATCCTCATCGTCATGGTCCTCGTGCTGCTCGTGGTGGCGCGCGTGATCGTTGCGCGCACCCAGCGCCACGCCGAGGGCGCACGCTAGGACGACGGCGCCAGCAGACTACCCTCGGACTGAGTCGAGACACGGGGGTGGACATGACGCGGGAACTGTGGCAGGAGTCGGCGGGATCGCTCGCTCGGATGATCCGAGGCGGCGAGACGACCTCGCGGGCCGTCACCGAGGCTCACCTGGCGCGCATCGAGTCGGTGAACGGCGCCATCAACTCGGTGGTCGAGGTCCGTCCCGAGGAGGTGCTCGCCGCCGCCGACGCCGCCGACCAACACATCGCTGCCGGACACCCGGTCGGTCCCCTGCACGGCGTGCCCTTCACGGTGAAGGTGAACATCGACGTCACGGGCTACGCGACGACCGAGGGGACCGCGGCGCTGGCCGACCGGATCGCCCCGAGCGACTCGCCGACTGTCGAGCGGATGCGCGCGGCCGGTGGCGTGATGCTCGCACGGACGAACATGCCCGACCTGGGACTTCGCATCAACACCGAGTCGTCGCTCTACGGTCCGGCGCACAACCCGTGGCGCCACGGACGCACGACCGGCGGCTCGTCGGGCGGCGAGGCGGCCTCGATCGCGGCCGGCATGAGTCCGATCGGCCTGGGCAACGACATCGGCGGCTCGCTGCGCAACCCCGCCTACGCCTGTGGCGTCACGTCG
>JAKAFH010000127.1 GCA_021818025.1 Actinomycetes bacterium | reverse complement strand
TGATCTTCACGGGACTCGAGGAAGGTATAGAAGTTGTCGCGCCCGAGGATCTTCGGGTCGGCGACGTAGCGGCGCAGGGTGTCGAGCGCCAGGTTCGCGCCCTGGGCTAGTTCGGCGACGTTGCGGGCGTGGGTCGCGGCCTGCTCGTCGTTGTCACTCGTCACGAGCGCCACAATCGATCCGGCCATGAGGCCCGAGACCTCGTAGTACTGCGCGATGAGGTCCTGGAGGTGGCTGAGGGTCGTCATCCGATCAACTTCTCCACGTCAGCGACGAGCCCGTTGAGCAGCGCCAGCGTCGCGGCGTCAAGGCCCGCTACGGGCGCGAGTAGGGCCTGCAGGTCGAGCAGCTGGGCCGAGACGTCACGGAGGGTCTTGGCGGGCTTGCGCTTAGCGGGCGCCTTCTTCGCGGGCGCCTTCTTCGCGGGCTTGGCCGGGGCGGGCTTGGCCGCCTTCTTCGCTGATTCCTTCTTCACTGGGGGCATTGGTCGGTTCTCCTTGGTTGGTATTGCCCGCGACGCGGACGGAGGTGGTGGGGTGAGACGTTGCACGCTGGTCGACCGGCGCGAGAGCCGGTCGGTCTCGGCTATGTCGACGGCGATCGCGATCGGCTTGCCGGTGATCGATTGCCACTGGCGCTCGAGCCGCTTGCGCTCGGGGCCGCGGGCCATGTCGAGACGGGCGTGGTCGTTGAGCAGGCTACCGAGCTGGGACACTGCGTCCCAGTCGGGCAGGATCGTCACGAACTCGTACTCGCGGCGCGAGACGTAGATCCGCAGGCTGTAGCGGCCCGAGGTGGTCTGGCGGACCTCGACCTTACGCCAGCGGTTCGGTGCGACGTCGACCTCGGCGAGGATGGCCGCGAGGTCATCGCGCAGCGTCGATGACGACTTGGGCAGCCACCGCGGCGCGGCGGCACTGCGGCGCCACCGGCGCAGCGCCTTCATGTCGGCTGCGGTGTTGAGGTTGATCTTGGCGCGGGCCGTCGCGTCCTTCGGCGCGGCCCAACTCGGGCGGGGTCGGGCGTGCCCGCGGGCGCGACCCAGGTCACCGCCGGACTCGTAGTACTCCCGGACTCGCGCCGGGGTCAGGAAGGGCTCGCCGGTGAGTTTGCCCGACTCACCGGCGGCCTCGTACCTGTGCTGCTGATAAGGGGATAAATTCTCCCAGCCGACCCGACGCGCCATGAGGTCACTCTACGTCAGGGCTGGCGGCATTCTTTCCCTTCGGCATGCCCGGGATCTGGCTGACCCGGGTCGGGGTGACGTTGGCGAGGTGGGCGACCGCGTAGCGGGTGTTGCCCGCTACGACGGCCTTAACCATGGCGGCGTTCAGCCGCTCGCGGGTTGCCCGGCGAGCGGCCTCGGCCTTGTTGTAGTTCGCCGCCGCCACCGCCACCGCCGCGAGGGTGCTGTCCTTCGCGGTCCGGGCCATTAGCGGGCGAACGGTCCGTCGGCGATGTGCAGCTCGAGGGCCGTGCGGCCGGTGAGCTTGCCGTCCTTCTCGAGCGGCTTCGGGACGAACTTCACCCACGGCCGGTCGTCGCCGACGCCGAAGAAGCCCTTGACGTCGCCGATCGCGATCGCCTCGACGACGCTGCGCGCCCCGACGCCGATCTTCATGGCCTCGCCGTTGGCGTCCACGATCCCGAGCACCGCGTAGAAGGGCAGGCCCTCGCCGTCGATGTCGCTGGCCCGCCACTCGACGGACTCGATCTGGAAGGCGCGGTTCGTGAAGTCCTTGCCGGCCGTCAGCTTGCCGCCCTCGAGCAGCTCCTCGAGTGACTTCGCCGCGTGGCGCTGCTCGGAGATGTTCTTCGCCGCCGTCACCGGGTCGACCGGCGCGTTGTCAAAGGACAGCTCGGCCGAGTTGATCTCGCCAGTCTCGAAGAGCTCGACGACGAGGGCGCTCGACAACGCCCCGGCGACGACCAGGTCCGTGTTCTTGCTTGCCATGATGTATCCTTCTTTCTAGTGACACCGTCTCTCGATGACACCGGGGCCAGTCGCGACGTTCGCCACCGATTCCGTCGGGAGAATCGCCGCCGCGGCTGGCGCCGCTGCCTACGCGAGCAGCAGGCTGCGCTCCAGCTGATCGGCGACCCAGTTGAGCGACTTCGCCTTCTCGAGCAGCGTGCGCGACTCCTCTTCGAGCAGCGTGCCGCGTGACTGGGCCGTCGCGGCTAGTTCGCGCAGTTCCTTGATCCGTTCCACCTCGTCCATGACTACCTCCTAGAGCGAACTCTAGCCGAGGTTCAGTTCGGTGTCAAGGAGTTACATCGCTACGACGGTCGCCGGTGCAACGAAGGGCTGATCGACTTCGCCAAGCGTGTGCCAGGTCGTCAGGCCCCCGCTGATCGTCACGACGGGACTCCCTTGACCGATCACCTGAACCCCGTGAAGTTCGAGGAATTGAGTCACCGACGCCGATTGGAGCGTTGCCGTGAGTGTGGCGTAGACCCACAGTCCCTCGTCAACGAGGACGGGAGCAGTCGCGCCAGCGAACCCTTGGCCCAAGTAGGCCGAACCCAGGTAATTTTGACCGAGTGCCATGACCCTACGACGCCGATCCCGTCGCCACCAGAGCCAGGAGCGGAAAGCCCCCTAGATACGTCTGGCCGAGGTAGTTGCCGCCGAGCATCCCCTTCTCCTACGCCATTATGGAAACAAACGCTACCTGAAAAGGGTTGGCCGCAGGAAATGTTGCCGGAAGCGCACCTGTGTAGGTGGACGCCGACGAAATGAACCCAGTAGATGAATTGTCGGGAACTCCAGGGCTGGAGTATCCGAGCGGAGAGAACTCCGTGGTAACGATGCCCGTGCAAATGGCGTTTGCGGTTGCCGCTACCTGCACGGCAACGAGCCAGTACACGCCAGGACTCAACGATTGGGAGATTGTAATTGCTGCCGCTCCCGCAGCCGTTGTTGCTACGGTTCCAGCGTCCAGCACGAGCGAGCCGCCCACCGGCGTACCCCCGTTGTCGGCGTATATGCCCAATCGCACGGATGAGGCGGTGCCCCCCGTGACAATGTTTACACCGATGCCAACAAATGTGTGCGTAGAGAAAATAACAATCGGTAGGGCCGTCAGGACGCCCGTATTCATCGTAAAACTGCCGGAACTGAGGACCATCGGGTGCCACCGTCCCACGGTGCGAGAAATACTAACGCCCGCACTGGGAGCAAGTTGCGCGGTGGCCGTGATGACTCGCCCCTTCGCATCGGTCGTGATGATGGGGTAGTGTGTCGCGTCGCCAACCGTCTCGGCGGTCGTCACTGAATCAAGCGTCGCGGCCTGGCTGCCGGTTCCCGGCCCGGCTAGTACGTCGCCGGTTAGTTGGTCTATCCCTCCGCCACCCTTGGAAAATGGCATCAGCTGATCCAATCTTCGCTCGAGGTCTCCTGGTAGATTCGCGCGAACGCATTCGCGACGTAGGTCTGACCAGCCGTTCCCCCGAACACCACGACGAAGAGGTGCTCGTTCGGTCGCACGTACAGCGCACCCGCGCCGTAGTAGCCGACGTTGGGTAAAGACGCCGCGTAGTCCTCGGCGTTGTTGAGTCCGGCGCCGTTCACCGTCGGCGAGCCCGAGAGGTAGAGACCGGCCGAGCCAGCCGCCGTCGTCGTCAGCTCGAGGCCACCAACCACGACCTTGCGGACCTCCCAAAAGGTGCCCTGACTCGGGGTGCCGAGGTCGAGGGCGAAGGACGCCGTCGGCGTCGGGCAGACCCCCGAGACGGTCGGGCGGTGCATGATCGGCGTCGTCGCGTCCAGGCGCCGGATCAGCCGGCGCTGCGCGTCGAGGTTCGCGTCGAGCTTCGTGCCGACCTGAACGGCGAAGTCGAACACCGCCCGGACGTCGAAGCCTTCGTCGGTATCGGTGTCAG
>JAKAFH010000126.1 GCA_021818025.1 Actinomycetes bacterium | reverse complement strand
CTCGCCTGCATCTTCCCTGGTGGCACGGCCAACACGGCCGAAGTCACTCCACGGCCGTCGTCGTCGCCGGATCAAGAGGGCCTCAGCCACCTCGTCGAGCGACCGCACCATCACGATGCGATGCTTCAACACGAGGCGTGCGCATACGCGCGCCAGTTCGGCGTCGGGGTGGTCCGCTGAGTCGGTGACCTGTCCGTCGCTGACCCAGACGATGGGCTCGCCGGCACGGCGCTGCGCTACCGCCCAGCGAAGAATTGGACCGTCGACGCCATTGCCGACGTTGCCGCTCGGCACCTGGTCGACCACGCCGCCGCGGTCCGCGAGGACCCAGGCGTTGGGAGTCGAGCCGGTGTCACCGGGGCGATGGCTGTAGCCGACGACGAGCGAGTCGGGAGCACGTCGCGCCAGCGCCGCCAGCGACTCTCGGTCGAGGTCCATGGAGCCGGACTGGTCGATAACCACGACGCCGCCGTGGCGCCGCGAGCGCGCGGCGAATCCTCGTCGCTGCTCGTCGGTGAGCAGCCGACTGGGGTATGCCAGGACGACCCCACTCACCGAAGGGCGACGGTGGCTGACGCCGCCCGATCTCGCCCGCGCCGACCGCGTGGTCTGGGCGAAGTAGAGATCGGCGAAGTGGCCACTCGGGGGGCGACGCGCACCGGGTTGGAGCGAATGCTTGAACCGTCGCAGCGCCTCGGGGTCGGTGGGGAGCCGTGCGTCACTGACCGACGTGACCAGCCGGGCGAGGGGAATCGTGAATCCGCCGTAGCCCCGGGGCACGCCATCGACGCCACTCGACGTCGCGCCGAGGTCGCCGGCACCCGCCCCGCGCACCATCGCCTTGGCGCGAGCGCCCACCGCCCGTAGCGGTGTCGCCCACGTCGGATCGCCACGACGAACGCCGGCTACGAAGTCGCGCTCAGAACCGGTCCCGAGCACCGCCAGCAGGAAGCACACCGCCTCGAACCAGTTACCGCTACGAGCGAGTCGCTCGCCACCGAGTCGCTCGCTCCCGTCGCGCAACTCGCTGACGTCAAAGCCGAGTCGGAGCAGGATCGTGTTGACGCGCATCTCCTCGGCGCACTCGAGGGCCCGAGCGGGAATGTCGCCCACCTGGTCCATCCACTCGTGGTCGTGCGGGCTCACCCGCACGTGCACGAGTTCGTGGGCCCGCACCAACCGGGCGCGCTCGTCGCGCTCCCACGGCACCCGCAGAATCCGCTGTCCGAGATCGCAGCTCGCATCGCCCCGCCACGACGAGCCACGTTCGATGCGCCACGGCCCCGTGAGGAACCCGTCGTCGCGACCGGTGATCAGCTCGGGAAAGACCGCGACGTCGCTCACGACAGCGCCGCGACCCGAAGCGCGTCGAGGACGGCGCTCGCCCGCGCGTCACCGAACACCAGCTCGGCCGCGCGCGACGCGCCACAGTGGCGCCGAAGCCGGTCAAACGCGTAGAAGCTGCGCAGCGAGAGCCGACGCGACTCGTCGCCCAACGAACCCGCGAGCGCGGGCCCACGAAGGTCCTCGCTCAGGCATTCGAGCGCATCGGGGTGCGGTCGGTCGACGCGCAGGCGAACTGCGAAGCGGTCGCGCAGGGCCGATGGCAGGTCGTCGAACTCCTCGACGTTGGTCGTCATGACGACCGAGAACTCGGGGCCGGGCCTCGTCCACTCCCCCGTCTCGGGATGACGCCACCGCGCCGACTCAAGGGAATCGGTCATGGCGAGCAGCGTGCTCAACGCGTCCCCCGAGGCCCGGTCGACTTCGTCCACCACGAGGCGTCCTCCCCGACCACCGTTGGCCGCCCACGCGCGGATCGCCGGTCCTTCGCGCCAGCGCCACGTGCCGTCGCCGACCGGCATCCACGTTCCGGTGATCTCGCCGGTGGTCAGGTCTTCGGTGCACACCAGACGCTCCGCCGGACCGCGCGCGACGCCGGCGTGCAACGCAGCGTAGGTCTTGCCCGTTCCCGGCGGCCCGTACAGCACGACCCGATCGATTCCGGCCGCCAGCACATCGGCGAGGTCACGCCAGCACTGCCCCATTTCCCGCTCTTCGATGATCATCACTCCACCTTTCCGGGGACCCAATGGTCGCCGGAGGCGATGGTCACTGTGACGAATCGTGCGAGAGCTTCTCCAGGATGGGTAGCGCCCGCTCGAGCACGCGGCGCTCGGCGTCACTCAGCGCGTCCAGCTGTGCGCCAAGTCCCGTAGCGCGCTCCTTGCGCAGTGCCGCCAACGTCTCGCTGCCCGCCGTCGTGAGGGCGATCAGCGACGCTCGCTTGTCCGCGGGGTCCGCGGAGCGCGAGACCAGACCCGCCTCCTCGAGCGTGGCCACGACCCTCGTGGCCGCGGGCGCCGCCAGCGCCTCGTGGGTGGCCAGCGCGCTAATGCGGAGCGGACCACGCTCATCAACCGTAACGAGCGCGGAGAGTTGCGACGGGGTGAGACCGGCCGCGGCGTGCTGGCGGATCGTGCGCATCAATCGCCCGATACTGAGGTTCAGTCTCGCCGCAACGGTCACGCCGTCTCGAGTCGCGTCGTGGGTCTTCATCGGACGACGTCGCTCTCGAGGGCCACCTCACCGGGTACGGCACCGCCAGCCAGCGCCACGTCCTCCACGTGCTCGTGCATCGAGTGCTCCGGGTGGACGTAGCGACGGCCACGAAGCGCCGAGAAGACGGCGCCGATGACGGCCATCGCCACCGCCATCGTGAAGACGATGATCAAGCCGTGGTGGAACGGGGCGAGGATGAGCTGGGGGAAGAAGTGCTTACCGGTCAAGGTCGCCCACTGCGCGCTCGAGACATGCGCCACCGCTTGGCTACCGAGCAGGCTCTTGAGGGGATTGAAGCCGAGGAAGGAGGAGAACAGGCTGCCCACCGCGGGCAGCTGGGCCACGGCGTGCGCCTGGGCCGCACTCACGCCGTGCGCGGCGAGCCCCTTGTACATGGCCGCGGGCAGCGTGTTGGTCAGACCCACGATCATCAAGGAGAAGAACACGCCGATGGAGAGCACCATGCCGGAGTTCATGAACGCTGCCTGGATGCCCGCCGCACCACCGCGCTCGTTGGCCGCCACGCTGTTCATGATCGCCGTCGAGTTTGGCGCCGAGAACATGCCACCGCCCAGTCCGTTCAGCGCGACCAAGATCGCGAAGTACTGGTAGTGGAAGTTCGTCGGGAGCATCAGCAGTCCGATGAAGCTGAAGGCGAAGAGCAGCAGGCCCGTCGTCGAGAGGATCCGCGCGCCGTGGCGGTCCGAGAGATAGCCCGAGACCGGGCCGGCGACGAGGAAGCCGAGGGTGAGCGGCAGTAGGTAGATGCCGGCCCAGAGCGGCGTCGAGGCGTAGCTGTAGCCGTGCAGCGGCAGCCAGATCCCCTGGAGCCAGATGATCAGCATGAACTGCAGACCGCCTCGGGCGATGGCGGCGAGTAGTCCCGCCACGCTGCCCGTGAAGAACGCGCGAATCTTGAAGAGCCGAAGATTGAACATCGGCGAGGCGACGCGCATCTCGATCACGAAGAAGGCCGCGAGGAAGACCAGTCCGATGGCGAAGGCGGCGAGCACCCGTGGCGACGTCCAGCCCATCGAGCTCGTGCCGTAGGGCTGGATGCCGTAGACGATCGCCGCCAGCAGCGAGGTGAGGCCGATCGCGAAGGTGGCGTTGCCCCACCAGTCGATGGTGGCGTTGGCCCGCTCGCCGTTGTCACGAAGGCTGAGGTACCCCCAGATCGTGCCGAAGATGCCGACGGGAACCGAGACCCAGAACACGAGCCGCCAGTCGCCGATCGAGAGCAGTCCGACCAGGATCAGCCCGACGAATGAGCCGCCGATAGCGGCCACCTGGTTGATGCCCATCGCGAATCCCCGCTGGTCGGGTGGGAAGGCGTCGACGATGA
>JAKAFH010000125.1 GCA_021818025.1 Actinomycetes bacterium | reverse complement strand
ACCGGTCTACATGCAGGTCGACACCGTCGTCGGCGGCGGCGGTACCGGCGTCCTGAAGGCGCCCATCGGCTGCGCGATGACCAATGAGTTCTATGTTGGTCAGACGGTGGTCTTCCGGATGTCGGGCGTGAACGTCGCCACCGGTGGCACACCGCTTACCCCAGCGACCGTGAAGAGCGTCAACGTCGTGATTCCCGGTATTGCCACACCGTTCCCCATGAACTATGGCAACCACGGCACCGTAGCGTTCTGGACGTACGGGTGGAACACCACGTCGTACCCGACGCTGGGAGTCGTCAACTTCCAGATCGTCGTGACCACCAAGGGCGTTCCGGCCGTCACCAAGTTGCACCGGGTCAAGGTTGGCACGAAGTGGGTAATGCGGCGCTACGTGGTAACACCTGGTATTGGCAGCAAGACATACACGTTCACCCAGGCGGGAACCGCGACGCCGTCGCAGCTGACGCTGAACGCAGTTCCCAAGGTGTAGCAGCACTTGGCAGTAGTTGCCCCCGGGATCGCCGGGGGCAACTACTGGACCAAACCACCGACATTCACTTCGCCGGCGACGTAACGCTACTCCCTGAAAGGAATTCCATGAATCTGACCCGCCACGACCTTCGAAGGGCGTTGGCACTCGTCGCAGCCGGTGTATTGGTTCCACTGGTCCTCACGACTGCGTCGAGTGGGGCCGCCGATACGACCTCAACCCTCAATCCCACGAATCTGACCGCCCCCGCCATTCCCAACGTGGCGGCATTGGCGGGCCCGGTTACGCCCGCCTTCACCCTGAGTCCCACAATTGGGAACTTGACGGTGACCCCGAACCAGGGCGTCGAGGGCTCACCCCTAACCATCACGGGAACCGGCCTACCCGCATCGGCCAGCGTCGCGATCGCGTGGTCCACCTCGAGCGTGACGTGGGTATTGAGTCCCCAGCCCGATACCGTCAACTATTTGGGCCGGACCGGAACCAACTTCTTCGTAACCCTCGCGACAGTGACAACGAGCGCTAGCGGCAGTTTTAGCTACACCACCACTGCACCCGTCGACTTTGGTGGAACCCACGACATCTACGCCGTCGTCAACAACGTGGCGCTCGATCACGGCGGCTACGAGCTCTTGCGCACGGTTACCATCTCGCCGACGCACGGCCCAGTCGGCACACCGATCCACATCACTTACACGGGGATGGGCGCGACGCTCTACACCGGTGGCGCGGCGGTCCTCTACGACAACCACTTCTCCGGTGAGATGACCGCATTTTGGACTCGCGGGACGGCATCGGTCACAATTCGTGCCGCCGGTGCAGTGGGGCCGCATCTCATTCAGGTGGCCGACGCGCTGAGCTCGATGTACATGAACATCATCCAGTCACCCGTTCCCTTCGCGAACGGTGGCGTGGCGACGTTCACCGTCACCAAGGGCACGCCGTCGATGACCCCCTACATCAGCTGGCCGACCTCGGTGGCACCAACGTTGAAGTTGGTCACCACGCTCTCGAACGCCGGACTCGATCCCAAGTCAGACGCGGTCGCCACGGCGTCGCCCACCCAGGGCCCGGTTGGGACGTCGGTCAATCTCTCGGTGACGGGACTCTCGGGCACAGGCCCCTACCAACTGGCGTGGGCGTCGGTCCAAGGCAGCCGGGTGAACTGTGCGACCGCGTCGTGCTGGGCCTACATCTCGGTCCCGCTCGGCACCGCCTCAGCGTCCAACGGCACCCTGTCGAGTACGGTGACGGTCCCCGACGGACTTGGTGGCTGGCACGTCATCCAGGTCCTCAACGGATCGACGGTCGAAGCTCAGGTGCCCTTCTACGTGAAGGAGAGCATCGTCCCGTTTTACAACTCGGCCGGCAAACTGTTGAGCATGGGCATCGCGACGGCCAATGACGCCGCGACGCCCGAGGCGATCGCGGTCGGACAGTCCGGCACGGGCACGTACACGTTCCACCAGGGTCAAGAGATCACGATCAGCCTGAAAGGCGTGGGCTGGACTCAGCTCGATAACACGCTCGGTGTCGACTACGACAACGGCTACATCGGCTACGGCTGTGGCTTCAACTCCAACGGCTACACCGTGATCCACCTGCGCGCCACTGGTGGACTCGGTTACCACCTGATCGACCTCTACCCGCAGCTCTACACCCAGCAGCCGTCGTTCGCGAACACGCCATACGGCATGGCGCCCGTTTTGACCTACGCGAGGGACTTCCCGGGACTGGCGCTGGGCTACCAGGTCCCGTCGATGCACTTCGTAATCAGAATCGTCAAATAAGTCGCAAACTCCCAACTGCGAGTGCCAGCGCCTCGCCCCCCGTGCGCAGGGGGCGAGGCGCTGACATGTCCGGGCGCAAGCCCACCCGCACGCTAGACGTACCGCGTGGTCGTGTCACGTCGCGTCGCGCCGTCCAGGGGCCCACAGCACGTGATCGCCGGCGCGCCGCTCGGTCGCGCCTACCCGTGAGCGGCTCGGTGCCCGTCGTTCCAGAGCCGGTCGCCCGTGAGGGCGAGCAGGCTCGGTAGCAGCAGGCTTCGCACCACCGTCGCGTCGACGAGGACCCCGATGGCGAGGCCCGCGCCGAGTTCCTGGAGACCGGCGACGTGGCCGATCACGAATCCCGCGAGCGCCCCGACCATGATCACCGCGGCGCTCGTGACGACCCCGCCGGTCATGGCGAGACCCTCGACGATGGCCGCCTCGGTCGTTAGGCCCCGATCGTGGGCCTCGCGGACGCGCGCGAGGATGAAGACCTCGTAGTCCATCGAGAGCCCGAAGAGCACGGCGAAGATGAAGACCGGGACCCAGCCCTCGATCTGACCGACGCGGTAGGTGCCGAACAGGTCAGCCCCGAGTCCCAGACGAAAGAGCCACACGAGCACGCCGTAGGCGACGCCGACCGAGACGAGGTCGAGCGCGATCGCGATGAGCGCGGCGAGGACCGATCGCACGGCGCGCGCGAGGGCGAGGAAGGCGAGCAGCAGGGCCCCGAGCACCAGCCAGGCAAAGACGGCGTAGATGGCGTGCAGGAAGTCGACACCCTGGGCGGGCGCGCCGCCGACGACGAGCGCCGTTCCACGGGGGAAGCGAGTCGCGGCCGCCTCGGCGCGCACCACGTGCACCAGTCGCTGGGAGACCGGGCTGCCGAGCTCGCCCTGACTGACGACGAGGATGCGCGCGTAACGCCCGGAGCGGTCGACGAAGGGCCAGATCGAGTCGGCCGCGACCACCTCGACGCCGGGGGTGTGCAGCAGCGTCGATTCGAGCGCGTCGCGCGCGGCGACCTGGGCCGCACGATTCGCGCCGCGGGCGCGGCCGGTGTCGATCAGCACCTCGATGGGGGTGAGGATGCCCGGCCCGACGGTCTTGTCGACGAGCGCGATCGCCCGGGCCGAGGGCATCGAGGAGGGGATCGCGCTGAGCGAGCCGGGTGTGAGGCTGAGCCCAGCGCTCGCCCCGGCGATGACCCCGAGGCCCACGAGGGCGCCCGCGAGCACCCGACGCGGGTGAGCGACGACGACTCGCGCGAGTCGGGCGAAGCTGCCCGTTTCCGGGTCGCGGGGCTCGAGCAGGCCCCGGGGGCCGAGCGTGGCGACGCCGCGCCGCCCGGCGAGCGCGAGGAGCGCCGGCTGGAGCGTCACGGCCGCCGCGAGTGCGACGACCGGCACCACGAGTCCCGCGGCGCCGAGGGAGCGCACGAGGGGCACCGGCACGAGCAGCATCGTGGCGAGCCCGATCGCGACCACCGCGCCCGAGAGCACGACCGTCCGCCCGGCGGTTCGCATCGTGGCGACGATCGCGGCGTCCTCGTCCGCTCGGGTGAGCTCGCCGCGGAAGCGGTGCACGATGAGTAGCGAGTAGTCGATCGCGAGCCCGAGCCCGACGAGGGCGACCACGTTGGGCACGTAGAGCACCATCAGCAGGTGGCCGGCGAGCAGGTCGACGAT
>JAKAFH010000031.1 GCA_021818025.1 Actinomycetes bacterium | reverse complement strand
CCCCGATCTCGCGCGCGACACCTTCAACGGCCTGCCGGCCATGCTCGCCGATGCCCTCCCCGACCGCTTCGGCAACGCCCTCGTCACCGCCTGGATGAACGACCAGGGCATCGCCACCGATCAGATCACCGCCCTCGACCGGCTCGCCTACGCGGGGTCGCGCGCCATGGGGGCGCTGACGTTCGCGCCACCGGCCGGACCCGAGACCGGCGAGCCGAGTCTGATCCAGGTGGCGCGGCTCGTCACCGCGGCCCGCACGGCGCTCGGCGGGACGCTGCGCGACGGCCGCGCCCACGACGTCCTCGCCGACCTGATCACCGTCGGCTCGAGCGCCGGCGGCGCCCGGGCCAAGGCCGTGATCGCCTTCAATCCCGACACCTACGAGATGGTCTCGGGTCAGTTCGAGGCTCCCGATGGCTTCGAGCAGTGGATCATCAAGCTCGACGGCGTCGGCGATCCCGCCGCGTCGCCGACGGACCCGCTCGGCGACTCGCGGCCCTACGGTCGGGTGGAGTACGCCTACTACCTCATGGCTCGCGCCGCCGGCATCGACATGCGCGAGTCGCTCCTGCTCGCCGAGGGACCCCGCGCGCACTTCATGACCAAGCGCTTCGACCGCGCCGCGGGCAACGAGCGCATCCACGTCCAGACCCTCTGTGCGCTGGCGCACCTGGACTACCGCCTGGCGCGCACGCACGCCTACGCCAGCTACTTCGTCACCGCCCAGGCACTGGGCCTCGGTCCCGACGCCGCCCGCGAGATCTTTCGCCGCGCCCTGTTCAACGTGGCGGGCGTCAACCGCGACGACCACACCAAGAACGCGTCGTTCCTGCTCGCCGAGCACGGTCAGTGGCGTCTCGCCCCCGCTTACGACATGACCCACTCCTACTGGTCCGCCGAGTGGGCCCAGTCCCACCAGATGAGCGTCAACGGCAAGTTCAGCGACATCTCGCTCGAGGACTTTCGGATCATGGCCGATCGCCACGGCGTCCCCGCCATCGCCGCCACGATCGCCCAGGTCAACGAGGCCATGGACGCCTGGCCCGCCTTCGCCGCCGAGGCCGGACTCGACACCGAGACCACCCGGCGCATCGCCGAGGACATCGACCGGTTCCGTCCGCGCTGACCGGCGACTGGCCGACGGTGGCGACCGTCACCAGACGCCTGGATCAACGAGAAGCCAATCCCGTTCCGTGCGCTGGTGAGTGCGTACTAGCATCGCTCTTCCGACGCCCTATGACCCTAGACCCACGCCCCGACACGACGACGCCCTTCGTCATCTGGTTTACGGGCCTGTCCGGCTCGGGCAAGTCGACCCTCGCCGGGGTCGTCGAGGACCTGCTGCGCGCACGGCGGGTGCCGGTGCACAACCTCGACGGGGACGCGCTGCGCCGGGGACTCAACCAGGACCTCGGCTACGACGACGACGCGCGCGACGAGAGCATCCGGCGCATCGGCGAGGTGGCGCGGATCCTCGTGGACGCCGGGCACGTCGTGCTCGTCGCGGCGATCTCGCCCTTCGAGGCGGGACGGCGCCGCGCGCGCAACCTGATCGAGCCGGGCCGCTTCGTCGAGGTCTTCGTCGACGTGCCCCTCGACGTGGCCGAGTCGCGGGACCCCAAGGGCCTCTACCGCATGGCGCGCGAGGGGCTCCTGCGCAACTTCACGGGCATCGACTCGCCCTACGAGCGCCCCACCAGTCCCGAGGTGCACGTGAACGCCGCAGCGCTCAGCCCGCTCGACGCGGGCGCGCTCGTGATCGCCTCGCTCGAGGCCGCCGGGCTGCTCGCGTCGAGCTAGGAGACCATCACCATTCGAACGGTGTCGGTGATGGCGGCGCCGCCCGAAGCCGACCCGGCCATCACCACGACCGCGTCGCCGGGCTTGGCGGTGCCCGAGAGCTTCATCTGGGTCACCGCGAAGTCACAGAGGTCGTCGATGTCGGTCGCCGGCGAGAGGTAGATCTCCTGGACGCCCCACGAGCCGTGCAGCTGGCGAGCGGTCGCCTCGCTGGGCGTGATCGCCACGATCGGCATCGGGGGGCGGAAGCGTGAGATGGCGCGCGCGGTCAGGCCCGAGCGGGTGCAGGCGACGATGGCGACGGCCTTCTCCTCCATCGCGGCGCGCCAGGCGGCCCCGGTGATGGCCGCGGTGATCCGCGTGGACTCGGTGCCGGCCCCGATCTGCTGGACCCCGAGCGAGCCGCCCCAGGTCGCGTAGTCGAAGGACTCCTCGGCGCGGCGCACGATGCGGTCCATCGTGTTCACCGTGCCGACCGGGTCCTCGCCGATCGCCGTCTCGCCGCTCAGCATGACCGCACTCGCCCCGTCGAGCACCGCGTTGGCGACGTCGGTCACCTCGGCACGCGTAGGCACCTGGGCGTGGGTCATCGACTCGAGCATCTGGGTCGCCACGACCACGGGCCGGGCGTAGCGGATGCCGTGGCGCACGATGTCCTTCTGGAGATGGGGCACTTCCTCGATGGGCATGCGCACGCCGAGGTCGCCGCGCGCGACCATGATGGCGTCAGAGACCGCGATGATCTCGTCGAGGTTGGTGACCCCCTCGGCCGTCTCGATCTTGGCCATGATCATGACGTCGTCGCGCGAGAGCACGGTGCGCGTGGACACGATGTCAAAGGCCGAGCGAACGAACGAGACCGCGAGGATCTCGAAGGCCTCGCCGCGCAGGGCCTCGAGGCGCGCACGGTCCTCAACGGTCGGCAGCCGGTCGTGCAGGATCGACGTCGGCAGGGAGAGACCCGGCTTGCCGGTCACGCTGCCGCCGGCGCTGACGATCGCGCGGGCCGTCGAGCCGGGCGCGAGGACCTCGAGCGAGACGCCCCCGTCACCGATGTGGATCTTGTCGCCCGCGCGCAGGAGGTTGAGCACGTCCTTGCGCTCGACGGCGATGCGCGAGGCCGTCGAGGTCTCCCCGATCGCCTCGACGAGCTCGACCGAGTCACCCGTCACCAGTTCCACCGGGGCGGTGCCGAAGGAGCCGGCGCGAATCTTGGGCCCGGGGATGTCGACCATGATCGCGAGGTCGGGCGCGAGCGCGCGCACCCGGCGCAGCCGCTCGATGCCCGACGGGATGTCGCCGTGGGCCATCGAGAGCCGGAATACGTCGACGCCCGCCGCGGCGAGATCGAGGATGACCGCGTCCGAGTCGGACGCCGGTCCCAATGTGGCCACGATTCTCGTGCGTCGCACGTGCTTCCCTTCAACGCTTTTCGCAAGTCTACGAGAACGGCCTCGCGCCCCGACTCGCGCGTGCGGCGCCGAGAGTGACTAAAGGCCCTACTCAACCGGCCCGCGAGCGGTGCGCGCGCTACGAGCATGGAATACGGACGAGTACAGTACTCCTGAGATTGGCCGTTGCGTCGTCGTGTATCGGGTCGCGGGTCCGTCTCGGGCGACTTCGAAGGAGGGCCGAGTGGAACCGACGGACGTAACGGACCCGAATTATTACCACCGCGTGGTGGACTGCCAATGGGCCTGCCCGGCCCACACCGATGTGCCGGGTTACATCCGTCTCATCTCCCAGGGCGAGTTCGACGACGCCTACCTGCTCAACCGCGACTCCAACGTCTTTCCCGGCGTGCTCGGACGAACCTGTGACCGGCCGTGCGAACCGGCCTGCCGGCGCGGCCGCGTGGACGGCACCCCCGTCGCGATCTGCCGACTCAAGCGCGTGACCGCCGACTTGAAGGGCGACATCACCGATCGCCTCGCCCCGATCCCCGAGCAGAAGAACGGCAAGCGCGTCGCGCTGATCGGCGCCGGCCCGTCGTCACTCACCGTCGCCAACGACCTCGCCCCGCTCGGCTACGAGATCACCGTCTTTGAGAAGTTCGACCAGCCCGGCGGACTCATGCGCTCGAACATCCCCAACTTCCGACTGCCGGCCGAGGTGCTCGACGAGGAGACCGGGGTCATCCTCGACCGCGGCGGGGTCGAGGTTCGCTACAACTCGCCAGTCACCAGCCTGCGCGGCCTGCTCGACGAGGGCTTTGACGCCGTCTACGTCGGTGTCGGCGCCCCGCGGGGCAAGGAGCTCGACCTGCCCGGACGCCACGACGAGGTCGAGTCGCACATCCACATCGGCATCGACTGGCTCGAGTCGGTCGCCTTCGGCCACGTCGAGACGATCGGCAAGCGCGTCCTGATCATCGGCGTTGGCAACACCGCGATGGACTGCTGTCGCACCTCGCGGCGCGTCGGCGGCGAGGACATCAAGGTCATGGCCCGCCGGCCGCGCGAGTTCTTCAAGGCCTCGCCCTGGGAGCTCGAGGACGCCGAGGAGGAGGGCGTCGAGATCGTCGTCAACCACGCGCCCAAGCGTTTCGTCATCGAAGACGGACGGCTCGTCGGCATGGAGTTCGACGTGCTCGAGTGGGACGAGGGCGCGCGCCACTCGAGCACGCTCGATACGGTGGTGGTGCCCTGTGACGACGTGATCCTCGCCATCGGCCAGGAGAACGCCTTCCCCTGGATCGAGCGCGACCTCGGCATCGAGTTCGGCGAGTGGGACATGCCCGTCGTTGACGAGGTGACCTTCCAGTGCAGCCGACCGGGCGTGTTCTTCGGCGGTGACGCCGCGTGGGGACCCAAGAACATCATCTGGGCCGTCGCGCACGGTCACGAGGCGGCCATCTCGATCGACAACTACTGCTCGGGCACGCCGCTCACCGACCGACCCGCCAAGGGTCTCAACCTCATCAGCGCCAAGATGGGCATGAACGAGTGGCGCTACCACAACGACTACAACCCCTCGCCGCGCCAGCAGATGACCCACGTCGACCTGACCGAGCGCTTCAGCTCGCTCAACCTAGAGGTCGAGCTCGGCTTCAGCGCCGCCCAGACGGCCCGCGAGGCCCAGCGCTGCCTGAACTGCGACATCCAGACCGGCTTTAGCGCATCGGCCTGCATCGAGTGCGACGCCTGCGTCGACATCTGCCCGGTGCAGTGCCTGACGATCACCCGCAACGGCGACGAGGCCGACCTGCGCACGCGGCTCTCGGCACCGTCGACCAACCTCGATCAGACGCTCTTCGTCTCGGGACCGCTGCCCCAGACCGGACGCGTGATGGTCAAGGACGAAAACGTGTGCGTGCACTGCGGACTGTGCGCCGAACGCTGCCCGACCGCCGCCTGGGACATGGAGGAGTTCACGCTGCTCACGCCCAAGGCCGGCACCAGCGTGCTGCACATCCCGGTCGCCTCGAGCGCCAATGAAGGAAGGAACTGATATGACCATCGACGCGGCCCCCACCGTGCGAGTCAACGATTTCGCGGTCAAACTAGCCAACGTGAACGGCACTGGCTCGGCCAGTGCCAACAGCCTCTTGATGCAGGCCATCTTTCGCATGGGCATCCCCGTCTCGGGCAAGAACCTCTTCCCCTCGAACATCCAGGGCCTGCCCACGTGGTACGAGATCCGGGTGAACAAGGACGGCCACACGGCGCGCGCCCTCGAGTACGACCTCATGGTTGCGATGAACGCCCAGACCTACGCCGAGGACATCGCCGCGGTGCGCTCGGGCGGCTACCTGCTGTTCGACTCGTCCTGGCCGCTCGACGATGACCTGGTGCGTGACGACGTCACCTTCCTCGGGGTGCCGCTCGCGCGCATGTGCCTCGAGAACTTCAAGAAGCCCCGCGAGCGGATCCTGATGAAGAACATCGCCTACGCCGGGGCGATCGTGGCGCTGCTCGGCATCGACGTCGAGCTCGTGCGCTCGCTGCTGGCCGAGACCTTCGCGCGCAACGAGGCACTGCGCGAGTCCAACCAGCGGGCCCTGCAGCTGGGCTATGACTTCGCCGTGGCGACCTTCGACTGCCCGCTGCCCTTCCGGGTCGAGGCGATGGACGCGACCAAGGACTCGATCCTGATCGACGGCAACACCGCGACCGCGCTCGGCGCCCTCTACGCCGGGGCCACGGTCGCCGGCTGGTACCCGATCACCCCGGCGACGGCGGTGATGGACAACTTCACGCGGCTCTGTGCGACCTACCGCCGCGAGGTCATCCCCGGTGAGCACGACGGCGACGCGCCCACGGTGAGGAACAACTACATCATCCTCCAGGCCGAGGACGAGATCGCCGCGATCGGCATGGTGCTCGGTGCGGGCTGGAGCGGGGCGCGCTCCTTCACCTCCACGTCGGGCCCGGGGATCTCGCTCATGAACGAGCTGCTCGGCCTCGCGTACTACACCGAGATCCCCGCGGTCATCGTCGACGTCCAGCGCACCGGCCCCTCGACGGGCATGCCGACGCGCACCCAGCAGGCCGACATCCTGCTGTGCGCGTACGCGAGCCACGGCGACACCAAGCACATCCTCACCTTCCCGGCCAACCCGGCGGAGTGCTTCGAGTTCGCGGTCACCTCCTTTGACCTCGCCGAGCGGTTCCAGACGCCGGTGTTCATGCTGCTCGACCTCGACATCGGCATGAACGACTGGGTGGTGCCCAAGTTCACCTGGGACGACTCGTTCGTGCCCGACCGCGGTCGGATCCTCACCGACGAGGACCTCGCGGGGATGAAGGAGTTCTACCGCTACGCCAACGCCGACGCCGAGCACGTGGCCGCGCGCACCGTGCCGGGCTCGGACTCCAAGGGCGCCTACTTCATCCGTGGCTCGGGCCACGACATGTTCGGCCGCTACACTGAGAACCCCGACGAGTACCAAGAGGTCGTCGACCGCCTGAAGCTCAAGCACGCCTCGGCCGCGAGCCACGTGCCCGCGCCCGTCGTGATCAGCCGGCCCGGTGCGCACGTCGGCATCATCACCCTGGGCAGCTGTGACCTCGCGGTGCGCGAGGCCATCGACGAGCTCGCCGAGCGCGGGCTGGCGGCCGACTTCATGCGCGTGCGGGGCTTCCCCTTCGTATCCGACGTGCGGGCCTTCGTCGAGGGCCACGAGCACTGCTTCGTCGTCGAGCAGAACCGCGACGGCCAGCTGCGCTCGCTCATCAGCATCGAAACCGGCGTGCCGATCGAGTCGATGCACTCGATCCTCGCCTACGGCGGCTTCCCGCTCAGCGCGGCCCAGGTCGTCGACGGCGTGCTCGGACACGGCAACATCGAACAGTTGGAGGACTGACGTGCCATCGATCACCAAACCACTGATCCCGCTCGCGCCGCTGGCGAAGAACGACCTCGGCCTCACGATCCGTGACTACGAGGGCGCCATGTCAACACTGTGCGCGGGCTGCGGGCATGACTCGATCACCGCGGCGATCACCCACACGTTCTGGGAGCTGTCGACCCCGCCGCACATGATCGCCAAGCTGAGCGGCATCGGCTGCTCGAGCAAGACCCCGACGTACTTCGTGCGCGGCGCCCACGGCTTCAACTCGGCCCACGGGCGCATGGCGACGATCGCGACCGGTGCGGCCGCGGCGAATCGCGAGCTCACCTACATCGGCGTCTCGGGCGACGGGGACTCGCTCTCCATCGGCATCGGCCACCTCGCCCACGCGATCCGACGGAACGTGAAGATGGTCTACGTCATCGAGAACAACGGCGTCTACGGGCTGACCAAGGGCCAGCTCTCGGCCTCGGCCGACATCGGCACGCGCCCGAAGAAGGGCGACGCCAACGTGGTCGCCCCGATCGACCCGATCATGCTCGGCCTCGCGATGGGCGCGACGTTCCTCGCGCGCAGCTTCTCGGGCGACAAGGAGCAGCTCATCCCGATCCTGAAGGCCGCGGTCGCCCACAACGGCCTCGCCCTGATCGACGTGATCAGCCCGTGCGTGACCTTCAACGACCACGAGGGCTCGACCAAGAGCTACCGCTTCATGCGCGAGCACGAGGTCAAGGAGGTCCTCACCGACTTCGTGCCCGAGCGCGAGGAGATCAACGTCGCGATCGGCGGGCCCGAGACGCGCTCGGTCACGATGCACGACGGCAGCGTGATCACGTTCCGCTCGGTGCCCGAGGGCTACGACCCGACCAATCGCATCTCGGTCGAGGAGTACATCCGCGACCACCAGCGCCTCGGCGAGGTCGTCACCGGCCTGCTCTACCTCGACGAGAGCGCCCCGAGCATGCACGAGATCAACCACACCCCCGTCGAGGGGCTCAACAAGCTGCCCTTCGAGGCGCTCTGCCCGGGCAGCGCGGTCCTCGAGGACCTGATGGCGGACTTCCGCTAGGAACGAGGCGCTGGACGACCTGACGCCGCCCACTGCTGGCACGCCGGCTCGCACGACCGGTCCCGTGCCGGTCGTGGGGCCCGACGCGACCGTCGAGCTACGCCCCACCGGCCCCGTGCCGGTCGTCCACGAGGGCCGCGGCCACGAAGCGCTCGGCCAGCTCGGGCGTCGCCGCCAGGTGCTGGTGCAGGTAGCTCGCGAAGAGCGTCGGGGTGTTCACCCCGCCCAGGTTCGCGCCGAACCGGCTCGTCAGTTCCAGGCCCTCGCCCGCCGGGGCGACGGTCGAGCGGTGGAACTCGTGGCCACGCAGCTGCGTGCCCGCCGGGCCGAAGATCCCCGGCCCGCGGGTGCTCGCGCGCCGGTAGCCGAGGGTCAGCCGGTCGGTCATCGTCGCGTGGAAGCCGTCGAGCACGCCGGCCATCGGCGTCTCATCGAGTGACTGACAGAGCCACAGGTAGCCGCCACACTCGGCCCAGGTGACGAGCCCGGCCCCCACGCGTTCGCGCACGTCGGCGAGCAGTCGCGTGTTCGCACCGAGCGCGCTCGCGTAGACCTCGGGGAACCCGCCCCCGGCGTAGAGCGCGGTGCAGTCGGCTGGCAGTGCCTCGTCTACGAGCGGGTCGACTTCGACGAACTCGGCGCCCGCCTCGGCGAGCAGTTCGAGGTTCTCGGGATAGACGAAGCTGAAGGCCGGCCCGACGCAGAGCGCCACGCGTGCACGACCGACGAAGCGCGCGTGGGGGACGTCTTCGACCTCGTGGGCCGGCGCCCGGCGTGCCACCGCCTCGAGGGCGGTCAGGTCGACGCCGCGTCCGATCACCTCGCCGAGGCGCGCGACGAAGTCGCGGGTCGCATCGGGGGCCTCGACGGCGGGCACCAGCCCGAGGTGGCGCTCGCGCCACACCAGCTCCTCGGCGCGGCGAATGACCCCGAGCACGGGCACCCCGAGCGCAGCGAGTGCCTCGGCGAGCAGGGTCGCGTGGCCCTCGCTCGCGACCCGGTTAAGGATGACCCCGGCGACGGCCACGCGCGGATCGAAGGTGGAAAAGCCGTGCACCAGTGCCGCGACCGAGCCGCTCATCGCCGAGGCGTCCACGACCAGCACCACCGGGGCGTCGAGCAGCCGGCTCACGGCCGCGGTCGAGCCGTCGACGCCCGGCTCGCCCGCGCCGTCGAAGAGCCCCATGACGCCCTCGACGACGAGCACGTCGGCGTCGCGCGTCGCGCGCGCGGCCTGGCGGCGCACGACGTCCTCGCCGGCGAGGAAGACGTCGAGCGAACGGCCGGGGCGGCCCGTGGCGAGCGCGTGGTAGCTCGGGTCGATGAAGTCGGGGCCGACCTTGGCCGAGGCGACGCGCAGGCCCGAGGCGGCGAGGGCCGCCATGATCCCGGTCGCGACGGTGGTCTTGCCGACGCCCGAATGGGTCCCGGCGATGACGAGGCGAGGTCCGAGGCGCGCGATTCGCCATGGTACCAGCCGCCTTCGCCGACGCGGTACGCTCGTCGCGGTGAACGGCCCCGCGAGCGACGAGCCCCGCGACGAGCTCGTGGCCCTCGAGCGCTACCGCGGCCCGTGGGCACCGGGCGACCCCGACGCGAACTTCAAGGCCGACGTGGCGCTGTACGCGAACCTCGACCCGCTGCGCACGCTGCGCGGGCTCGCCGAGGCGACGGGCCTCTCCGTGGGCGCGCTCGCGCACTACGTGCTCGCGCGCTACGCGACCTCGGGCAGCGGCGGCCTGCTCGAGCTCGGCCCGACGATGGTCGGGCGCCTCTGGGGACCCATCGCGTCGGCCGAGGCCGCCGAAACTGACGAGGCGCGCCTCGCCGCCTACCACGAGCTGCGCGCGCTGGTGTCGTGGCTGCGCGTGCCCCTCGAGCGCGACGGCGGGTATTCGTGAGCCTCGCCTGGCGAACCGGCGCGCCGGCCGCCGAGGTCCTCGAACACGCCATCGCCCAGGTCAACGCGACGCTCTCCTACCTGCGCGCCGAAGTCGGGCCGCGCGACACGGTGGCCGTCGGTGCGGCCGTGGCGGACGACGCCTGGGTCGGCTGCGGCGACCTGCTCGCGAACCCGACCTGGCTCGAAGCAATCATGCGCGACACCGGTCAGCACCTCGGCACCGAGGACCCGGTCGTCAGTGCGTCACTCCTCGTGCAGAACTACGCCTACCGCGTGGTGACCCACGCCGTGACCGCGCTCACCTTCGCGGGCGTCCTGCCCGACTCGGCGCCGAGCGCGATGGCCGTCTCGTTTCGCCTCGGGCGACCCGCGGCCCTCGCCTACCTCGAGCCGCGCGTCGCCCTCCTCGAGCCGCGTGCGCTGCTCGAGGACCCCGCTGGCGCCCGCGACGCCGTCGCGGCGCTGCTCAACGTCCTCGACGTGCACCTCGCGCCCCTCGTGGCGGCGGTCCGCGCGACGACGCGCGTCGGGGCACGCCTGCTCTGGGGCAACGTCGCGGCCTCGAGCGCCGTCGCCTTTCGCACCGCTGAGGGCGTGCTCGGACCCTGGGTCCAGCCCCTCGGCGAGGCGTTCCTCGAGGCCTCGCCCGCCGCGATGCGCGGGCTCGGCTCGTACCTGGCGCTCGAGCGCGAGGGGCGCCACGGCTGGTTCTTCGAGCGCACGACCTGCTGTCTCTACGATCGCCTGGCGGGCAAGGTCCGCTGCGGGGACTGCAGCCGGACCCCGCGCGAACAGCGCCGCGACGCCTACTGGCAATCGCTCGCTGGCAACTAGGGGACCCGCGACAGCGTGACTCGCGCCGGCGCGCCGGCACCGACGCCGGCCTCGGCGATGGCGAGCAGCGCATCGACGTCGAGGTGCTCATCCACCAGGTCGGCCAGCGCCTCGATGCGCACCTCGCGGCGCTTCGCAAAGGACGTCGCCGACGACGCGACGAAGCGTTTGGCACGTCCGCGCGCGAGCTCGGTGAGAAAGGCGGCGCGCCAGGCGTCGTTCTCGAACAGGCCGTGCCAGGTCGTGCCTGAGACCGAGCCCTGTACGCACCCCTCGTCGCCGACGAGCGCGCGGCCGGCCTCGCGCGTGACGACCCCGTGGTGGATCTGGTAGCCCGTCACGCTCGAGCCGTCCGCCAGGACCGCGCTCGGACGCGCCAGGACCTTGGTGGGCAAAAAGCGCGTCGTCACCGGGAGCAGGCCGAGCCCGTCGACGCGCCCGCGGCCGCTCTCGACGTCGTCGTCGATCTCGCGCCCGAGCAGCTGGTAGCCGCCGCAGATCCCCATGATCGCCGCGCCGGCGGCCGCGCGGCGTGCGAGCGCGGGCGCAAAGCCCCGCGCGCGCAGCCAGCCGAGATCCGACACCGTCGCGCGGGTGCCCGGCAGGATCACCAGGTCGCAGTCGGCCATCGCCTCGGGCCGGTGCAGCGCGCGCACGATCACGCCGGGCTCGTCGACGAGCGGGTCGACGTCGGTCAGGTTCGAGGCCCGCGGCAGGGCCACGACCCCGATCACGAGCACGTCCTCGCCGAGGGGGGCCGGCCCGTCGGCCCACGACGAGAAGTCCGTCGCGTCCTCGGTGTCGACCTCGCGCCCGGCGAGCATCGGCAGCACCCCGAGGACCGGCCGGCCGGCCATCGCGGCGAGGCGATCGAGTCCGTCCTCGAGCAGGGACCGGGTGCCGCGGAACTTGTTGATGACCAGCCCGCGCACGAGGTCCTGGTCGGGTCCGTCGAGCACCGCGAGGGTGCCGACAAGCGTGGCGAAGACCCCACCGCGGTCGATGTCCCCGACGAGCACCGCGGGGACCCGCGCCGCGGCGGCGAAGCCCAGGTTCACGATGTCACTGGCGCGCAGGTTGACCTCGGCCGGACTGCCCGCGCCCTCGCAGATCACGACGTCGAAGCGGCGCGCCAGGTCGTCGTGGGCCGCGACGACAAGCTCGAGCAGGTCGCCCTTCGCGCGCCACCGGCTGCCGTCGAGCTCGCCGACGGGCTGGCCCATGACCACGAGCTGGCTCGCCACGTCCGAGCCGGGCTTGAGCAGCACCGGGTTCATGGCGACCTCGGGCTCGAGGCCCGCGGCGCGCGCCTGGACGACCTGGGCCCGGCCCATCTCCCCGTTCTCGTGGGTGACGTAGGAGTTGAGCGACATGTTCTGGGCCTTGAAGGGCGCCACGGCGATACCGCGCCGGTGCAGCGCGCGGCACAGTCCGGTCACCACGGTCGACTTGCCCGCGCCCGAGGAGGTCCCGAGCACCAGCAGCGAGCCGCTCACGCCTCGCGCTCGCTCACCCCGGCCGACTCGAAGGTCGCCATCTCGGCCATGATCCTCGCGGCCGCCTGGACGAGCGGAATAGCGAGGGCGGCGCCGCTGCCCTCGCCGAGGCGCAGCCCGAGGTCGAGCAGGGGCGTGACGCCCAGGTGCGCGAGCCCGACCGTCGCACCGGGCTCGCTCGAGCGGTGCCCGCCGATGAGATAGCCCGTGACCGCGGGGGCCATCGCCGCGGCGACCGTGGCGGCCGCGACCGCGATCACGCCGTCGATCACGACGGGCACGCGCGCGGACGCGGCGCCGAGCACGAGGCCCGCCAGGGCGGCGATCTCCAAGCCGCCGACCTCGGCCAGCACCGCGAGGGGCGTCGCCTCGGGCGCGAGGCGCGCGAGCGCGCCGGTGATGACCTCGACCTTGCGCCGCCAGGTCGCGTCATCGATGCCCGTGCCCCGGCCGGTCACCTCGCCCGGGCTGGTGCCGGTCAGCGCGGCGAGCAGCGCCGCCGAGGGCGTCGTGTTGCCGATGCCCATGTCACCGGTGGCGAGCAGCATGGCGCCGGCGAGGATCGCCTCACGCGCGACGTCAGCCCCCACGGCGATCGCGGCGCGGGCCTGCTCGATGGTCATCGCCGCCTCGACGGCGAGGTTCGCGGTTCCCGGGGCGACGTTGCGGCGCACCAGTCCCGCCGCGTCGCCGGGGATCGGCGTCGCCACGCCCACGTCGACGACGGTGACCGCCGCCCCGGCGTGGCGCGCGAGCACGTTGATCGCCGCCCCACCGGCACAGAAGTTGGCGACCATCTGGGCGGTGACCTCGCTCGGCCACGGGGTGACGCCGGCGCGGGTGACGCCGTGGTCGCCGGCGAAGACGCAGACCGTGGCCCGCTCGGGCACCGGCGGCGGGCAGGCGCGCGCGATCGCGGCGAGCTGGATCCCGATCGATTCGATCTGGCCGAGCGAGCCGGCCGGCTTGGTGAGCCGGTCCTGGAGCTCGCGCGCTTCTTGGGCCGAGGCGTCGTCCACCGGGACGATCGAGGCGATCAGGTCGGCCAGCGATTCGGTCGTGGTCATAGGTCTCTCCTTACTAGCGATTCATCGAGCCAGTCGCGCGCAGCCTCGAGTGCCACCTCGAGGCGCGCCAGGCCGGCCGCGTCGGGCACGGCGATGCGCACCACGCCCGGCATCGAGAAGTTCGCGCAGTCGCGCGTCACGACGAGTGACTCGAGCAGCGCCTCGCGCAGTCCCGGACGCTCGACGAGGACCCAGTTCGCCTCCGACGGCGCGGCCACGAGGCCGAAGCGCGCGAGCAGGTCAACGAGCTGCGCGCGCAGCGCCGCGATGCCGGCCGCCACCCCGGCGAGGTCGATCGGCGCCAGCAGGTCCTCGAGGGACTCGCCGGCGAGCCCGTTGAGCGCCCACGTGGGCTGGGCGCGCCGGCACCGCTCGACGAACTCGGGGTTCGCGAGCACGTAGCCGACGCGCAGCCCCGGACAGGCGAGCAGCTTGGTCAGCGAGCCCACGACGACGGCGTCGTCGCCCCGGGTCCAGGCCCCGGTCGCCATCGGGTAGAAGGCCTCGTCCCACACGGCCGCTCGCTCCTCGGCGCGCGCGAGCCGGCCGGTCGGGTTGTGCGGATTCGAGCGCCACCGCGGGCCCGTGCCGCGCGGGTGCAGCGCGAACTCGGGCTCGACGACCGAGCCGCCGAGCTCGCCCGCCGCGAGCGAGATCGCCTCGGCGCCGCCATTGGTGAGCAGCAGCCGCTCGACATCGACGCCCATCGCGGCCGCGAGGGCGGCCGTTGCGGCCGAGGGATCGGGGTAACGCCCGATGGCGTCGAGGTGGCGCGCGAGCACCGGCATGGGGTCGGGTGCGACGGGGTTGAGCGACTGGGAGAGGTCAAGGACCGCCGACACCTCGACACCGAGCGCGCGCGCGATGCGTGCCCCGTCGCCCCCGTGTCGTCCCGGCGTCAGGCCCACGACCGCTCCCTCAACGAGCGTCGGGCAAGCAGGGCCGCGCCCGCGAGCAGCAGCGCGAGGGCGGCCGTGACGTCGCGACTGAGCCGTCGCGCGGCGGCGATGTCGCTCGCGCGCGCCGGCCGGCCCGTGCCGAGGGCGGGCCGGACCTCGACCCGGTCGCCGTAGACGTTGCGCCCGCCGAGCGTGACCCCGAGGGCGGCCGCGAAGGCGGCCTCGGCGACCCCGGAGTTCGGCGAGGGGTGCGCGGGTGCCTGGTGGCGCACGGCGCGAAGCACGGCGAGCGCCGTGCGCGGGCGCGTCAGCGCGACGAGCGCCGCGGTCACGCGCGCCGGCACCCAGTTGGCGACGTCGTCGAGGCGCGCGGCGGGCGTGCCGAAGTGGCGGTAGCGCGCCGAGCGGTGCCCGACCATCGCGTCCATCGTGTTGATAGCGCGATACCCCAGGGCGCCCGCGGCGCCCAGGGCCGCCGCGACGAGCGCCGGGGCGACGATCGCGTCGACCGTGTTCTCGGCGACCGACTCCACGACCGCGCGCGCGATGCCCGCCTCGTCGAGCTCGCTCGGGTCGCGCCCGACGAGTGCCGGCAGTCTCGAGCGCGCCTCATCGAGGTCGCCCGCCTCGAGGGGATCGGCGACCTCGGCCGCCGTGCGCGACAGCGAGCGGCCGCCGACGCTGAGGGCCGTCGCGAGTGCGGTTGATCGGACGAGGCACCCGGCGAGCGCGCCGAGCGCGAGCCCGGCACCGACGTAGCCGAGCCCGGCGGCGCGATCGTCGCGGTAGCAACGCCGCTCGATCGCGCCCATCACGCGCCCGAAGTGCACGAGGGGATGTACGCGCGTCGGCGGCTCGCCGACGAGCCGGTCGAGCCCGAGACCGATCGCGGCGGCGAGCGCACGGCTCACCGCAGTGCCCACAGGACGAGCCCGAGCGTCTCGCCCACGATGCCGCTCGCGCCGAGCACGTCGCCGGTGTAGCCGCCGAGGCGTCGCTTGGCGAGCAGTGCGACGGCACCGGCGCCGAGAAGGACCCCGAGCACGCTCAGCACGCCGTGACGCCCGCAGTGCGCGCCGAGCGCCAGTGACCCGGTGATCCCGGCGACGATCGCGAGGACGAGCACCCAGCGACGACCGCCCACGAAGGCGCTCACGATGCCACCCTCGCGCGCGTAGGGCAGCACCTGGCTGATCGTGACCATCGCCGTGCGCGACGCGCACCACAGGGCCGCGACGAGCAGGGGTGCCGGGCGCGCCGAGGCGAAGGCGGCGTAGCGAAGGACCAGGACCCCGACCACGCTCGCCACGCCAAAGGCGCCGATCGTCGGCTCAGCCATCACCGCGAGACGTCGTTCGCGCGGCATCGGGGCGAGCAGGCCGTCGCCCGCGTCGGCGAGGCCGTCGACGTGCAGCAGTCCCGTCAGTGCGAGGTCCGCCGCGAGCGCGACGGCCGCGGCGAGGGCGGGGGCGCCGTGGCGGGCCGTCAGCCACCAGATGCACCCGACGACGAGTCCGAGCACGGCGCCCACGAGCGGGAACCACGCGAAGGTCGTGGGCGTCGGCTCGGCCGACCCCCCGAGCATCGTGAGGAAGGCGAAGGCGCGGCGCATCAGCGCGCGCCCTTCACGACGAGAACACAGCCCGCCACGACGAGCCACACCGCGTCGGCGCGCGCGGCGACGGCCTGGTTGAGCCGGCCGAGCGCGTCGCGAAAGGCCCGGCCGACCTCGGTCTCGGGGTGCACGCCCAGGCCGACCTCGTCGGTGACCACGATCGCGTCACCGGCGTGGGCCTCGAGCGCGACGAGCAGGGCGTCGACGTCGACCGCGAAGTCGCGCGTCGCCGCGAGCCAGGTGCCGAGTGAGTCCACGAGCACGGTGCCGCGCACGCGCCCGAGGGCCTCGGCGAGTTGCGCGCCGACCTCGAGTGTGTCCCAGGCGGCCGGTCGGCGGGCTCGGTGCTCGGCGACGCGGGCGGCGAAGTCCGCGTCGTCGCCCACGACGCCGGTGGCGACGTAGGTGACGGGGCCGGAGGACTGGCGCGCGAGGGACTCGGCCACGGCGGACTTGCCCGACCGTGCGCCCCCGAGGATCAGGGTGATCATGACGCGGGCCCGAGTCCGGCGGCGACGGCCGCGTGCACGGCGCGCGCGATCCGCGCGCCCCAGGGCGAGCGGGGTCCCGCGAAGGCCTCGCGCGGGCCCTCGAGCGGGCCGATGACGCACAGCGCGTCCGAGGCCGTGCCGGTGCCCGCGACGCCGCCCTCGACGAGGGCCTGGGTCTTGGCCTCGGTCGCGGTCACGAGGGCGTTCAGCATCGCGCCGGGCTCGAAGCGCACGGGCACGAAGACGACGATGTTGATCGTGCCCGGACGCGGGTCGAGCACCTCGTCGGGCGCGGCCGCCCAGGTGGGACGGGTCACCCCGACGGTCGCCTCGACCGCCACGTCGCCGTCGAGTGCGTGACGCACGCGGCGCACCGGCGCCGCGGTGAACATCGTCACGCCCGGTCCGCGCAGCGCGAGCGCGCTCGCGAGCTCGCTGGCGTGCTCGGCGAGGTCGGTGCGGGCGTAGTCGTGGGGCACCTGGGCGTTCATGGCCCAGTGGCGCTCGCCGACGCCCCCGCCCACCGTGGCGGTCGAGGCGACGAGGGACGGCCCGGCGCGCCAGACGAGCAGGTCGGCGTCGGGACCCTCGACCAGCTCGGCGCGCATCAGTACTCGATCCCCTTCATCGCCCTGATCCCCTGGTCGTAGGCGTGCTTGATGACGCGCATCTCGGTCGCGGTGTCCGCGATCGTAAGGAGCGCCTCGGGTGCGTCGCGGCCGGTGATGATGACGTTGGTCGTGGCGGGTCGGTTGGTGATCGTCGCCACGACCTCGTCGAGGTCGATCCAGCCGTAGGTGATCGCGTAGGTCATCTCGTCGAGGATCACGAGCTCGTAGTCACCGCTCTCGATGCGCGCGCGTGCGACCTGCCACGCGTGGCGCCCCTTGGCGATCGTCTCGTCGATGTCGGTCGACTCCCAGGTGAACCCGTCGCCGAGGGACTGCCACTCGATGCCGAGGTGCTCGGCGAGCTTGTGCTCGCCCGAGCGCCACTTGCCACTCTTTAGGAACTGCACGACACAGACGCGCCACCCGCGCGCCCAGGCCCGGCCCATCACGCCAAAGGCGGCCGAGGACTTGCCCTTGCCGTCGCCGGTGTTGACGAGCACCACCGAGGTGGCGCGGCGCAGCGCCGGCGCGGCCGGGGCCTCGTGGGGTTCAGTGGTCATGGCTTCCTCTCTGACTGTCGACGCGGGATGACGACGAGCTCGCCGTCACTGGAGCGCAGCACCCGGACCCGGGCGCCGAAGTAGTGTCCGAGGGCCGTCTCGTCGAGGACCTCGGCCGGCCCGCCGGTCGCGACCACCGAGCCCTCGTGCAAGAGCAGGAGCCGGGTGGCGAACTGGGCGGCGAGCGTGAGGTCGTGCAGGGCGCTGATGACCGTGAGGCCGCGCTCGTGGCGCAGCTCGTCCACGAGCTCGAGTGCCTCGACGCGCCGACCCAGGTCGAGCGCGCTGGTGGGCTCGTCGAGCAGCAGCACCGGCGCCTCCTGGGCGAGGGCGCGCGCGAGCACGAGGCGCTGGAGCTCGCCGCCCGACAGGGTGGCGAGCGTGCGCTCGGCCTTCGCGCCGAGCCCGAGGCGCTCGAGCAGCGACGCGCAGCGTGCGCGGTCGTGCTCGCCGTCGACCCCGAAGTAGCCCAGGTGGGGCGTTCGCCCGAGGGCCACGTAGTCGATCGCGCGCATCTGCTGGGGCAGCTCGGGCTTCTGGGGGACGAAGGCGACGAGGCGCGCGAAGTGGCGCCGCGACAGCGGCTTTGCGTTGGTCCCATCGATGCGCACGACGCCCTCGTAGGGCACGAGGTGCGCGAGGGCGCGCAGCAGCGTACTCTTGCCCGCACCGTTGGCCCCGATGACCCCGAGCCACTCGCCCGGCGCGACGACGTCGCTCACGTCGCGCAGCGCCGTGGTGCTGTCGTAGCGCACGCACAGCGACTCGAGCTCGACGACGGCGCTGGCCTCGGCGAGCGCGGCCATCAGAGCACGCCCTGGTGGCTGCGGCGCGAGCGCAACACGAAGATGAAGAAGGGTCCGCCGATGAAGGCAGTCACGACGCCGAGGGGCACCTCGGCCGGCGCGTCGAGCATGCGCGCACCCAGGTCGGCGAGGATGAGGAACGAGGCGCCGCTGATCATCGAGACCGGCAGCACGACGCGGTAGCTCGCGTTGGTGGTCAGTCGCACCACGTGGGGCACGATGATCCCGACGAAGCCGATCAGCCCGCTCACCGAGACCGCGGCCGCGGTGCCGAGGGTCGCCGCCGCCACGACGGCGAGGCGCACCCGCTGGGGGTGGACTCCGAGCGCGGCCGCCTCCTCCTCGCCCACGCGCAGCACGTCGAGCAGCCGGCGGTGCGCGAGCAGCACGACGGCACTGACGAGGACGTAGGGCGCGATCAGCCCGACGTCGGACCACGAGGCCGTCGACAGGCTGCCGAGGATCCACGAGTAGACCGGCTGCAGGTCGGCCGCGTGCTGCTGCTGGAGGTTCGTCTGCAGGGCGGTGAAGACCGCGGCGATCGCGACGCCGGCGAGCACGATCGAGGCGCCCGACGAGTGGGTCGTCGCGCGCGATCCCACCAGGTACGTCAGCGTCACCGCGAGCGCGCCCCCGACGAAGGCGGCGGCCGGTAGGAGGTACATCGAGCGCGACGACGAGATGATCGCGACCGTCGCGCCGAGTCCGGCGCCCGCCGCCACGCCG